>CAMFVG010000054.1 GCA_945992055.1 uncultured Clostridia bacterium | reverse complement strand
CTTGTAGCTGGACTAGTTATTGTTTTTTCTTCCGTTTTCATGAAAGATATACCTATTCGACAAAACTTATCTTTAATTCTTGTAATGGTTGTTTTTGTCAGCGGCGTGGAAATATATGAGAAATTGATGAGAGCAGCAGGACATGGATTGACGTATAGTATTTTGCTGATGGTTCAATCGGTACTGAACATTATATTAATTATCTTGTTTTTTAAATTTACAAATTTACAAATAGAAGCGCTATTTCTTTCAAAGATTATTATTTCTGCAATTTTCGTATTTGTGTCAATATGGATATTAAAAGCATTAAAACATTTTTCGATAAAATCATATTCGCAGGAATTAAATAAAACTTTTTTAATGTACGGATTTCCGATGGTAGGAGTATGGGGAGTTAGCTGGCTTTTAAATTATGGGGATCGATATATTATTAATGCGTTTATGACAAGTTATGAAGTTGGTCTGTATGACGTATCGTATCGTTTCGCAGAAAGTTCTATTGGATTGATTATATCTGCCTTTAATTTGGCATTTTTCCCGGAAATGATTAAATGTTGGAATGAACAGGGAAAAGATGGAATATGTAAAATGCTAAAAGGCATATTCAATTATCTTTTTATGTTTTCCATCCCAGCTATCGTAGGGCTATCATTATTGTCAGAACAATTTTATGGAACAATTATAGATTTGCAATACAAAGATGCGGCTATGGTTATCGCAATTTCAAGCGCAGGTTTTGTCTTTATGGGCATCAATGGAACACTGTATAAATTATGGCAATTAGAGGAGAAAACGAAGGCTGTATTGTATTTGACGATTTTTTCCGTTATTGTCAATCTCACAACGAATATTATTTTTATTCCTAAATTTGGTTATATTGCAGCTGCGGTGACAACTGTTTTTTCTTATGTGGCTGTTACAGTAGTCACAGTACTTTTGTTACGAAAAAGATTCCATCTAGGGCTCGATTTTAAGATGCTTTTAAAACAAGTGGTTGCAAGTATTATAATGGGTTGTTTTTTGTTAGGTGTAAGAACGAGCGTAAAAACGATAGTAGGATTAGCGTTAGTGGTTATATGTGCAGCAGTTATCTATTTTTTAATATTGTTTTTATTGGGTGGATTTAAAGTTAATATTAAAAAGTTTTTGAAAAAAGGAAAAATCTAATGGACGATTTCATGAAAGAAGTATTTGAAAAATTGAATGCTTGTAATATTGATTATGCAGTTTTACGAGGGTATCTACCAGAAGAGGAATTAGAAACATCTGCAGACATTGATATTTATGTTCCGACACGAAATTTGTCAAGTGTTAAAGAGGTGTTGGAGTCTTTTGGATTTAAAACGCCACGTATCAATGCCTGCCGTTATCCACATGTACAATATTTTTTACTTACAAAAGAGCGGCTTTTGAAAATAGATATTGTGACAGCACTATGCTTTGGGGAAAACCTATTAACTTACAATGAAGAAGAACAACTTGTGCAGTATATAGAAAAAAGAAATTATATAAAAACGTTCAGAAGTGACAAGGCATTAGAACTATTTATGTTACATATTATCTATGACAAAGAAAAGTTGTCCAAACATAATTATGAACGTTTGAATCGATTTTTAGAAGAATGCAAAAAAAATCAATTGTCATTTGGTTATATGACAGAAGAAATTTGTGAGTTTTATAAATTCATTCAAAATAATGCAGATATGGAGTGCTTGAATCAAAAAGTTCAACAGATGCTAAATAAGCAAGTGGGCAAAGGTGTCGTCTTGAAAGAACTCCATAACAGAAAAAAGTTATCCAGACTTACGAATAGAAATGTTAAATGGAGATACCGTTTACACCGAATACCAAGGAAGTCTATAGCAATTTTAGGTGTTGATGGAAGCGGAAAGTCCACACTTGTGCAGGCTTTAAAACAACTTTTAGATGAAAAGTGTTGCGTTCAATATATGGGATTTCGGGAGATGGAAACTTTTTGGGGAAAAGAATATTATGCCTCAGGAAAGAGATTTAAGTTCAAATTAATGCCGTTTATAGGCGTATATATTGAAATGTGGTACCGATATATAAAGAATAGATTTCATAACTATAGAATTGTATTGTATGATCGATTTCCTTGGGAAGCGTATGATAATGCTTTCGGAAAATACAAGGTGATATATTTCATATTGTTTAAGATGTTTTTTCCGCGTCCAAAGAAAGTGTATTATTTGTATTGTTCCGTTGAGACCTCGTTAAAACGAAAAGATGATATTTTAAATAAAGAAATATTTGTTAATATGAAAAAACGGTTTGATAAAAAATACAAAAATCAAAAGTCCATAAAGAGTTTTGATACGGATGAGTGCACCACGGAAGAAATTTTAGAAATTATCTGTAGTGATATTATGGATAGTGGATTTTATGAGTATTTGTTTTAAGAATGTGAGAGATGAGATGATTTCCAATGATGTAACAATTTTATTTTGCTCTTGTGATGCATATTCAGACTTATGGGATAATTTCTTTATGTTGCTGAAGAAGTATTGGCCAGAATATGATGGTGAGATTATTTTAAATACGGAATCTAAAGGATTCTGCTATGAGGGGCTTCGAATTAGTAGCCCATTAAATTGCAGTTCCGAAGTTTCTTGGAGTGATAGATTAAGTCTTTCGCTCAAACGAGTGAAGACGCCATATGTTTTAATCTTTTTAGATGATTTTTATTTAAAGAGTCCGGTTCGGCATAAGGATTTTATGAAAACCTTGAACTATATGAAGTCTCATAAGGATGTGGCATCTATTACTTATTTAAAAGAACCTGGGGGAAGAGAATCCATTCCGGATTTGGATGGTTTTGTCCAGAGAGCGAAGTGTGCACTTTATAAAATGACGGCTCATATTACATTGTATAAAACGGAATATTTACAATCTGTCTTAAAACACAATGAAAGTGCATGGGAATTTGAGGTAAACGGAACTATTCGTTCTTGGTTAAAAACAGGCATGTTCTTATGTCCTACAAATAATGAAAAAGCAATTTTCCCTTATGACTTTAAAGGATGGAGCTTGTGTGTTAAAGGAAAATTTTATGGGCCGGTAAAACGATATTTTGAGGAACAAGAAGGATTAAAGTTTTATGATGAGAGAGAAACAATAGAAGTTTTACCACAAGGTTCCGGCGGAAGTCTGACAAAAAAACTACACTATTTGGGAAAAGGACTGCTGTCCATTTTTAAGAAGAGGGCATTATGAGTGAAAAAAAGATAAAAGTTTTGCAACAAGTACTTGACCCATCTGGAAGTGGTGGTGTAAGTGCAGAATATCGTGCATTGCAGAAATCATCGCTAACAGAAAAATATGATTTTGAACCAATGATTTTGATGGATTTCCATAATGGAGTCAATATCAAAGATATTAGATTTTATTATAAAAAGATTCGGGAAGCCAATCCGGACATTGTACATATTCGGGGGGCTGCACCTGACGGACTCAATGCGGTGATTGCAACGAAACTTGCGCGTCAGGGGAAAAGCCTAGTTACCGTTCATGGTATGTATAGTGATTTGGTATATATAAATCCGTTGAAACGCTGGATTAGTAAACATATAATTGAGCCATTGATTTTTGGTTTGGCGGATGGTATTTCTTGTGTCTGTAAAACGGCTGATAAGCGAAAGGTATTTGATAAATATCGACACAAAATGTTGCCGGTTGTATATAATCGTATGCCGGATTATAGCCAATATGACAGCAGAATGATTCGAGAAAATGTTCGAAAGGAATTGCAACTTTCTGAAGATACGATTGTAGGTGTTTATGTAGGACGTGTTACAAAAGAAAAGGGTATGGAATACCTAAAAGAGGCATTAGAAATATTGGACAGGCAGGGGCCGAAAAATTTTATGATGCTAATCGTCGGAGATGGACAATACTTACCAGAACTGACGTCAGCTTGTGAACGATTGGTTCATAAGAATAAAGTAAAATGCTTAGGGAATCAGACAGACATTTATAGATTCTTATTTGCAAGTGATTTTTTTGTGTTACCATCATTGCATGAGAATCACTCCATTTCCCTCTTGGAAGCAACGGCGGCAGGGTTGCCGATTGTTGCAACTGATGTTGGTGGGAATCGCGAAATCGTAAAAAATAATGGAGAACTCATTGAGCCAAAGAATGTGGAATTACTTTTGCAGGCAATGAAAAAGAAAATAAGTGAGCATGACAGAGTAAAAACTTTCATAGGTGAGTTTTCGAGTGATACAGTGGATAAGCAACTGGATGAAGTATATTTGACGTTACTAAAACGGTAAGAAACAGAAAAATACTTGTTTTGTTTTAAGTGTTTGGTGTAAAATAGTTGTTACAGATTTTACGTTAATAAAATAAAGAATTTATTATAAAGGAGAGAACAAAATGTTTAAAGGAAAAACCTTATTAATCACAGGAGGAACCGGTTCATTCGGAAATGCCGTACTGGACAGATTCTTGGAAACGGATATTAAGGAGATTCGTATTTTTTCACGTGATGAGTTAAAGCAGGATAACATGCGTCACTTCTATCAGAAAGAGTATCCGGAATATAGCGATAAGCTGAAGTTTTACATAGGAGATGTGCGTGATATCCAGAGCGTGCGTAACGCTATGCATGGCGTGGATTATATTTTCCATGCGGCAGCATTAAAGCAGGTACCATCGTGTGAATTCTTCCCGGTAGAGGCAGTAAAGACCAATGTTCT
The DNA here is from genome assembly GCA_945992055.1 of uncultured Clostridia bacterium. GTDB lineage: Bacteria > Bacillota > Clostridia > Lachnospirales > Lachnospiraceae > Faecalimonas. The sequence goes on along the minus strand of CAMFVG010000054.1, from coordinate 21,604 downwards.
TGGAACAGAGAATGTTTTAACTGCAGCAATTGAAGCAGGGGTAAAGAAAGTAATCTGTCTATCTACAGATAAAGCAGCTTATCCGGTAAATGCCATGGGAACTTCGAAAGCCATGATGGAAAAGGTAGTAGTTGCAAAATCCAGAACCATTTCTCCGGACAAGACAAGTATCTGCTGTACACGTTATGGAAATGTCATGTGTTCCAGAGGTTCTGTAATTCCGCTTTTCATCAGTCAGATTAAGGAAGGAAAAGATTTGACAGTAACAGAGCCAACCATGACACGTTTTATCATGAGTTTGGAAGAAGCAGTGGAGTTAGTTGTGTTTGCATTCCAAAATGCGGATTCTGGAGATATTATGGTGCAAAAAGCGCCGGCTTGTACGATTGAGGTGCTGGCACAAGCAGTGAAAGAGTTGTTCCATGCAGATAGCGAAATCAAGGTGATTGGTATTCGTCATGGGGAAAAGATGTACGAAACCCTTCTTACAAATGAAGAGTGTGGAAACGCCATTGACATGGGTGATTTCTATCGTGTGCCATGTGATAAACGTGATCTGAACTACGACAAGTATTTCAAAGACGGCGATGTGGATAGAAATCCTTTGACCGAGTTTAATTCAAACAATACGGAATTGTTGAATGTAGAAGAAGTAAAAGCAAAACTTTGGGAATTGAAATATATTCGTGATGAATTGGAAGAATGGGAGAATCGTTAATGAACATTCTAGTAACCGGAGCGAAAGGCTTCGTCGGAAGAAATTTGATAGCTACGCTACATAATATAGCAGACGGAAAAGACCGTTCTTTTGGAATGGATACCGATATCACGGTGTTTGAGTATGATATTGATACGGACCCGGCTCTTTTAGATGTGTATTGTAAGAATGCAGATTTTGTATTTCATCTGGCGGGCGTAAATCGACCGCAGGATGTGAAAGAGTTTATGGAAGGAAACTTTGGTTTTACTTCCACCTTGCTTGATACATTAAAGAAACATCAGAATAATTGTCCGATCATGATTTCATCGTCTATCCAGGCGTCCCTCGATAATCCTTATGGGCTTAGCAAGAAGGCAGGAGAGGATTTGCTGTTTGCATACGGCAAGAAAGTAGATGCACCGGTATATGTCTATCGTTTTCCGAATGTATTTGGGAAATGGTGCAGACCGAATTACAACAGTGCGGTTGCTACGTTTTGTAATAACATTGCCAATGATTTGCCGATTACGGTGAATGATCCGTCTGTGCTTATGACATTGGTTTATATTGATGATGTGGTGGCAGAATTAGTAGCAGCGCTTCAAGGACAAGCAAACCGAAAAGAGGATGGATATTGCTATGTTCCTGTCGAGCACAAGATTACTCTAGGCGAGATTGTGGACTTGATTTATTCTTTTGCAAAGCAACCACAGAATCTTACGATTCCGGAGATTCCGGAAAATTCATTCGCGAAGAAACTATATTCTACCTACTTATCTTATCTACCAAAGGAGAAGGTTTCTTTTCCTTTGAAAATGAATGTGGATGACAGAGGTAGTTTTACAGAGCTAATAAAAACAAGTTCATGTGGACAGGTTAGCGTGAATATTTCAAAACCGGGAATTACAAAGGGTCAGCATTGGCATCATACCAAATGGGAATTCTTCATTGTGGTATCTGGTAAGGGACTGATACAGCAAAGAAAAATCGGAACGGATGAAGTTTTGAATTTTGAAGTGAGTGGGGAGAAAATCGAGGCAGTACATATGCTACCGGGATACACGCACAACATTATTAATCTTTCGGATACAGAAGATTTAGTTACTGTCATGTGGGCAAATGAGAGCTTTGATCCAAAGAAACCAGACACCTTTTTTGAGGTTGTAGAATAGAGGGATATTATGGAAATGAAATTAGATTATTCAGATGTAAGTTTTAAAGAGAATGGAAAGTTGAAGCTGTTAATTATTGTAGGCACAAGACCGGAAATCATTCGTCTTGCCGCAGTGATTAAAAAATGTAGAAAGTATTTTGATGTGGTGCTGGCGCATACAGGACAAAATTATGATTATACGTTAAATGGCGTGTTTTTTGACGATTTAAAACTGGATGCACCGGAAGTTTACATGGATGCAGTAGGTGACGATTTGGGAGCCACAGTTGGTAACATTATCAATTGCAGCTATAAGCTCATGAATCAGATTAAACCGGATGCACTTCTTATTTTGGGCGATACAAACAGTTGTCTGTCTGCCATTGCAGCAAAACGTCTTCATATACCGATTTTCCATATGGAAGCAGGTAATCGTTGTAAAGATGAATGTTTGCCGGAGGAGACAAACAGACGTATTGTAGACATTATTTCAGATGTGAACTTAGCTTATTCGGAGCATGCACGCCGTTATCTTGCTGATTGTGGACTTCCGAAAGAACGTACCTATGTGACAGGAAGCCCAATGGCAGAGGTTCTGCATGAGAATCTGGCTGCAATTGAAGGCTCGAACATTCATGAAAGATTAGGTTTGGAAAAAGGAAAGTATATTTTACTTTCTGCACATAGAGAGGAAAACATTGATACAGAAAAGAATTTCTTATCTCTATTTAACGCAATTAATAAGATGGCAGAAAAATACGATATGCCAATTTTATATTCCTGTCATCCACGTTCGAAGAAGCGTTTGGAGGATAGCAAATTTAGTTTGGATTCCCGCGTGATTCGACATGAACCGCTTGGGTTCCACGATTATAATTGTTTACAGATGAACGCTTTTGCAGTAGTTTCAGATAGTGGTACCTTACCGGAAGAATCTAGTTTCTTTACATCTGTAGGACATCCGTTCCCGGCAGTGTGTATTCGTACTTCCACAGAGAGACCGGAAGCACTTGATAAGGCTTGTTTTGTTCTGGCTGGCATCGATGAAAAGTTCTTGCTTCAGGCCGTGGATACAGCAGTGGAGATGAATTTGGATGCGGATTATGGTATCCCGGTACCGGATTACAAGGATGAAAATGTATCATCGAAGGTAGTTAAATTAATCCAAAGTTACACAGGTGTTGTAGACAAGATGGTTTGGAGAAAGAATTAGAAGGAAGGAAATAATTTGTGAGCATCGAAGAAGTAAAATCATTGATGGATGTGTATTTTGATTTTGATTTGGGAATTGCTTGTATTGTATTTCTAGTTGTATATTCCGTTTACGCACATTTGGTACAGAAGGAAAATATGAAAAAGAGAAGACGAATGTCTAGAAGACAGATTGTCTATGGTATATTATTGTCATTATATCTTATGCTTCTTTTAGTGACGACGGTGTTTAATCGCAGTGTGGGCAGTGGTGCCATTGTAGAGTTGGAGTTGTTTTGGTCGTACCGAGAAGTTATGGAAACAGGAAATAGGACGCTGCTTTTTCAGATACTATATAACGTGATTGTCTTTATTCCGTGGGGGTGGCTGTTTGCACGTGTTTCAAAAGTCATGCGAAAGGTTTATTGGAATGTGGGAAGTGCATTAGCCTTTTCCCTTGCGATTGAAGTGGTACAGCTGGTGTTTGCGTGCGGAACATTTGAGTTTGATGATATGTTTCATAATACTCTTGGAGCAACGATTGGATACGTTCTCTGGTTAGTATATAGGTTGTTTCAGAAGAAAAGAAAGAGATAAGCTGAGAGTTATAGAATTGTAGAATTCTATAACTCTTTTTCTAATTCTTGGTCATACAATGCTGCGATGCGAAGGCAACAGTAGAGACCGAAAGTGATTAGATAGGATAGACAGATTAAAAGTATTTTCATAAAAAGGATTCCTTTCTGTTTTTTTTGTTTAGTATTTTGCAAACTAAAATTGTTTTATGTATCGTTGACAAATAGTCGCACAAAGAATATAATGTAATTACAAATCTGGGAAAGTTCATTAGCCGTTCGGCCGTCATTCCCCTGTTTAAAAGCAAATACAAGGTGAAGGCAGCCATAAAAAGACGGGTTTTTGCATACGAAGGACTGCCTTGCTAACAGAAAGAGAGGAAGTACGTGTATGCAAAGAGAATTAAAAGAGTTAAATTTATTAGATGATTTTTTATTTAACAAGGTGGTAAGTCATCCTGAATTTGGTGAGAAGTTTGGGAAAGAGTTATTAAGGATTGTTTTAGGAAAAGATGTTGGAAAACTGAAAGTAGTACCACAGAAAGTTTACTATGGAAGTGACATCGCGTGCCATGGAGCTAGATTGGATGTGTATTTAGAAGAGGGTGATGTAGATGAGATGTTTGAAAATGCCACAATTTATGATGTGGAGATGGAGAAAGACACAAAAAAGGAAGCACTTGTCAATATACCTAAAAGAGTGCGATTTTATCATTCCAAAATAGATGCAGGTGCATTAAAAAGTGGGGAAGATTACCGTTCGCTCAAAAACGTCATTGTTATTATGATTATGTCTGTGGATCCCTTTGGCTACAATCATATGGTATATACAATTGAAAATTCATGTAGGGAAATTCCTATGATGCCTTATTACGATGGCGCGAAAACATTGTTCTTATATACCAATGGCACAGAAGGTCACCCCACAAAAGAATTGCGTGATTTTTTGCAATATGTGGAGAAAAGTTGTGAGGAAAATGCAAAAAACGAAGCACTTAAAAGTATTCATAGGATAGTCAGTGAAGTGAAATCAAACAAGGAGGTGTCATTTGAGTATATGAAAATTTTTGAAAGAGAACAGATGATACGAGAAGAAGGGAAAGAAGAAGGAAGAGAAGAAGGAAGAGAAGAAGGTCTAGCCTTCGGTGAAAATAAATTTGGAAAGCTTATTTATCATCTGTTAAGAGAAGGGTTGACAGATATTGCGTCTTTAGTAACACAGGATAAGGTGGAAAGAGAAAAATACTACAAAAAGTATGGGATATAAATTTTGAAATCTGAAAAAAGTATTAAAAAATCACAACAGTATTCGTTGCTTTGGAAATATGAGGTATAATATGAAATCATGGGAATAAAATAAGATTTTGAGGTGACAAAATTATATGTTACAGATTAAGAATATTTCAAAGCAATATAAGACAGGTGATTTGGTGCAGAATGCATTGAACAACGTGAGCCTGAATCTGCGCGATAATGAATTTGTATCCATACTTGGACCATCTGGTTCGGGGAAGACAACGTTATTGAATATCATAGGAGGACTAGACCGTTATGATAGTGGTGATTTGATTATCAATAATGTTTCTACTGTAGAGTATAATGACCATGATTGGGATTCTTATCGTAATCATACGATTGGTTTTGTGTTCCAAAGTTATAATCTGATTCCGCATCAAAGTGTGTTGGCAAATGTGGAATTAGCCCTAACCATTGGTGGAATTTCCAAGAAGGAAAGAAGAGAGAGAGCCCTTCAGGCATTGGAGGAAGTAGGTCTTCGTGAACAGGCGCACAAGAAACCAAATCAAATGTCCGGAGGACAGATGCAAAGAGTTGCCATTGCCAGAGCATTGGTAAATAATCCGGATATTTTACTTGCAGATGAGCCGACAGGTGCTCTGGATACAGAAACCAGTGTGCAGGTTATGGAGCTACTTAAAAAAGTGGCCAATGACCGTTTGGTTATTATGGTTACACACAATCCGGAACTTGCAGAGGAATATTCTACCCGTATCGTAAAACTGCGTGATGGAGAGATTATTGGAGATACAGATCCTTTTGAGCCGGAAACGACCGATGAGAATGCACCGATTTATAAGAATCTTGGAATTGCCTCCATGTCAGTTTGGACAGCATTAACTTTGAGCTTTAAGAACTTGCTTACCAAAAAAGGACGTACCATTTTAACTGCATTTGCAGGTTCCATTGGTATTATTGGAATTGCACTTATTTTGTCCTTGTCTACCGGATTTAAAAATTATATTGATAAAATTCAGGAAGATACGTTAACATCTTATCCGTTGACGATTACTTCGGAAACAGCAGATACTACGTCCATGCTTCTTTCGATGGTTTCAGAAAAAGGGAAAGCGACGGGAAAAGATACTGTTTTAGAAAGGCAGTATATTACCACCATGTTTTCTAAAATCGGAACGAATGATTTGAGAGCATTTAAACGCCATTTAGAAAGTAATTCGGATGAAGTAAATGAAATGGTATCCTTGGTTGATTACCAATACAGTGTTTCACCTTTGATTTGTACAAAGAATAGTAATAACGAAACCGTGCAAGTAAATCCAAGTACTATGATGTCATCCATGATGGGAGCCAATACAGCGACAACTGCTATGATGTCTACGATGAGTGTTTCTATTTTTAATGAAATGCTTGATGATCGTGAGGCTTTAGAATCGCAGTATGATGTTTTGGCGGGAAGATGGCCGGAAAAATATGACGAAATGATACTTGTTCTGCCGGAACCAAACGGAATGTCAGATTTGTTGGTTTATGGTTTGGGTCTGCGAGAGGAAAAGGAATTCACGGATATGATTGCAAAAATCATGGCCGGAGAGAAGGTAGAGAATAAGAATCAGCCATTGGAATTTACCTATGATGAATTAATGCAGTTGGAATACAAATTGGTGAATCCTACAGACACTTACAAATATAATGAAACTTTCGGCATCTATGAAAGCATGAAAGATGATCCGGCATATATGAAGAAAGTATATGATAATGCTTTGGATTTAAAGATTGTAGGCATCATGTGTGCAAAAGGAAATAATGGATCCAGTGGTATGATGCAGGGGATTGCATATACAAAAGAACTTACGGATTATGTGATTGAAGAAGCAACCAAATCTGAGATTGTAAAGAAACAATTGAAGAATAAAGATGTGGATGTTTTTAGTAACAAACGATTTGATGATGAAAGTCAAAATACAGGACTGGATTTTGCAGATATGATTTCCGTGGATACGGAGCAATTAGCTTCGGCATTTGGTGGCAATATTAGCGAAAAAGATATTGCAGATATGACACAGGGCTATATGAATCAGATTTCTGCAGCCATTACGACAGACACGTCAAAAGCAGAAGAAGCATTTGCAAGTGTGATGATTGATTTGACAAGCAATATGTTGAACGAATATATTGAAGCAAACAAGAATCCGGTCACAGGTATTGCAACCATCAAACAGAGTGAGATAGAAACGGTTGTTCAGACATTTCTTGCAAAAGAACAGTCGCAACAAAAATTGAGTAATTTGGAAAAAGAATATGTTGTTCCAAAAGACACCTTTCAAACCACGTATGGCGAATTGTTGAAGGGCGTATTACAGGCTTGCATTTTACCAAATGTATCGGAGCCAATTGGTATTCTAAAAAGTGAAATGATCGAGCCGTTGCTTGGCAAATTCGTAGAACAGGAAGCGATTGCAACACTTATGCAGCAAATGGGAGAAGGTATGACCCAGGCGGTGATGCAAAAGACGATTCTTACAAAAGTGGGAGAATTGACAGGGCAATTGATGGCGAAGGTTGCAGGCTCCATGCAGGTGGACCCGAGCGCAATTGCATCAGCATTCAAATTTGACATGACAGAAGAAGAAATGGTAAGACTATTCCAAACGCTTTCTAAAAGCGGGGTGGAAAAGAATGCAGATATCAATCTGATGTCACTAGGATACCAGGATATCAATAAACCTACAGCTATTTCTTTCTATTTTAGTGATTTTGAGTCCAAGGAATTGTTTATAGATTTTCTTGAGGAATACAACGACAAAATGGAAAAAGAGAATGATGAAAAGGTAATCAAGTATGCAGATATCACAGGACTTTTGATGTCGTCTGTAAAAACCATTGTAGATAGCGTGAGCTATGTGTTGATTGCGTTTGTCAGCATTTCGTTGGTGGTATCGTCCATTATGATTGGTATTATCACTTATATTTCCGTATTGGAGAGAACCAAGGAAATCGGTGTGTTACGTGCTATCGGAGCATCCAAGAAAAACATTTCATCTATTTTTAATGCAGAAACATTTATCGTAGGATTGTTTGCCGGGTTACTAGGCATTCTCGTGACGGCATTGCTGGTGCCACCGATCAACTATGTAATTCATAGCCTGACTGGAAATTATGATATTAATGCAGTGCTGCCAACACAAGGCGCAATTGTTTTGGTGATTTTAAGCGTTATACTAACCCTAATTGGTGGTTTGATTCCATCGAAACAAGCAGCAAAGAAAGACCCTGTACTAGCGCTTCGAAGTGAATAGAGATAAGGAAGAAGAAAAAGTAAGGACTGAATTCGTATGTGACGAAATCAGTCCTTTTTACTTTATAGAAACTCTTTTTTATTAGTTCGTGTTTTGGGAGTAAAATACTTCGTATGCTTCCGTGATAAAAATGGCTTCCACATTGTCTAAGGATTTTATAAAATCCATTCCTGCATCTAAACCCATTGTAAAGCATGCTGTGCTTAAGGCATCCCCTACAACAGAGTCTTCAGATAATATAGTGACACTTAACAAGTCATTGTTGCAAGGATAACCGGTCCTCGTATCCAATATATGATGATAAAGATTGTCATCTACTTTAAAATAGCGTTCGTAACTACCGGAGGTTACGACGGAGGAATCTATGGAAGAAACAGAAGTAATGGTTTTCTCCTGTTTATCAAAAGGCTTCTGAATACCGATTTGAAAAGGGGAACCATCTGGTTTTGTGCCGATTGTTAGGATATTTCCACCGAGATTTATAATGGCACTATTAACGCCGTTTTTGAGCAGATAGGTTTTTAAAGAATCTGCAATGTAACCTTTTGCAATTCCACCCAAATCGATAGCGGCTTCAGAGTCTTTTAAGGTTACTGTATTTTTCTCAATAATTATGTTTTTGTAATTCACATGGGAAAGAGCTTCTGAAATTTCTGCTTCTGTAGGAACGTTCCCAGGGTTATTCTTAAAATCCCACAATTTACTCAAAGGCGCAATCGTTACATCAAAGGCACCGTTTGTGAGTTCGCTATAAGAGATGGCTTGTTCTAACAACTCAATGGTTGTAGCCGATACTTCAGTGGGAGAACCGCCTGCGTTGTTGATGCGAGAAATATCACTTTCGGGAATCGTTCGACTGATTTGCTTTTCCATTTTATCACAGAAAGCAAAACAATCCTCTAATAAGGAGTTGTCTTTTTTATCATAAATAGTAATTGTAATAATCGTGTCAAAATAAAATCCGGTCTTGTGAATGGGTTCTTTTGAAGCAGAACTACAGCCGGATACCAATAGTATCATCAAAAGTAAAAAGATAGGATGTAAGTGTTTCATACCAAACCTCCAAATTTTCGTGTGTTAAGTATAGCACAGTTCCGAATTAAAAAAAACAAGCTTTCGAAAAATCGAACATATGGTTGCATATAAAAGACTGGTGTGCTAAAATAACAAAAGAGGGTTTTATTATGAGAAAAAATGATTTTATTTTGTTTGCATTTCTACTGCTTATTGCAGCGACTGGGTATTTACTATATGCAAAATTAGGAAATCGGGAAGCAGGCATGGTTCGAGTTTCTGTGGATGGAGAAGTTTTTGGAACATATTCGTTGAAAGAAGATAAAGAAATAGTGATTCACGATTCAAATATCATATTGATTCAGGATGAATGTGTAGACATGATAGAAGCGGATTGCCCGGATCAAATCTGTGTGAAACATAAAATCATTTCCAAGAATCTTGAGACCATTGTTTGCCTACCAAATAAAGTGGTAGTAGAGATTGTGGGTGGAGAGAATGCCGTGCATGATGCATTGGCAAATTAGGAGGCTGAATTGAAAACGAAAGTAGCGTATTTTGGAGTGTTTACGGCATTGGCTCTTATTTTTAGTTATGTAGAAACGCTGATACCCATTCATTTGGGGATTCCAGGGATTAAATTGGGACTGGCGAATCTGATTGTCCTATTAGTGCTCTTTAAGATGGGAACCAAAGAAGCTTATATTCTTACCGTTGTGCGAATCTTGCTTGCAGGTTTTTTGTTTGGCAGTATGTTTAGCATATTATATAGTCTGGCAGGAGGACTTGTAAGTCTTACGGGAATGTGGCTCTTGAAAAATATAGATAAATTTAGCATTGTAGGAATTAGTATGGTGGGTGGAGTACTGCATAACATAGGACAACTCGTTGTGGCAGGTTTTGTGTTGGAAACTTTCGGTGTAATTTATTATTTCCCTGTGCTCTTTGTTTCAGGAACACTCACCGGTATTTTGATTGGGTTTATAGCAGGAGAAATGTTAAAACGATTACACAAAATTTAATGGAGGAATTATGATTTCTTATGTAAGAGGCGAATTGGTCGCAGTGGAAGAAGACAAAGTGATTGTAGATGTACAAGGTGTGGGATATGGAGTTTATATATCTGCACACACGATGGGCATGTTGCCGGCTGTCGGAGAAGAAGTGAGACTTCATACATATTTGAATGTGCGAGAGGATGCCATGCAGTTGTTTGGATTTTTGACACGGGATGACTTGAAAGTATTCAAGCTGTTGATTGGTGTCAGTGGAATTGGTCCAAAGGGAGGACTCAATATCTTATCACAATTATCTCCGGACGAATTGCGATTCGCTGTGATGGCGAATGATGCGAAAACCATTGCGTCTGCTCCTGGTATTGGAAAAAAGACAGCAGAGAAATTGATTATAGAATTAAAAGACAAGCTAAATATCGAAGACGTTTTAAATAAAGTGGATGACTCCCAAGAAAGCAGTCATATATCAACCGGAATAAATGAAATGCAGACGGAAGCAATTCAGGCATTGGTTGCACTTGGTTATGGAAATGCTGAATCTATGAAAGCAGTAAAGAAAGTTACGGTTAATGAAAACACTACAGTGGAAGATTTGCTCAAAGAGGCTTTGAAACACATTATGTTTTAATGTAGGTAGGAGATAACATGAAAAAAAGGATTATTACTACAGAAAATTTAGAGGAAGATTTAAAAATAGAGAATCATTTGCGCCCCCAATTACTGGAGGATTACATTGGACAAGAGAAAGCGAAGGAGACTTTGAAAATCTATATTGAGGCAGCAAAGGCAAGAAAAGAGTCTTTAGACCATGTGTTGTTTTACGGGCCTCCGGGACTTGGAAAAACCACGTTGGCCGGAATTATTGCAAATGAAATGGGCGTGAATTTAAAGATTACATCCGGACCTGCGATTGAGAAACCGGGGGAGATGGCGGCTATTTTGAATAATCTTCAGGAGGGGGATGTCCTCTTCGTGGATGAGATACACAGGCTCAACCGTCAAGTGGAAGAAGTTCTCTATCCGGCTATGGAGGATTATGCTATTGATATTATGATTGGAAAGGGTGCCAATGCACGTTCTATTCGATTGGAATTGCCGAAATTTACTTTGGTTGGCGCTACAACAAGAGCAGGAATGCTTACCGCACCTCTCAGGGATCGCTTTGGTGTAGTTCACCGAATGGAGTATTATACAGAAACGGAATTGCAGACGATTATTATGCGTTCTGCAGGAGTTTTGAATGTAGAAATCGAGCCAAATGGAGCGATGGAGATGGCGAAAAGATCTAGGGGGACTCCACGTCTTGCAAATCGCTTGTTAAAACGAGTGCGTGATTTTGCACAAGTGAAATACGATGGTGTGATTACGGAAGCGGTTGCCAACTATGCACTGGATTTGTTGGATGTGGACAAATATGGATTGGATCATAATGACCGTAATATTTTGCTTACGATTATTGAAAAATTTCAAGGTGGGCCGGTAGGACTGGACACGCTTTCGGCATCGGTCGGGGAAGATGCGGGAACTATTGAAGATGTCTATGAACCGTACCTTTTAAAAAATGGATTCATTCAGAGAACGCCGAAAGGGCGGGTTGTTTTGGAACGTGCTTACTTGCATTTGGGAATTCCTTACCAAAATCAATAAAAGAGTTGGTTTTTTTAAATAAATGGTTTATAATGTAATGGAATTAGGAACAGGTGTAAGGAGGTTTCCATGGCAACTTCAAGAAATTGTACAGAAGTACTGATTGGTGGAAAAGTTTTCACGTTGAGTGGATTTGAAAGTGAAGATTATTTGCAGAAAGTTTCTACATATCTCAATCATAAGATTGCAGATTGTGCAAGCATAGATGGTTACAACAGACAGACAGCAGAGACAAGAAATACATTGCTAGCCCTTAATATTGCAGATGATTATTTTAAGGCAAAGCGCCAAGGTGCTGTTTTAGAGAATGATATTCAACAAAAAGACAAAGAAATGTATGAATTGAAACATGAATTGATTTCAACACAAATCCGTTGTGAGAATCTGGAACAGGAGATTGAACGATTAAAAGAGGAAAGTCAGCAGTTGCAGATGCAGATTGTGAAATTAGAAACAGAAATGAAAAGTCAAGTGAAATAGAATCTCGCATGCGGGATTCTATTTTGTTAATTATTGGATGAGGATATAAACAGAATGGATAGACGGATAGAAATACTCTCACCGGCGGGCTCTTATGAGAGCTTAAAAGCTGCAATAGCAGCTGGAGCAGATGCGGTTTATATAGGCGGAACTCGTTTTGGTGCCAGAGCATATGCAGACAATCTAGAAGAAGATATGATGCTTGAAGCAATTGATTATGTGCATTTACACGGAAAAAAAATATATCTTACCGTGAATACCCTACTGAAGGAACAGGAATGTGCAAATAAATTGTATGAGTATCTGTTGCCGTACTATAAGCAAGGAATAGACGCCGTTATCGTACAGGATGTGGGAGTACTTGCAAGGATAAAAGAGCAATTCCCTGATTTGCCGATACATGCCAGCACGCAGATGACAATCACCAATGTGTTGGGCGCCAAGTTTATGGAAAAATTGGGCGTGGAGCGGATTGTTACGGCGCGTGAAATGCAGTTGGAAGAAATCAGAGAGATTGCAGAACAGACAAATTTAGAAATAGAAAGTTTTGTGCATGGGGCGTTGTGCTATTGCTATTCGGGTCAATGCCTTTATAGCAGTATGCTAGGAGGAAGAAGTGGAAACCGTGGACAGTGTGCACAACCATGTCGATTGCCATATCAGGTAAATGGTCATAAGGAAACGCAGTATGTGATGAGCCTGAAGGATATGTGTACGTTAGAATACATTCCGGAACTTGTGGAAGCAGGGATTTGTTCCTTTAAAATAGAAGGACGTATGAAAAAGCCGGAGTATGTAGGTCTTGTTACGGCCATGTATCGCAAATATTTGGATTTGTATTTGAAATCCGGGAAACAAGGGTATTCTGTGGAAAGCAGAGACCGAGAAATGCTTTTGGACATTTATAACCGCGGTGGCTCACATGGTGGCTATTATTACAACAAGAATGGAAGGGACATGCTGTCCCTAAAACGACCGAATCATGCAGGAGTACCGGCACTTAAGGTGATGGAGCAAAAAGAAAAAAACATCACGACCAAGGCCCTTGTAGACATGCACAAGGGAGACGTCATTGAACTTCCAAACCATAATGAAAACTATACCCTTGCGGATGATTTTAATGTGGGACAAACGGTTCGGTTTATTACGCATAAGCCACAGAATCTTCGACTGGGGGAGATTCTCAATCGAACGAGGAATGAAAGGTTACTTGCTGAAGTTAGAGAAGAGATAGTTGATAAAATAATAAAAGAGAAGATGAATGGGGAATTGTTCCTTTCAACGGAACGTCCGGCAAAGCTTGTATTGTCCTGTCAAGACATAAAGATAGAGGTAATCGGAGAATGTGCACAGCAGGCACTGAATCAACCGATTGCAAAAGAACGCATTTATAAGCAAATGACAAAAACAGGGAATACAGCTTTTGAATTTGAACACTTACAAATTGAAATGCAAAACAATCTTTTTGTTCCAATGCAGAGTTTGAATGAACTTCGGAGAAGAGGCATTGAAACATTAGAAGAGGCTATATTATCCAGATATCGCCGAGTCGGCACACCAAAAGTTCTTTGTGAAGAGAAGCCTTTAGGGATTGAACGAGAGCATATTCCGCTTTATACTTATGTTGAGCAGATGGAACAGTGGGAAATGGTAGTCGATAGTGAAATGGTAAAGCGTATCTACATCGACTGTAACGCAGTAAGCCATGTTTGGAAGAATTCAGATATTCTCGCACTGATTGAGCATACGCATCGGAAGGGGAAAGAAATATATTTTGGAATGCCACATGTTTTCCGAAGCAAGACGGTTGAACTATATGAGAACAACTACGAGTTCCTATTTGGTGCTGATTGGGATGGTGTGCTAATACGTAATTATGAAAGTTTAGAATTTTTACGTGTGCATCAATATACAAAAAATATTGTAACAGATTATAACTTATATCAGTTTAACCAATCTGCAAAAGCATTTTGGAAAGAGCAAAACATTGAATCAACGACGATGCCATTGGAATTGAATGATAGAGAGTTGGCAGATGTGGGGGCAGAATTTAGTGAATTGATTGTTTATGGATATTATCCAATGATGATTTCAGCACAATGTCTGAAGAAAACAACGAAAGGTTGTGACTGTCAGAAAGGTTTGAATGTGCTGAAAGATCGATATCGAAAAGAGTTTGCGGTAAAAAATTTATGTGATTATTGTTACAATATCATTTATAATACAGCACCGACGGTCTTGACAGGTCAAAAAAAGGAGATTTTAGATTTACAACCAAGAGCGCTGCGGATGCATTTTACCATAGAAGATAAAGAAACTACAAAAAACATGATCCGTTTTTATGAAGAGGTTTTTTGTCATGGTACAGACAGGTGTGAGCCTGATATGGAATTCACACGAGGACATTTTAAAAGAGGAATTAAGTAGGTGGGAAATTGGCGAATATTATAGTGGGCTGTGCAAAGTACATGATGATTTTTTTGATTGCCATATACACATATCAATGTTTTGTTGTGTTTGCATATGAAGACGGCAATGCAAAAAAAAGGATTTTAAGAAATCAAAATATAATTATGTTTTGCATTCATTTCATGGCATTTGCAGGAATGTACTTTAAAACCGGGGAAAACAAAATATTGTTCTTTTACCTTGCGCAATTTGTAATGCTCATTGCGATTATAGGAATTTATACCGCATTATATCCAAAAGCTTCACGTTTAATTATCAATAATATGTGTATGCTTTTGTCCATTGGTTTTATTATGATCACACGTTTGTCCTATAACAAAGCAGTGAAACAGAGCATTATTGTGGCAGGAACCATGGTGATTAGTTTGCTCATACCTGTTTTGATTAGGAAGATGCGACGCCTTTCCGATTATCGAGCATTGTATGCCATGATTGGAATCGCTGCACTAGCGGCAGTTGTTCTTGTTGGACAAGTATCTGGGGGAGCAAAACTCGGCTTTTCAATCGCAGGAATCGGAATTCAACCATCAGAATTTGTTAAGATTGTGTTTGTCTTTTTTACAGCGGCAAGTTTTTATCAATCGGTACAATTTCGAAATGTTGTTGTTACAACGATTGTAGCAGCGTTTCATGTTTTGATTTTGGTGGTTTCTAAAGATCTGGGTGCGGCGTTGATTATTTTTGTGGTATATCTGGTTATGCTATATGTAGCTACCCGAAAACCTTTCTATGCGATTGCAGGTCTAGGGGCAGGTGGCGTGGCATCGATTGTGGCTTATCATTTGTTTAGTCATGTGCGAGTACGTGTGTTGGCATGGCAAGATCCGTTTGCAGTATATGATAGAGGTGGATATCAGGTTGCGCAGTCCTTGTTTGCGATCGGAACAGGAAGCTGGCTCGGTACCGGACTTTTCCAAGGGAAAGCGGATGCAATTCCTGTAGCAGATGAAGATTTTATTTTTTCGGCTATCGCAGAAGAGATGGGGCTGTTTTTTGCCTTGTGTATGATTTTAATCTGCATCAGCTGTTATATTATGTTTTTAAATATTGCAATGCAGTTGCGGAATCGTTTTTTTAAATTAGTGGCTTTGGGACTTGGAACTTGTTATATTTTCCAAACATTCTTAACCATTGGAGGCGTGACAAAGTTTATTCCGTCCACAGGTGTCACCTTACCGTTAGTCAGCTACGGAGGAAGTTCTGTTTTAAGTACTTTAATTATGTTTGGAATTATCCAGGCATTGTATATTTTGAAAGAAGAAGAGGAAGAAAATCTTGAGAGAAAAAGACGTCAAGCGCAGGCGAAGGAAACGTCCGGACAACGAAATAGACATCATAACGTTAGAACTGGAGCCGGAAGAACGATGCAAGAAAGTGCCCGCAACAGAAAAACGCAGGGTACAAGAAGAAAAAAAGAAGAAGAAAATAGAAAATCGAGAATTCGTTAGGGTCACGTATTTTTTTGTGGGAATATTCCTTGTTATGATGGGGTATTTGGTGTATTTTAATACTTTTCGCAGCAAAGATATTATCAATAGTCCTTATAATGTCCGGCTGGATTCTATGGCAGACCGGGTGGTTCGAGGAAAGATCTTAGATAAAGACGGAAATGTTTTGGCAAAAACAGAAGTTGCGACAGATGGAACGGAAACTCGTGTGTACCCGTATGGGGATTTATATGCTCATGTTGTGGGATTTGATTCTCATGGAAAATCAGGGTTAGAATCCGCGGGAAATTTCAACTTATTAACTTCGAATGCATTTTTCCTAGAGCAGATTATTCGAGAATTCAAAGAAGAGAAGAATGTGGGAGACGATATTACCACAACACTCGATACCAATGTGCAAAAAGCAGCGTATAACGCGCTGGGAAATTATAAAGGTGCAGTTGTTGTTATGGAAGTGACAACAGGAAAAATTCTTGCAATGGTTTCAAAACCGGATTTTGATCCAAATCTTGTTATGGAAAATTGGGATACACTTTCTACAAGTGAAGAGAGTGTTCTTTTGAATCGTGCAACACAAGGAGCGTATGCTCCGGGGTCGGTATTCAAACTGGTCACAACCTTGGCATACATCAGGCAAAATACAAATTATGGGAACTATCATTATGAATGCACCGGGGAAATTCATTATGAGGGCACAACCATTCATTGTGCAAGAAATCGTGTGCATGGTGAAGAAGATTTAGTGACTTCCTTTGCAAATTCTTGCAATGCATCATATTCGGATATCGGATTAAATTTGAATTTTATAAAGTATAAAAATACGGCGGAGGATTTGCTGTTTAATTCGAAATTACCAAGTGTATTGCCATATACACAAAGTAAATTTCAACTGCAAAAGGATGCACCTGCATCCGAAATTATGATGACGGCTATTGGGCAGGGAAAGACTCAGGTGAGCCCGTATCATATGGCCCTGATTGCGGCGGCAATTGGAAATGGCGGAATATTGATGCAACCATATCTGGTGGAGAAAATTGAGAGTTATACACAGATTCCGGTAGAAAAGAATATGCCGGAAAAATATGCAACGTTGATGACATCTGCAGAAGCATCTCAACTGAAAGCGTATATGCAAGCAGTTGTAGAGTCCGGAACGGCAACCGCTTTAAGAAATGATAGTTATTCTGTTGCAGGAAAAACAGGAACAGCGGAATATAGTAGTGATAAAGAAAAATCCCACTCTTGGTTTATGGGATTTACAAATGTTGACAATCCGGACATTGCGATTAGCGTTGTAGTAGAGAGTGCTGACAATTCGGGAATGAGTGCTGTTTCTGTGGCCAAAAAGGTATTGGATGCGTACTATTAGAAAGCATGGGTGGAATTCATGAAATATTATTTTAATCTTTATATGGATAAGAAGATTACCCCAAACAAAGAAACCATAATTCGAAAACTAGAACATGACAAATGGCAGTTGGAACTTTATTTAATAGTATTGCCAAGGAATGAAATGAATCATTTGGAAATTTATAATTCTGCCCTTTTGCTCCAAAAGGCAGTTTCAAAAGAAGATTTGTTCATCGTGGGCCTGGCCAGTGGCTATCATGAAGCTTTGAATTTGGTTGAAAAGATTACACGGGAAGTGTATGATGAGACTAAAGGAACGGATATAAGAAATTATATTTTGCAAAATCAAAAAGAGTTTGAAGAAGGAAATGTATAGGTGTCAAAATGTTACATATACTACTTTTGATTTTAAAAATAATAGGTATAATATTACTTCTCATATTAGGAATAGTAATTTTAGCGTTAGGCATGGTACTATTTATTCCGGCAGTGTATCGAGTGGAAGGGAAAGCAGATGGTGATATAAAGAGTTTGACCTTTTGTTTAAAAGCATCGTGGCTTTTTCGTGCCCTTACACTTGTTTCTGAATATGAAGGGCAGAAGTGGGAAGTGACGTTTCGTGTATTGGGCATAAAGCTTAGGAGAAAGCCGAAAGACCAGAGCCCAAAACAGATGCAGGAGAAGAAAAAAACAAAAACGACGAAAACTTCGAAGCAGAAGTCTAAAACTGAAAAAAACCATGAGGGCAAGAAAACAACATTGCTTCAGAAGATTCGTTGTACAATTGGGAAAATATGTGATAAAATAAAAGCGTTATGGGAGATAAAAGGCAAGTGGAAGGAATTTCTTGAAACTGAAATGCATTTGGCGGCATTCCAAAAGCTCAAGAGAGAAGTCCTTATTTTTGCAAAACATATCAGACCACGTAAATGGAGAGGCTATGTGAAGTACGGATTCGAGGATCCGTATCACACAGGACAAGTTCTGGCAATATTAAGTGTGTTATTTCCGTTTTGTGCAAAAGGCATTGAGATTTATCCGAAATTTGATCAAAAGATTTTGGAAGGAGATTTGTACCTTAAAGGTCATATCAGAGCATTGCACTTTTTACGCCTTGTTTGGTACTGGTATTTTGATCGTAATATAAAACAGACATATGAGAATTTAAAGAAAATCAAGTCATAGTATTAGGAGGAAATCAAATATGGCAGAAAACAAATTTAATTCAACAGTAGCAGCTCTTTTTAACGGGATGGACAACGTTGTTTCATCTAAAACAGTAGTAGGAGATGCCATTCATATTGGGGATACGATTCTTTTACCATTGGTTGATGTTTCTTTTGCGGTTGGTGCGGGAGCATTTAATGAAGGTGCCAAGGAAAAAGGTGCAGGTGGACTGGGTGGTAAAATTACACCAAGCGCAGTTTTAGTAATTCAAAACGGCAGAACAAAATTGGTAAACATTAAGAATCAGGATACGATTACAAAACTATTAGATTTAATTCCGGATGCTGTCGATCGCATCTTCGAAAAGAAAGATAATAAAGTAACGGAAAAAGATATTGACGAAATGTTGGACCAAGCAGAGTAGCAATATGGACAAGGAGTTGGCATATAATATACTAACAAAGAACTCCGGAGCAGAATATGAAACGAGTCGCCGGTTTTGCAGTATTTTTTATTGCAGTAGGTATGATGATAGCGATGTTTTTGCCAAATACTTTTGTTGAGGTGCTAATCATAATGATTTGCCTGCTCTTGGGTTACAACTTATTTTGCTGCTAATAGGAATAAAAAACGAGATGATTTCGCCCCGGGTTAATAAGGAAGTATTTTAGAAATGACGGTGTAACCTCAGTAATATGGGGTTACACCCTTTCTTTTATGCGGATTTTCCCGTTATCTGTTTGCGACTTTTGAGTTCTTCAACCGCTTTTAACAGCTCTTGTTCTGTGGGTATGTCAAACAAGCCGATAGCGGTAAAGTAGATGTCCACCTTTACATTGTTGTGTGAGTGTTTCTTCTCGTTGTTGTGGATTTCAATGCGCTCTATGAGTTTGTTCACAACTAACGGCGTCAGTTCTTTCATCTCGGTAAATTCGCTTAGTCCCTGATAAAGCATCTTCATATCAACAGTCTGTTTTTGTAATTCAACCAACTGCTTTTCGCATTCGGCTACCTTTATGACAAGTTCTTTTTGCTCGGATTCGTATTCGTTAGCCATACGGCTGTAACGCTCGTCCGATAATTTGCCGATAATGTTATCTTCGTAAATTCTTGAAAACAACTTGTCCAAATCCGAAATTCTCTTTTTGCTGCTCGCTATGGTTGATTTGAGAAGTTTCTCCCCGTTAAGATTGCTTTTGCCTTTCTTTTGAGCAAGCAGATAAACAAACACACTGTTGTAACTGCGAATAAAGTCGGACAGTTCCCTTATCGCTTCCGTTACTATTTGTTCAAGTACAACATCGCGGATGTAGTGAATAGTACAGGAGCCTCTGCCGTCTTTGTAGTTGGCACAGCGAAAAAACTCTTGATTTTTCTTTAAGCTTTTGGAAGCACAAAAGTGTAACTTTGAACCGCAGTCCGCACAGTAAACCAAACCCGAAAACAAACTCTTTCTTCCCGTTGCGGTGTTTCTGCGTTTGTTCTTTCTCAGCTCCTGTACTCTGAGCCAAGTGTTTTCGCTAATGATTGCTTCCTGTGTGTTCGGAATAATCTGATATTCTTCTTTTGACTTTTCCACCACCTTATGTACCTTGTAGCTTATGGTGGTGGATTTGCCGTTTACCGTACAACCGGTGTATTGTCGGTTATCAAGAATATTGATAATGGTTTCGGTGCTCCACCGATAAATATTAACCGGCATGGGGTTACAGGCATTTCTTCCCACGGAATAGTAATACGCAGTCGGCGTTAAAATCTTTTCTCTTTCCAACTGGCTTGCTATTTGTGATGGGCCTTTACCCGAAAGACACAGTTCAAAAATTTTTCGCACAACTTCCGCCGCAGGCTCGTCAATATACCATTGTTCTTTGTCACCTTCGATTTTCTTGTAGCCGTATGCTACCGATGATGAAACCCTTTTGCCCTTTGCGGCTTTCATTTCGTTTACGGCTCGTATCTTCTTTGAAGTCTGTGCGGCATACCATTCGTTGAAGATGTTGTGAAAAGGCATCATTTCCGTTCCGATACCTTTGTCGGTATCAACATTTTCCTGTAATGCAATGAAATTCACTCCGAGCGTCGGATAAACAATTTCGGTATAGTGCCCACAAAGCAAATGCTCTCTTCCAAAACGGGATAGGTCTTTAACTATTACGGTTGAAACCTTTCCTTCTTCGATTAACCTTTGCATTTCCTGAAAACCGGGGCGGTTAAAGGTTGTACCGCTTATGCCGTCGTCAACAAAAAACTGCGGGTGCAAATATCCGTTTTTCTTTGCGTAATCCAATAGGATTTCTTTTTGATTGGATATTGAATTGCTCTCACCGTCCACATTATCGTCCTGTGACAGACGACAATACAAGGCGGTGATTTTTTCATTTTCTTGCCCTTTTGTATTTTTGTTTGCTGTCATATATTTTTCTCCTTTCCGTGACAGGCGGGCATTGCAAGGTAAACAAATTATACACTTGCAATACCCACCATGTCGAATGTGTGGTGTTAAACCAAATCAAGTTCAAGCAGTAAATCTTTGAATTGCTGCAATACCGTCTCTTTGCCTTTTGTGTTGAAATGAGTAGAGACTTCGTATTTTGTCCCGCCGATTTTCATAACAAAAGGCATATTGTCCGTTTCATAATACGGAGCGAATACGGATATTGTATTTGAATTTATGTTACTCATCATCTTTCACCACCTCTGTTCCTTTCTCTCTGCCTCTGCCATTTTTCAAGCAGGCTAATAATTGTCTTTTGCATATCAAGGCTTGTATAACTTTTGGGGAAATATTTGCGAATATCTTCCGTTTTGAATTTAACCTGTTCTTTCTGATTGGGCTTTTCT
>CAMFVG010000053.1 GCA_945992055.1 uncultured Clostridia bacterium | reverse complement strand
AACTTTTTCTTGACTCATTTGAACTAGTCCTCCATTACTATAATGGTAACATTATATCATGCTTCTTTTGTTTCGTCAAACTCTATTCTATTTGACACGCTTAATGCAAGACCCATTTCAACCATCAGAAAAATGGTGGATGTTCCCCCATAACTAACAAACGGCAACGTAATTCCTGTTGTTGGGATTACATTCAAAACAACCGCCACATTTAAAATAACCTGCAAAGCAATATGGGCAAATACACCCGTCACAATTAATGAACCGTAAATATCAGGTGCATGCTGTGCGATATGTAATAAACGATGTAACAAGATCCCAAACATGGTCAAAAGCACTAGTGCGCCAAACACACCCAACTCTTCGCATATGATAGCTAAAATCATGTCGTTCTGCGCTTCAGGTATCATAATTTTCTGAGCACTGTTCCCAAGCCCTTTTCCAAAAAAACCACCGGAGCCAATTGCATAAAGACCTTGCATCACCTGGTACCCGCCGTCCTGTAGATATTCTTCCGGGTGCAACCAAACCAAGATTCTTCGCAAACGAAAGCTCTCACTCGTATCCAACATGGCATCTAATAGTTTTACTCCGATTGCCACTAAAACAATTCCGCCTCCTGCAAAAAGCAAAAACGGAGCCGTCTTCGGATGTGCCACAAAAATCAAAACACATACAATTCCCAACACAATCACTGCAGTACTTAAATTGTCTGTCAAAAAATAAACTCCGCCGGCTGCTGCCGCCCCCCAAAGAAAAATTTTCATAACAACCTGTTTGTCATGAAGCTTTTTCTTCGCCTGACAAAGTAGTAACGAAATAAAAATAATTACCGCAATTTTCGTAAACTCGGATGGTTGAATGGTCTGACCAAACGGCAATCGAATCCACCTTCTTGCATGGTTTACTTCTTTTCCAAGCGGTGTCAAAACTAATGCCATCCCAATAAAAGATATAATATATGCCGGCTTTGCCAATTTTGCCAATCGGTGATAATCAATTTTTGCAACAAAAAGCATCCCGCCAAAACCCAGGATACAAAATACACTCTGACGAATAAAATAATGCATGCTGTTTCCATTCTCAATCTGCGCGCTATAGGAACTTGCACTATACAACATCACCAGACCAAAGCACATCAAAAAAATAACAATCGCCAATAAACTGTAGTCAAAATAATGAACTTTTACCCCTTTATTGTCCTTTTTTTCCACATTTATACTCCCTAATCATACAATGTTTTCATTACCCTTACGATTTATTATAACGACAATCCACCATAAAAACAACCTATTAGGAACAGTTTTGTAGAAAATTCATACACTAAAATTAGAAAAATATAAGAAAGGAAATCTGTATGCAAAATTATAGAAACAACACAATGCCACACAATACTTATCGCCAGATGCATATGCCTGCTTCGTCTGTGAGACAAGATGCATGGAACGACAAATCCCTTGCGATGGCATATGTTCCATGGCAAACATGGTGCAACACATACGAGGCAGAAAAAGGCTTCCATCGCGGAACCATTTTCCAAGAGTTGGATATGCCATTCCTGGGAAAAGGAGGAGCAAGACGATGACAAACAAACCTTGCAAGAAAGACTTATTACAATGGATTAACGTTGTCAGTTTCGCCGTAAATGATGTAAATCTCTTTTTAGATACACATCCAACTGACCAGAAAGCTCTTGAATTTTTCCATGAATATAGCAAACTTCGCAATCAAGCAATGCACGAATATGCAAAATATTATGGTCCTCTTACAGTTGATACCACAGTGGAATCTTGCACAGATAGATGGAATTGGATCAATGAGCCTTGGCCATGGCAGGAAGGAGGATGTTAGTTTATGTGGATTTATGAAAAACGTTTGCAATACCCTGTAAAAATCACACAGACAAATGCAAAGCTGGCCCAAGTAATCATCAGTCAATTCGGTGGACCCGACGGAGAACTCGCAGCATCTATGAGATATTTGTCACAACGCTATACCATGCCTTACAAAGAAGTCACCGGTATACTTACAGATATCGGTACTGAAGAACTTGCACATATGGAAATCATAAGTGCCATAATTTATCAATTGACAAAAGATTTATCTATGGAAGAAATTCAAAAATCCGGCTTTGATAAATACTATGTGGACCACACATTAGGCCTTTGGCCGCAAGCAGCCGGTGGTGTTCCTTTTACCGCCACCTATTTCCAATCAAAAGGGGATCCTATCACAGATCTCCACGAGGATATGGCCGCCGAGCAAAAGGCGCGCACTACCTATGACAACATACTTCGCCTTATTAACGACCCTGAAATCTGTGACCCGATTCGCTTCCTTCGTGAACGCGAAATTGTACACTATCAAAGATTCGGTGAAAGTCTTCGCATCGTTCAAGATATCTTGGATAGCAAAAACTTCTATGCCATTAACCCTGCATTTGATATGTCTGATAAATGCAATTGTAAATAGCAGAAAGAGCGGAAGTTCATCTAGAACTCCGCTCTTTTTCGTTCTCTTTATTCTTCTAACAAGTGCTCTATTAAACGATAGCCATCTTCTCTCAAAATACCGCTTTCTTTTCCTTCTTGCTCACTGTACATTTGATGCTTACCCATTTCTTTTGTGCTATCATACAGCAAATATGGTATCGGCTCATTGGTATGTGTGCGCACCCGAATTGGTGTCGGATGGTCAGGCAAAATCAGCATCCGATACGCTTCTCCGGATTGATTCAACGCTGCAATCAGCGGCTGTACTACATAACAGTCAATATTTTCTATTGCTTGTATTTTTTCTGAAAGCAATCCTTGATGACCCATTTCATCCGGTGCCTCCACATGAATATATGCGAAATCATAATCCTTGTGTAAAAGTGCGTCTACTGCAGCTTGCATCTTGCCTTTATAATTTGTATGCAATCCTCCATTGGCACCTTCCACTTCGATATTATCCATACCGCTTCCAACTGCAATCCCTTTCAGAAGGTCTACCGCTGAAATCATCACACCTTTTTTGCCTGTTTTTTCTTCAAACGATTGTAATGCTGGCTTCGTACCAGCACCCCAGAACCACGCCGAATTTGCAGGATTCAATCCTTGCTTCTTCCTCTCAATGTTTAATGGATGATTTACGAGTATATCGTAACTTTTTTTCATCATATCACGAAGCACTTCATCCTTTGGAAGATATTCGCCGATTCTGCGAGTCAAAATATCATGAGGCGGAGTCAGTTCTACTACCTTTCCTTCTTTCCAAACCAACAGATGGCGATAACTTGTGCCTACGTAAAATTCATAACCCTCTCTGGCCAATCCTACTTTTAACGCTTCTAATAGAACTGCTGCATCTTCTGTCGAGATTTCTCCAGAACTATGGTCAATAATTGTTTTGTCTTCATAATTCTTCTCTTCCTCTGACAGGGTCACGATATTACAACGAAGCGATACATCTGTAGCTTTCATGTCAACTCCGATACTCAATGCCTCCAACGGCGAACGACCTGTATAATATATCTTCGGGTCATATCCCATCACAGACAAATTGGCCGTATCACTCCCTGGTGACATTCCTTTCGGAACCATGTAAGCCAAGCCGATTTCTCCCGACTGTGCCAACGCATCTATACCAGATTTTTTCGCCACTTCTAATGGCGTTTTTCCGTCCAGTGCCGCAATGGGTTCGTCAGCCATACCATCACCCAGTACAATTATGTATTTCAAAGTATCACGTCCTTCAAGTTTTTATTTCACACGAATCATCTGGCAAATTTGCGGAAACGCTTTTGCTGCTGCAAAATAACTGCCTTCACTCATAATCTCTGTTACAAATGCAAATTCGTCATGTTTATTATCTAAAACCACAATGTCAATTCTTCCGAAAACTTCTTGCAGTTGTTCCTTCCACTCGGATACTGCGCCTTTCATACGGACAAAGAATTTCTTGGTGGTATCAGATTTGTCCTCTAATTCTAATTTATCTGCATCCCACGTTGCCATCACAGAATGCCCCGGATTTTTGGCTGCTTCTACGATATCTCCCACTACCGCACTGGCAGTCGGCAGCTTACCTGCTCCGCTTCCGTAGAACATGGAATCTCCTAACATGTTTCCTTTTACAAAAATCGCATTGAACACATCCTCTATATTGTAAAGTGGATGTTCCTTTGAAACCAAATGGGGTGCCACAATCGCACAAAGTTTATCTCCATCACGTTTGCAAGAAGCCAACAATTTTATCTTCATATTCATTGCTTTTGCATATTGAATATCATCCAAGGTGATTTTTGTAATTCCTTCGGTATATATATCTTCAAAATCTACTAATTTCCCGGAAATAATTGAGGAAAGAATCGCTATTTTTCTACATGCATCATGTCCTTCCACATCTGCACTTGGATCCCGTTCCGCATATCCCATTGCTTGTGCTTCTTTCAGCACCGCATCATAATCAGCATCCTCATGATACATCTTGCTCATCATATAGTTCGTTGTACCATTCAAAATACCTGTAATTTCATCAATAATATCTCCTGTAAGCGAAGTTGCCAACGGGCGAATAATTGGAATTCCTCCACCGACACTTGCCTCATATAGGAAATTTAAATTCTTTTCTTTCGCAATTGCCAATAGTTCTGCGCCATGTTTAGCAACCAATGCTTTATTAGAGGTAGCCACACTCTTTCCTGCAAGCAAGCTTCGCTTCACAAATGTATAAGCCGGCTCAATGCCACCCATTACTTCCACTACAATCTTCACTTCTTCGTCATCCACAATTTGCTCAAAATCATGCACGATTAAATGTTCTACCGGCGAGCCTGGGAATTCTCTCAAGTCCAAAATATATTTAATATCCAATTCTTCACCAACTCGTTGATTAATCACTTCTTGGTTGGTGTGTATTACTTCCACCACTCCGGATCCCACCGTTCCGTATCCCAAAACTGCTATCTTTATCATATTGTTTCCTCCCTATTTCAGTTCCTTTAGATATGCATTTATAAACAAATCAATATTGCCGTCCAGTACACTGGTCACATTCCCTATCTCCGCATTCGTCCGATGGTCTTTCACCAATGTATACGGTTGCATGACGTAAGAACGTATCTGATTACCCCAGCCTATTTCTTTGACTTCACCTCGAATATCAGACACCTTGTCTGCTTGTTCTTGCTCTTTCAGCAAATACAATTTCGCTTTTAACATCTGCATTGCTTTATCCTTATTATTATGTTGAGAACGCTCGTTTTGGCATTGTACCACAATCCCCGTCGGTAGATGTGTAATACGAACAGCCGAAGATGTTTTGTTAATATGCTGACCACCTGCTCCACTGGCACGGTAAGTGTCAATCCGCAAATCATCCTCGTTAATCTCAATATCAATCTCGTCTTCAATATCCGGCACCACATCGCAGGATGCAAAAGAAGTTTGTCGCTTTCCAGCCGCATTAAATGGTGAAATTCGAACCAAACGGTGAACGCCCTTCTCTGCTTTTAAATACCCGTAGGCATTTTCACCATTTACCTGAAATGTAACTGCTTTAATCCCTGCTACATCCCCATCCCAAAAATCCAATACTTCTACGGAAAATCCTTTTCGTTCTGCCCACCGATTGTACATACGGTATAGCATACTCGCCCAATCACAAGATTCCGTTCCACCCGCTCCTGCATGCAATGTGACAATTGCATTATCTTTATCATACTCACCGGAAAGAAGGGTTTGAATTCTCATATCTTCAAACACTGTCTCAAAGCCTTGCAATTCTTCTTCGATATCCTGAATCATACTCTCTTCGTTTTCTTCGTATGCCATTTCAATCAGCAAACCTATCTCTTCATACTGTACCGATAATTTGTCTGCCTTTTCAATCAGGTCCTTTAAACCTTTTAATTCTTTCATGACATGCTGCGATTCATCTGCATTGTCCCAAAATCCGGGCTCCTCAATTTTGCGTTCTAATTCTTCCAACCGCTTTGACTTCCCTGCTAAGTCAAAGTGAATCCCTCAATTCTTTCAATGGTTCCTCGTAAGCGTTCAAAACACTTTTGAACTGATCCAATTCAACCACATTTTCACCTTCTTTTTCTTATTTTCTTCCACAACATTGTTTGTATTTCTTGCCACTTCCACATGGACAAGGGTCATTCGGATACACTTTCTTTTCTTCACGTTTCTTCGGTGCACGCGCAAGACTTTCATCCTTATTTGTTCCTGTTACTTTTGCCACTTCCTCACGCTCTACCTTCTGTTCAATGCGAACATGAAGTAATGCTCGAACAGTATCTTCTGTGATTCCCTGCGTCATTTCACCAAACATGTCGTATCCCAAAAGCTTATATTCCACTAATGGATCTTTTTGTCCGTAAGATTGGAGACCGATCCCCTGACGAAGTTGATCCATATCATCAATATGATCCATCCATTTTCTATCAATCACTTTTAACAAAATAACTCGTTCAATCTCACGAATTTGTTCCTCATCCGGAAATTCTGCTTCTTTTGATTCGTATGCTTTGACGGCACATTCCTGAAGAAGTTCCACAATTTCCTTCGGCGAAGAACTTTTCAGTTTATCGATTGCAATCGGTGCAACATTCAACGCAGCTTCCATTTCTCGATTCAAACCTTCTAAATCCCAATCCTCTGAATTGGTTTCTGTGGAAACAAATCTGTTGACTGTTGTTTCTACGTACTCCAAAAGCATATTGTAGATCACGTCCCTCATACTTTCCCCATCAAGTACACGACGTCTCTCTTCATAAATGATTTCTCTCTGTTCATTCATAACCTGATCGTACTCTAACAGGTTTTTACGAATTCCGAAGTTGTTTCCCTCAATTTTTTGTTGTGCTTTTTCAATTGCATTGGACAGCATTTTGTGCTCAATCTGCTCACCCTCTGCTACCCCAAGTGCACTAAAGACTCCCATCAGTCTTTCCGAACCAAAGAGACGCATCAAGTCATCTTCCAAAGAAATATAGAATCTGGACTCTCCCGGATCTCCCTGTCGTCCCGAACGGCCACGAAGCTGATTATCAATACGTCTGGATTCATGACGTTCTGTACCGATAATCTTCAAGCCTCCTGCCGCCTTAGCTTCCTCATCCAGCTTAATATCCGTACCACGACCTGCCATGTTCGTTGCAATAGTAACCGCTCCATGAACTCCGGCCTGTGCTACAATTTCTGCTTCCATTGCATGGTATTTCGCGTTTAATACGTTATGCGGAATACCACGTTTTTTCAGCATCTTGCTAAGAAGTTCTGATGTTTCAATTGTAATAGTACCAACCAATACCGGTTGTTTCCTTTCATAAGCTGCTGCCACTTCATTCACAACAGCCATAAACTTTTCACGCTGTGTGGTGTAAACCGCATCATCCAAATCTCGTCTTTGAACCGGAACATTTGTCGGAACTTCCACAACGTCCATTCCGTAAATATCACGGAACTCCCTCTCCTCTGTAAGCGCAGTACCTGTCATACCACATTTCTTTTGGAATTTATTAAACAAGTTTTGGAATGTAATAGTAGCCAATGTTTTGCTTTCACGTTTCACTTTTACATGTTCTTTTGCTTCAATTGCCTGATGAAGCCCGTCTGAATAACGACGTCCCGGCATAATACGTCCAGTGAATTCATCTACAATCATAACCTGTCCATCTTCAGTAACTACATAGTTCTGATCCTTAAACATTAAATTATGTGCTCGCAAAGCAAGAATGACGTGATGTTGAATTTCTAAATGTTCTGCATCTGCCAAGTTCTCAATATGGAAAAATTGCTCTACTTTTGCTACACCGGCTTCTGTCAAACTCACCTGCTTGTCTTTTTCGTCTACAATATAATCGCCTGTTTCCGTGATTTCCTCACCCATGATTGCATTGATCTTTGAAAATTCTCCGCTGGCTTCCCCACGAATCAACTGTCTGGCAAGCACGTCACAAGCCTCGTATAATTTTGTGGATTTCCCGCTTTGTCCGGAAATAATAAGCGGAGTTCTCGCCTCATCAATCAATACCGAGTCAACCTCGTCAATGATAGCATACTTAAGACCTCTTTGAACCAGTTGCTCTTTATAAATAACCATGTTATCTCTCAAATAATCAAATCCCAGTTCATTATTTGTAACATAGGTAATGTCGCAATCATACGCCGCACGGCGTTCGTCATTCTTCATATCATTGAGAACCACACCTACAGTAAGGCCGAGAAATCTGTGAATCTCTCCCATCCACTCCGCATCACGGTTTGCCAAATAATCGTTGACCGTTACGACATGAACCCCTTCTCCCGTAAGTGCATTTAAATATGCCGGCAAGGTTGATGTAAGGGTCTTACCCTCACCGGTTCTCATTTCCGCAATACGTCCCTGGTGAAGAATGATACCACCAATCAACTGTACGCGATAATGCTTTTGGCCCAATACTCTCCATGCAGCTTCTCTTACTACGGCGTAAGCCTCTGGCAATATATCATCCAAAGTTTCTCCTTCTGCCAATCTATTTTTGAATTCCTGAGTTTTATTTTTTAACGCTTCATCCGAGAGTGCCTGCATTTCCGGTTCCAATGTCTCTATGCGATCCGCAATCGGATAGATTCGTTTCAATTCATTTTCACTATGTGTACCGAATATTTTTTCAAATAAATTCATTATTTACTCCTTGTTTTCCAATTTTTACTGTAAGCTTTATTTTAACATCGAATGTCTTTTTCTTCAACCAACTTTACAGATTCTTTATGATTTGATATGGAATTTCTCCTCCAAATAAATCCAAAGCACTTCCAATGGTAAAATCCAGTTTTTCACCACAAACTTCCGCAAACTCCTGTAAGTCCTCCATACTCCCGATTCCACCAGCATATGTAACCGGAATCTTACTCCAATCGGCAAGTAATTTCACCAATTCCAGCTCCACACCGGAAGCTTTCCCCTCCACATCTACTCCATGAATCAAAAATTCATCACAATACTGCGACATATCGTCTAACAAGGCATAAGTCACTTCAACATTTGTAAACG
>CAMFVG010000052.1 GCA_945992055.1 uncultured Clostridia bacterium | reverse complement strand
ACCGTCCATAGCCTCGAGGATACCCTTGAAGTCAGCCTTCTGATAAGGCAGCAACTTGGCAAGAGCCTTTTCGCGGCCTTCAACAGTCTCAGAAAGGATCATCTCACGCATGGCGACAATCTTCTTGTCCTCGAAGAACATGTGCTCTGTACGTGTAAGACCGATACCTTCTGCACCAAGCTCACGAGCTTTTCTAGCATCTGAAGGAGTATCTGCATTTGTTCTAACTTTCAATGTTCTGAACTTATCAGCCCATGCCATAATTCTTCCGAATTCACCTGCAATTTGAGCATCTACTGTAGGGATGATTCCGTCATAGATGTTACCTGTTGTACCATCGATAGAAATTTCATCTCCTTCGTTGAATGTCTTTCCTG
Organism: uncultured Clostridia bacterium; assembly: GCA_945992055.1. GTDB lineage: Bacteria > Bacillota > Clostridia > Lachnospirales > Lachnospiraceae > Faecalimonas. The sequence continues at coordinate 9,447 of CAMFVG010000052.1, read as the reverse complement.
CCAATGTAAATTTCTTGTTTTCTTCATCCATGTTGATGTCTCCACATCCGGATACACAACATGTTCCCATACCACGAGCAACAACGGCTGCGTGAGATGTCATACCTCCACGAACTGTAAGGATACCTTGAGCAGCTTTCATACCCATGATATCTTCCGGAGATGTTTCAAGACGTACAAGTACAACTTTTTCTCCTTTTTCAGCCCATTCTACTGCATCATCAGCTGTAAATACAACTTTACCGCAAGCAGCTCCCGGAGAAGCTCCAAGACCTTTACCCATTGGAGTAGCAGCCTTCAATACTTTTGCATCAAATTGTGGATGTAATAATGTATCTAAGTTACGAGGATCAATCATTGCAACAGCTTCTTCTTCTGTTCTCATTCCTTCGTCAACTAAATCACAAGCAATCTTAAGAGCAGCTTGAGCTGTTCTCTTACCATTACGTGTTTGCAGCATGAATAATTTACGATCCTGGATTGTAAATTCCATGTCCTGCATATCTCTATAGTGAGTTTCAAGTGTTTTACAAACGTTTGTAAATTGTTCGTAAACTTCTGGCATAACCTCTGCAAGTTGTGCGATTGGTTGTGGTGTACGAACACCTGCAACAACGTCTTCACCCTGAGCATTGATAAGGAATTCACCCATAAGCTTCTTCTCACCGGTAGCTGGGTCACGTGTAAATGCAACACCTGTTCCTGATTCATCTGACCAGTTACCAAATGCCATTTCCTGTACGTTAACAGCTGTTCCCCATGAATATGGAATATCGTTATCACGACGGTATACGTTTGCACGCGGGTTGTCCCATGAACGGAATACTGCCTTTACAGCACCCATCAATTGTTCCTTTGGATCACTTGGGAAGTCTTGTCCAATTTTTGCTTTATATTCAGCCTTGAATTGGTTTGCTAATTCTTTCAAATCTTCCGCTGTAAGATCGATGTCTTCCGTAACACCTTTTTCTTCTTTCATCTTATCGATGAGTTCTTCGAAGTATTTCTTTCCAACTTCCATAACTACGTCAGAATACATTTGGATAAATCTTCTGTAGCAGTCACGAGCCCATCTCTCATTCCCTGTTTTCTTGGCAACAACTTCTACTACTTCTTCGTTAAGACCAAGGTTCAAAATTGTATCCATCATACCTGGCATAGATGCTCTCGCGCCAGAACGAACAGATACAAGTAACGGATTTTCTAAATCTCCGAATTTCTTTCCTGTAATTTCTTCCATTTTAACGATTGCATCGTTAATCTGCGCTTGAATTTCGTCGTTAATCTGACGACCATCTTCATAATACTGTGTACAAGCTTCTGTTGAAATTGTGAATCCTTGTGGTACCGGAAGACCCAACTTTGTCATTTCCGCAAGGTTAGCACCTTTACCACCAAGTAGGTTTCTCATACTTGCATCGCCTTCGGTGAACATGTAAACCCATTTTGTCATACTCTATGACCTCCTATATTGTATTTTTTAAAGACAAGACACGCAAAACACGACCTCTTTATTCCCTGAAGTCGTATTTTATCTTGCATTGTTTTTGCTGTCGTGTAGATAGATAGACCTACACAGTTATTCTATCTATTTTTTTATCCTACGTCAAGTAATTTCACCTTTATTTTCCATTTCTTTCGGCTCAATTTCCACGCAAAAAAACACCATATCCTCTATATGCCTCATAGACGTCTGCTTTACTTGTAACTTCCCATGGTGCATGCATACTGAGTACCGCAACTCCACTGTCAATTACATTCATGCCATAATTGGCCAAAATATAGGCGATTGTACCACCTCCACCAACATCCACTCTTCCAAGTTCCGCTGTTTGGAAGGTCACATTTGCCTCATCTAAAATACGTCTTAAGTAAGCCACATACTCTGCATTAGCATCATTTGAGCCACTTTTCCCACGGCTTCCGGTATATTTATTAAATACCAATCCATGTCCAAAATATGCCGTATTTTTCTTTTCAAAGACACTCTCAAACATCGGGTCAAAAGCAGCACTTACATCTGACGACAACATTTTAGAATTAGCAAGTGCTTTTCGCACTTTCAAATCCGAGTATTCTCCCATAGCATTTAAAAGTTCTGCCACTACATTTTCAAAGAAACGAGAATGCATGCCCGTTGCACCAACACTTCCAATCTCCTCTTTATCTACCAACAAACAGCATGCTGTTCTTTTGACATCTGTTGTTTCTAACATTGCCAAAAGAGAAGTATATGCACACACTCTGTCGTCTTGGCCATAGGCAAGAATCATGCTTCTGTCAAAACCACAATCTCGTGCTTTTCCTGCTGGGACAATTTCTAGTTCCGCAGACAAGAAATCTTCCTCTTCTATATCATACTTCTCTTTTAAAAGCTTCAATACATTTGCTTTGACAGCCTCTTTTTCTTCCCCTTTTAAAGGTTTGTTTCCAATCAAAAGGTCTAACTTTTCCCCTTCGATTACCTTTGCCGCCTTTTGTTCTAATTGTTCCTGTGCCAAATGAATGAGTAAGTCCGTAATTACAAACACCGGATCTTTTTCTTCCTCACCGACCACAACTTCTATCTTTGTTCCATCTTTTTTAACTACAACACCATGAATCGCCAACGGAATGGTAACCCATTGATATTTTTTTACTCCTCCATAATAATGGGTATCAAAATAGGATAATTCACCCGCTTCGTACAGTGGATTTTGTTTTACATCAATGCGCGGAGAATCCACATGCGCACCTAAAATATTCATTCCGTTTTCCAATGGCTCCTGACCAATCTGAAATAAAGCAATCGTTTTATCCATACATACTGCATAAACCTTATCTCCGGCAGTCAATGTATGATTTGCTGAAATTACATCATTTAAATCTCTATAACCTTTAGCTTGTGCCATTTTTATCGCTTCGCGAATACATTCCCGCTCTGTTTTCCCCACATCCAGATAATGTTTATAAGATTCGCTTACTTTTTCCAATTCTTGGAGTTGTTCATCTGTATATAAGTCCCACAAATTTTTTCTTTCCATTTTCTTTCCTCCAATTAATACATGAGACGTAGCAAAAACATTTTTACTACGTCTCCTTTTTACATATTAAAATGTAAATTTTTCTTCAAAATATGCTTTCAAATCTTCGATTTTGATTCTTTCCTGTTGCATTGTGTCACGATCACGAACAGTTACTGCACCATCTTCTTCTGATTCGAAGTCATATGTAATACAGAACGGTGTTCCGATTTCATCCTGACGACGGTAACGCTTTCCGATGTTTCCACGGTCATCAAATTCACAGTTATAATATTTTGATAATTCTGCAAATACTTTTTCTGCACCTTCATTTAACTTTTTAGAAAGTGGGAGCACACCTATTTTAACCGGTGCAAGTGCCGGATGGAAACGAAGTACGGTACGCATATCTCCGCCTTCCAATTCTTCCTCATCATATGCCGCACAAAGGAATGCAAGTACCACACGATCCGCTCCAAGTGATGGCTCTACTACATATGGAATGTATTTTTCTTTCTTTTCATCATCAAAGTAAGACATATCCTGTTTTGACACTTCCTGATGCTGTGTCAAATCGTAATCTGTTCTATCGGCAATGCCCCAAAGTTCGCCCCATCCGAATGGGAATAAGAACTCGATATCGCTAGTTGCCTTGCTGTAGAAAGAAAGTTCTTCCGGAGAATGATCCCTTACACGCATCTCATCTTCCTTAATACCTAAAGTCTGTAACCAATTGATACAGAATTGTTTCCAGTATGCAAACCATTCAAGGTCTGTATCCGGTTCACAGAAGAATTCTAATTCCATCTGTTCAAACTCTCTGGTACGGAAAGTAAAGTTGCCAGGTGTAATCTCATTACGGAAAGATTTACCGATTTGAGCAATACCAAATGGAATTTTCTTTCTCGATGTACGTTGTACATTTTTAAAGTTTACAAAAATACCTTGTGCCGTTTCCGGTCTTAAATAAACCGTATTCTTCGCATCTTCTGTTACACCCTGGAATGTTTTGAACATCAAATTGAACTGACGAATCTCTGTAAAGTTATGTTTGCCACAGCTTGGACATGGAACATTGTGTTCTTCCACCCATGCTTCCATTTGCTCTTTTGACCATGCATCAACGCTCTCTGTCAATTCAATTCCATTTTCTGCTGCAAAGTCTTCAATAATCTTATCTGCACGGAATCTTTCTTTACATTCTTTACAATCCATCAAAGGATCACTAAATCCGCCCAAATGTCCGGATGCAACCCATGTTTGCGGATTCATAAGAATCGCACAGTCAACACCTACATTGTATGGATTCTCCTGTACAAATTTTTGCCACCAAGCTTTTTTGACATTATTTTTCAACTCAACACCAAGATTTCCGTAATCCCACGTATTAGCAAGCCCTCCGTAAATTTCAGAGCCTGGATATACGAAACCTCTTGATTTTGCGAGTGCTACAATCTTCTCCATTGTTTTTTCCATAACTATATTCCTCTCATTCTGTGAATCTTTAATGTTATTCATTATAACGTTATTATATACTTATTTCAAGCACATTTCCAATATTTCTAACGACTTGAACCTTTTGTCCACATGGGTGTCCATATATTGTTTCATGATTCTGCGCAATTGTTCTAACACTTCGTCTGATACCGCAAAAGTATATAATTTTTCTATCGAAGAGGCGACAATATACTGCAGCGTGTATGCGGTGGAATCACTTACCCAAATGCCATCCGGAGCAATTCCCTTACACTCTTCACAAATAATGCCGTGGTTCTGACTGCTAAACAACATCTTTCTATCATTCACACCACAATTGGCACATCGAAACACTTCCGGCGATTCCCCTTCTATCACCAATGCTTTTAATTCAAATATGTATCGCACCAGTTCACGATTGATTTTCCCGGAAGCCAGTGCACGCATACTCTGGTACAGAAGTTTAAGCATTTGCTTTTCATCGTTATATTCTCTTGTATAATAGTCCGCAATCTCCATAAAATAGAACCCGTAATAAGCACCCTCGTAATCCGTGCTAAACTCCATAAAGTAGTTTGAAATATGAGCCTGCAACACATTGTGCGACGTACGGCCCTCATAAAGTTCAAACTCACCGAAAGAAAAAGGATTCGTCACACCCATAAGGGGACTATTCTGCCTTCTTGCACCTTTGGCGAAAGCAGAAATCTTTCCTTTTTCTTTCGTCAGAATGACGATCCTTTTATCATATTCACCGATAGGAACTGCGGACAGTATCATCCCTGTCACTTTGATTGACTGACTCAACTGTACAATCTCCTATTCCATTTTTTTCAGAATCCATTTGGATTCCCTTATAATTTAAATAGTCCAAAACGCTTCCTGTTTTTTCAAATGTTGCCCATAAATCTTTATCTGCCATGTGAAAACCCTCCCTTGTATAGAGTTTAGAATTTCCACAAGACGAAAAAACATACTGAAACTATCTGCCAATAGTTTTTCTCCCAAAACCCTTGACACTTATTCTTCTTTGGTATACCCGAAATTTTTAATTAGAAAATCACTGTCTCTCCAATCCTTTTTTACCTTTACCCAAAGTTTGAGATTCACTTTTTTATCCAGCATTTTTTCCATTTCATACCGCGCCGTGCTACCGATTTTTTTTAGCATAGTACCCTGTTTGCCGATGATAATTCCTTTATGGGAATCCCTCTCGCAGATAATCGTGGCATCAATTTCTACAAGTTTTCTTCCATAACTCATCTTATCAATAGCCACCGCAATGCCATGAGGAATCTCATCATTCAGAGAATGTAAAGCCTTCTCCCGAATAATTTCCGAAACAATCTGACGTTCCGGCTGGTCTGTAACAGTGTCCTCATCGTAAAATTGTGGTCCATACGGCAAATATTTTAGAATGACCTTGATAAGCTCATCTGTATTTTCTCCGTTTCTGGCAGAAACCGGTACAATATCTGCAAAATCATAAATCTTACGATATGCATCAATAAAGGAAAACACTTCCTCCCGTTTTACCATATCTACCTTGTTAATTACCAGAACAACCGGAGTCTTTACTCGTCCCAGCTGCTCTGCAATGTGCTTTTCGCCGGCCCCGATAAAAGTAGACGGTTCTACTAACCAAAGCACAACATCCACTTCATTCAATGTGCGTTCCGCCACATTCACCATGTATTCACCAAGCTTATTCTTCGCTTTGTGGATTCCCGGTGTGTCCACAAAAACAATCTGTCCCTCATCCGTGGTCAACACTGTTTGAATACGGTTTCTGGTTGTCTGTGGTTTATTGGATGTAATCGCAATCTTCTGACCGATCAAATAGTTCATCAAAGTGGATTTCCCTACATTCGGTCTTCCAATCAACGTTACAAATCCGGATTTATAATCTGCTCTCATACTTACTCCTTTGTTCTTAAAACAAATCCCTGACTTCCATAAACAAGTCTTTTTGTTCTTCTATTTTTTCTTCGCTTCCAATAACGCAGATTTGGTCACAATTTAAAACTGCTTGTACAAGGTCTGCCAACCCACGGATATCCTCTTCTTTTGCATCTAAGATCTGATTCCGTTCCTCCCTTATCATTTCCTCTGAAACACGATTCATATATAAGTTCATGGAACGGTTTCCCTTCATTGCAGGAGTCATCGGACGATCCAGGTTGCTAATCGTACCGATAATATATTTCGTCATATCCCTCTCTGATACCCCAAAATTTCGCAAATACTCCGGCACACCTTCATAAACAGCATTGGTTTTCTCTAGATTCGGATCTCGGTAAGAAGTAAAATATCCTTCACCCAAACGTGAAAAATTGCTCATGCAGCCATATGCACCACCTTTCACGCGGACATTCTGCCATAAATACTCATATCCCATAATCACCTTCAAGATTTGGAATGCTCCCGTATACTCGTATCCTGCATCTATAAAATTACCTACACGTGCCACATACTGTACTTTGGATGATGTCTTAAATCCTTCGTTCTTTTTCTCGCAATGAATGATACAAGGTACATCCGGTACTTGTTCAGAAAACAGGCTTTCTTTCAGCCTTTTGATTTGTTCTTCCAATCCGTTCAGTCCCCTCTTTTCTGCCGTAAAACTAACTAGCATATTTTCGGAACGGAATAAGTGTTTTGCCAATTTTTCAAGGGTAGCAATCACTCTCTCTTTTTCCTCTTCAAACTGTTCCTCTACGCGTTTTACTACCTCGTAATATGCAATACCGGAAGTCAAATCTTTAAACTTTGAAAGCGGCGAAGCATAAGCTAGGGCTCTGGACGCCGCCGTAACGTGTCCCGCTGATTGGAATCGCATTTGTAATCTGGATTTTGCCATAGAAAGAATCTCTTGCAAGCGTTTTTCATCCTTCAATTTAGACTTGGTTAAGATTTCACCCATCATCGCAAAGGCAATCGGCAATCTTTCATACAACGCCTTTCCTTTGATTTCAAAAGTTGCACGAAATTCCTTTTCCCTGACTTTTGTAACATCCGGATACAACTCGATTCCCGTTGCGATGCCTCCCGTATACATGTTGATTTCATTAAACAACTGGCCATATTCGTAATGCTCTGTATCTATCATTCCTAACACAGCCTGCAGAATCCCAACATATGGAAGCTCTTCTTCCGGAATACCCGATAAATCAAACAGCAAATCTACATACCCGATTCCATTGGTATCAATTTCGTGGAAAACAATTTTTGTTCCATCCAACTCTATTTCTTCATTTTGAATCGGCGCGATTTCCCGTGTAATATCACTGCGTTTTAACACCGGGATCTTTTCCATATCTTCCGGTTTTTCTTCTGATTCCTGATACTCCACTAACTGCTGTGTAGCACACACCAATGCTTCTATTTCTTTCTCGCTTAAACGCTCTTTATATGCAGCCATTCTATCAGAAAGTTCTTTGTCCATGCGTGCAGTGCGTCCCCGTTCCGGTTTGACAACTACGATAGTACCATGGGTATTTCGCAAAATATATTGTTCGATCAGTTCCTCAAAATATCCGGTTCCCACTTGCGTCTTTAGGAAATCATAAGTAGCAATGGCATTCAAATGAAGAAATGGTTCATTTGTATCATAAAGCCAGCTATCAAAACTCTGAAGTCCGTACTCCAATCCTTTTGGGAAAGACCCGAAATCTGCCTCTCGATAACGGAATTCATGATAATGAATGCCTGCTTCTATTGCTTTTTTATCTATACCATTTTCCACAATCTGTCCCAAAGTTTCTTCAATCACACGAACAAAAGCTTCCTTTTGCTCCGCATTTGCATTTTTTGCAATTACCGAAAAAATCGGTTGATAAATTCCATTGTCGTAAGAGCCTAAAATATCTTTCCCGATTCCCGCATCTACCAATGCCTTTTTGAGTGGTGCTCCAGGCGCAGAAAGAAGTGCATAGTCCAAAACTTCAAAGGCCAAATAAAGTTCTTTATCTAAACTCGTTCCAACCACCTTATTGTAAGCCAGATACGTATTATCTTCCAAAGGTTCGGTATTGGTAATGGAGTAGGTCTGCTCAACCTCTTTTACCGCTTCAAACGGCACTTGCAAATGAATTTCCGAATCAATGTCCATCTTATCAAAATCAGATAAATATTCCTCATCCAACCACACCAATTTTTCTTCAAAATCCATATCCCCATAAAGATAGATATAGCTATTTGATGGATGATAATACTTTTTATGAAATTCCAAAAACTGTTCATAAGTCAAATCCGGGATACGTTCTGGATCTCCGCCTGATTCATTCGCATAACAAGTATCCGGAAACAAGCTATTTAAAATCACACGGTCCAAGACACCTTCCGGAGAAGAGAACGCCCCTTTCATCTCATTGTAGACCACACCATTGTAGCTCAAAGCATCCTCCGCAGATTCCAGATGGTAACTCCATCCTTCCTGCCTGAAAATCTCCTCATGCTTATAAATATTTGGATAAAACACTGCATCCATATATACATGCATTAAATTCTGAAAATCTTTATCATTGCAACTTGCAATCGGATATACCGTTTTATCCGGATAGGTCATTGCATTCAAAAAGGTATTTAAGGAACCTTTAACCAATTCTACAAAAGGGTCTTTGAGTGGAAAATTTTTCGAACCACAAAGTACGGAATGCTCCAAAATATGGGGAAGCCCCGTACTATCTTCCGGCGGTGTGCGAAATCCCACAAAAAACACCTTGTTTTCATCATCATTTTCCAATATTAAGATCTTTGCACCACTCTTCTTGTGAAGCAAGTAGTATCCCTCTGTCTTCAAATCTTGCAAACTCTTTTGTTGTACCAATTCATAACTTGTCAATTTTTTAATGTCCATGCTCTATTCTCCCGAATTTCTACTATTTGCTTATTATACCATTATTTTTCCCAAGAATAAAGGGGAATAGTCTGAAACAAAGAGTTTGCTTGCAAACTCTCGCGCGGGGCG
>CAMFVG010000051.1 GCA_945992055.1 uncultured Clostridia bacterium | reverse complement strand
CTCGCGCGAGACGCGATTGCGTAGCAATGCATTCCTTGTACGCGTCTCTGCGCATCCTACGCGGAGCGTTTTTTGCTTTATGGAAACGAAGTTTCCTATAAAGCGAAAAAGCGAGGGGAAATCCCCTCGCAACCGTTTTACGCTGTCCTTATTAAATTCTCGCCACCCCTGTATCTCTAGCTGCCTTTGCAACTGCTTGCGATACGGCTTCTTTCACACGCGGATCAAATGCTGCAGGAATAATATAATCCTCATGAAGTTCTTCGTCAGAAATCAAGTTCGCAAGTGCCAATGACGCTGCAATCTTCATTTCCTCATTAATATCCTTTGCACGCACATCAAATGCGCCACGGAACAATGCCGGGAACGCAAGCACGTTATTTACCTGATTCGGAAAATCGCTACGTCCGGTAGCAACTACTCTGGCGCCGCCTGCTTTTGCATCATCTGGGTAAATTTCTGGCGTTGGGTTCGCACAAGCAAACACAATAGCATCTTTATTCATTGTCTTTACCATATCTATTGTTATAGACCCAGGCGCCGAAACACCGATAACTACATCTGCCCCTACAATCACATCTTCCAAAGAGCCCTCTTGCTTATCAAAGTTCGTAAGTCTTGCCATCTCTTCTTTGTATGCATTCATTCCCTTTTGGCGTCCTTCATAAATGGCACCTGTGCGGTCACACATAATGACATTCTTTACTCCATAAGAAAGAATCAACTTAGTAATGGCAGTAGCCGCTGCTCCGGCACCATTAACCACCACCTTGATTTCTTCTTTATTCTTTTCAACAACCTTCAATGCATTAATAAGTCCAGCTAAAGTAATAATAGCTGTTCCGTGTTGATCATCATGGAAAATGGGAATATCACATTTTTCTTTCAATTTTTTCTCTATTTCAAAACAACGAGGCGCCGCAATATCTTCAAGGTTCACTCCTCCACAAAAACCAGAAATCAAATAAATAGTATTGACAATCTCATCCACATCTTTGGATTTGATGCAAAGCGGAAAAGCATCTACATCTCCAAACGCTTTAAAAAGCACACACTTTCCTTCCATAACAGGCATACCTGCCTCTGGTCCAATATCTCCCAACCCAAGTACCGCCGTGCCATCCGTAACAACTAGACATGTATTCCAACGTCTCGTCAAATCATAGCTCTTTTCCACATCTTTTTGTATCTCCAACATGGTTCTGCTACTCCTGGCGTATATGCAAGAGAAAGATCTTCTTTTGTAGAGACCGGCACTCTACTTACAACTTCAATTTTCCCAGACCATTCTTTATGTCTTTTTAATGATTCTTTTGCATAGTCCATAACATTTTCCTCTTATCTTTCCTCTGTAATTGTACAAAACGTATATTTTTTAACATATCCTATTTTTGTCCCAAATTCAATGCCTAAAAACGATGTTTTGTATGAAAATATTACCTTTTTTATCGCTTCTCTAGCTCTTGTAGAACAATGAATAAACTTCGTACATTCATTAGCAACTTCATTTATACCTAAATTCAATGAATCAAAAATTAATGTAAGAATTTATAATGACTTCAACGATTTTTTGAACTGCACAGCAAAGAGAATCGCCGTAAAAGTTACCGCTATCACATCCGCAACCGGCTCCGCCAGGTACACACCCATAGTTTTGTCCGAAACCAACTGTGGCACTAGATAAATAAGTGGCAATAACAGGATAAACTTACGCACAATCGCTACAATAATCGAGCATGGTGCATTTCCCGTGGAAACGAAAGTCATCTGACAGGCAATCTGTATTCCAAAAATACACAAAACAGAACAGTAAATACGAAGTGCCTTAACAGTAAATTCAATGAGTGCGGCATCTGGCGTAAATATTCCGGCAAAGGTAGCCGGAAAGGCCATGATAATCGCCCATATCGCGAACGAATATATCAGGCATGTAGTAAGGAGCAGTTTAAACGTCTTTTTCACGCGGTCTGCATTCTTTGCACCATAATTATAACTGGAAATAGGTTGTGCGCCCTGTGCGATTCCCTGCATCGGAAGCATTGCGAACTGCATGACGCTGGTCAGTATCGTCATGGCTCCTACTGCGATGTCTCCGCCATATTTTAATAGCGATGAATTAAAACAAACCGATATTACACTCTCGCTACTCTGCATAATAAAGGCAGAAAGCCCAAGTGCTACACACGGGAAAACAAGTTTTCTGTCTATCTTCATATTGCTTCTTTTGAGTTTGAGGTGGGTTTTCTTACCAAACAGAAAAACCAATACCCAAATGCAGGAAACAGCCTGTGAAAGAATTGTGGCAAGTGCTGCACCTTTTACTCCCATCTTACATCCAAAGATAAAAATAGGATCAAGAATAATATTACTCACCGCACCAATAATCACGGTCATCATACCAACTTTTGCGAAACCCTGTGCAGTGACAAAAGCACCCATACCAAGTGTGATCTGAACAAAGACTGTGCCAACAGCATAGATATTCATATAATCAGTTGCATAGCCAATCGTATTTTTGCTTGCACCAAACATCAATAATAAATCTTCGTTCCAAACCAAAAGCACTGTCGTAAGAACTGCCGATATAATAAGTTGCAGCGTAAAGCAACCACCTAAAATCTTTTCCGCCGACTCGTTATCCGCTTTCCCCATATAAATAGATGCCCTCGGCGCACCGCCCGAACTGATAAGTGCCCCAAATGCAGAAACTATCATAATAATGGGCATACATACACCCACGCCAGTCAGGGCAAGGCTACCATCTCCTGGCATATGGCCGATATAAATTCGGTCAACAATATTATAAAGCATATTGATCAGTTGAGCTACGACCGTAGGCACTGCCAGTTTGAACAGCAATTTGCCAATCGGCTCCGTACCAAGCATTGATTTGTTTTCCTCCATATTTGTTACCTCATTCGTTAATATTCTACGTCTCATGTTTCATAAGCACCAATGACTTTATTTTAATTGTTTATAAAAACCCGTCAACCGCTTTTATCAAATTTTAATACTTTTCATCTTATAATTCATGTACGAAGACGGATACTTAGGAATTGAAATCCAAAAAGCTCAATAATTTTTTTGCATTTTTTAAAAAACATTGGACATACTCTAATTTATTTGAATTGCGAGGATATACAATATGAATTTCGTATTAAATCTAATAGGTATTATAGTTGTTTTAACAATCTGTTGGCTTATTTCACGAAATCGCCGCGCTATAAATTGGAAAATGATTGTCAAAGCATTTCTTATAGAATTTATCATTGCCTTTTTTGTAGTCAAAATTCCTTTTGGCAAAAAAATCATCACACTCATTTCAAACGGATTGGCACTGCTTATTGACTGTGGTAGCGAAGGTTTGTCCTTTGTCTTTGGCGATCTTTATGACAGTTCCAAACTGAGTGTTTTTATTATTCAAAGTCTGGGAAATATCATTTTCATTTCCGCGTTGGTAGGAGCACTGTATTATCTCGGGGTGATTGGTTTTATTGTGAAATGGATTGGAAAAGCGATAGGGAAACTCATGGGGACAACAGAGGTTGAAAGCTTTGTTGCAGTTGCAAATATGTTCCTCGGACACACAGACAGTCCAATCTTAGTCAGCAAATACCTAAAACGTTTGACCGAAAGTGAATTATTTGTCATATTAGTATCCGGCATGGGAAGTATATCGGTATCCATTCTCGGCGGTTATCAGGCACTTGGAATTCCTATGGAATATTTGCTGATTGCAAGTGCAATGGTTCCGATTGGCAGTATACTGATTTCTAAGATTATCTATCCTCAGACAGAACAAATACAACCTATAACAGATGTGAAAATAGAATCGAAAGGAATGAATTCTAATGTGATAGATGCGCTTGCAGAAGGCGCAGCAACCGGTATGCAGATTGTAATTTCAATCGGTGCGACACTTGTAGGATTTATCGGTGCCGTTGCCGTTATTAACCTTTTTTTAGGACTCTTCAATCTCAATTTGGAACACATTTTCGGCTATCTGTTTGCTCCGTTTGGATTTCTGCTGGGTTTAACCGGAAAGGAGATTTTGTTGGAAGGAGCTTTATTGGGAAATAAACTCATCCTAAATGAATTTATTGCGTTTGGTGAACTGTCCAATCATCTTAGCGAACTAGACTCAAGAGCCGGTATGATTTGTGCCATCTCGCTCTGCGGATTTGCAAATCTTTCTAGTATGGGAATGTGCATTGGCAGTATTGGAGTCCTTTGCCCGGAAAAAAGAAGCGTGATTTCCCGACTCGTATTTCCTGCCATGATAGGCGGTGTCTTCGTCAGCATATTGAGTGCTTTATTGGTTAGTATTGTTTTCCTTTTTTAGTTGAATTTTTTATGAGGTTATTTTTTCAATATTGACCCAAGTAAATGGAATTACACGGAATTAAAGTTAATTTTTTTCTAGTTCACGCAAATAAAAAGCAGTTGCAATATCACACATTGATATTGCAACTGCTTTTCCCTTTACACCTATTCTACTACAACTACACCATCTTCCTTAATGGTAATCTGCATTCCGTCTTTTACATACTCAAGAAATTCATCCCCCAAGCAATCCACCACCGGCATGGTTACATTATCCAGCCACACATCTGCCAAAATGGCTCCCGCTGCAGCTAATGAATCAATATGGTTTGCAAATAGCATACACGCAGGAATCCGTTCCATGGAACAAGCACAGTAAAGTACTAATCCTCCAGTTGTGGAACCAATAGTCTGTGGCAAGCAAAGCGCTTTACCCAAGATAGATTTTCCATACAAATCCGGGTTATTCTGATCCCCAACAGTTACTGTTTTATCTCCAAACTGTAACGCTTTCTGAAGCGAAGCCAATGTATTAAATCCACCATGAGAAACCACTGCCTCTGCAGTAACCGTTCCCGGTGTTACGATACGTCCTTTAAACTCTCTCATACCTATTTGCCTCCCTTCGTAATCTGTACTAAAATTTCATCATCTGTATAATAACGCGATGTGGTATATGTACGTAATTTGTTTGATGAAGTGATAACCGGCATCTTTCCGCAAAGTGGGTTATTCATATACATAAGCGGACAGATATAGGAAGTAATCACCCCTGTTTTCTTTAATCTTTCCGCATACTCTGTCTTTTCAAATTCGCGAAGAACCGGTTTTGACGCAGTAAATACAGTCGGTATCACAACCTTGTTATTTCCTGCCTCTTTTAATCCTGCTTCCACACGATCCGTCCATGTTTTTAACTGCTCCAAACTCATATGCGGACATCCCATAAAGCAAAGCTTTGGTTTCGCATCTTTGTCTTTCCACATAATCGGATAGTTATTCTTTACACGCTCTAATTCTGCATCATCAATGACATAAACGTTTGCATCCTGGGCAATCAATTCTTCACCTAACTCTTTTGCCTCCGGTGTTAAATTGTCAATGTGATATAAGCCAACTGCACCATTTGATGCTGTTGCAGCTCCAAAGTCTTTCAAATAAGAGCATGCTGCTTCATCAAGTTCTGTGCCAAGCCACTTATCTAATCCAAACACATACGGAACATCTTCCATTACCTTCATACCGATTGCAGAACCTAAAAGCTGTGCCTCCGGCTTCTTCTCTGTCTCAATTCGAATCACCCAAGTTGCTTTACGCCCCTCATCTGTAAGGAGTCCAAAGTAAGGAACATATCCCACTACAGAACCCATAATATCCATAATACCCGAATTACGGTTACAACGTGCTCCTAACACCGAGTTTGCATACACAACCGCGGAAGATTCTGCCCAACTAAGCACTTCTCCTTTTTTTGGTACATTCCCAACTTCATCTAAATAGCAGGCACAGGTGAACGCATCCTTTTCCATCAGTCCAAGTTTGTTCAACTGTTCCTCGTAAAAATCCTGTTTGCTATACATAATCTTATTGAAAATCAGATTTTGCAAGAAATTTGCCGGTACATTCTTATCCACCGGTCTTGGGTCTACCGAGAATTTCTGTTGTGACACTGCTCCTGCTTCAATCAACTTATCCATCAATTCATACACAGGACCTAGCATCTTAAGTCCAAATGAAGTTACTAAATGGTTGTATTTGGATGTGACCGGAACCATCTTCTCTGCACCAAAAGTCTCTCCATACATCACCAATGTCTTCATAACTTTCGCAAGCACTTCTCCTTGCGCACCATCTAATATGGCTTGTTGTTCATCTGTCAATTTCATCATAATTCCATCTCCTAAAGTTTCATCGCAACATCCCAAGCGCCCCATATTACGGTACGCAAGTTACCAACCTTATCTGCATCACCAATTACATGTACATGTTTTCCTTTTGGTGCAAGCGGTGCTGGATTGTAACCAACAGACAAAATAACGGAATCCGCATCCACCTTAAAACTATTACCTTCCTTGTCCTTCAGTGTTACGCTGTCGTTATGAATCTCAGAAAGCGATGTTTCTAAATACACAGGAACATTGTTGGTCTTGAAGAAATCACGTAGATAACTGGTGTTTGCAAGGCAAATGCCCGGAGTGACAATGAGGTCATCCTGCATTTCCACGATTACAGGCTTTTTGCCATTCAAATACAATTCATATGCAATTTCACAACCGGTAAGACCGCCACCTATAATAACAACATTATCACCAATTGTTTTATTACCAAGCAAATAATCTACAGCTTCCACAGCCGTTTCTGCACCCTTAACAGGAATTCTCCTTGCCACTGCACCTGTTGCCACGATGATTTCATCGGCATCAAGGGTGTTTACATCGGTGATTTCTGTGTTCATATTCACGGTAATAGGATATTTTGCAAGTTCACGGATATACCAAGCGATGAGTGCCTTATCCTTTTCCTTAAAGGAAGGAGCTGCAGCAGCAATGAATACACCGCCGAGCTTATCACTCTTTTCATACAACGTTACGCTATGTCCTCGTTTTGCACATGCGATAGCAGCTTCCATACCACCGATTCCGCCACCGATGACTGCGATCTTCTTCTGCTTTTTGGCAGGAGCAAGGTGATATTTCTTTGATTGCATGGTTTCCGGATTCAGTGCACAACGTGAAAGTCCCATAGTATCCTTGAGATCCTGTGTGTTTGCATGTCCCTTAGACGACGAGAAGTTAAAGCATCCGCTATGACAACAAATGCAAGGCTTGATATCTTCCAGTCGGTCCTCGATGAGTTTCGTAAGCCATTCAGGGTCTACAAGAAATTGACGAGCAATACCAACAGCATCTATACTGCCATCAGCAACAGCTTGTGCACCAATTTCAACATCCATTCTACCTGCACAAACGACAGGAATATCTACAAATTTTTTAATATGTGATACATCCTCAAGGTTGCAGTTTTGTGGCATATACATAGGCGGATGAGCCCAATACCAAGAGTCATATGTACCATTGTCAGCATTCAGCATATCATAACCGACATCCTGCAGATACTTTGCAGCTTTTTCGGATTCTTCCATATTACGACCTACTTCGGTATATTCTTCTCCCGGCATTGCACCATAGCAGAAATCCTTCAGTTTAGATTCTACAGAGTAGCGGAGTGATACAGGATAATCCTGTCCACAGGCTTCTTTAATAGCCTTAACCACCTCTGCTGCAAAGCGGTAACGGTTTTCAAAGCTTCCACCATACTCATCGGTACGCTTATTGAAGAATTCAATAGCGAACTGATCGAGAAGATATCCTTCATGAACGGCGTGTACCTCTACACCGTCAACCCCCGCTTCCTTGCAAAGTTTAGCAGTTTTTGCAAACGCCTCTATAATTTCGTGTATTTGTTCTACTGTCATTTCCGGACACTCAATATCATGTGCCCAACGTGATTTTTGAGCAGATGGTGAAGCCAATTCATGATTCGTGTCAATAATCGGCTTAATGAGCGCACGGGTGAATTTGTTTTTATGTAGGGGCGCTACAAGCTCGGTGATGGCCCAAGAACGCCCCATACCTGCTGTTAATTGGACAAACAACTTGGCACCTGTTTTATGGATTTCGTCCATATATTCTTTGAGTTCTTCAAACATTTTTGGATTTTGCCAGAGCCATTTTCCCCAGAACGTATCACGTAAAGGTGCAATACCCGGAATAATAAGACCTACGTTATTTTTTGCTCTTTCAAGGAAATGGTTTGCTGCTTCCTTGTCAAAATGACAGCCAGTAAGTTCAAACCACCCAAACAGCGATGTGCCACCTGTAGGGCATAAAACAATTCGGTTTTTGATTTCAACATTACCGACTTTCCATGGCGTAAAGAGCGCCTCATATTTTGGATCTGTCTTTTGCATATTCATCTTCCCTTTCTTTTTTCGTTCCTTAATATTACATTTATTATAACATACAAAAAGAGTAGTTGCGAGTGAAATCACAACTACTCTTCTCACTTATTTAAAACTTACAAAACTATAACTTTCCAGTATCTGAAAAAATTTGGCCAATCTCGGATATAACGGCTCTGCTTTTTCTCCAAAATGCTCTTTTACATTTTTGCCTAGTTCAATGATGTTTTTATTCCCATCAATCAAAGGCCAGACAAAGCTGCCATTTTCATCCAGATGTACTTGTGTATATTCCGGTTTTTTGAGAAGTTTTTGTGTAATCTTTTTCATCAGTCCGGTATTATGAACATACAGTGTCACAATCCCTTTCTCATCTACATCCCATCGTAATCCTTCCTGCCTTACCGGAATTTTCTCCAGATAGTTTTCATTTATGGTTTCTTTCTTTTTCTTCATGGAAAATATCCTTATGCTTTCTTATCTCTTTTTCTCCAGATAGTGAACTTCAACAAACACAAAATCATCAGTGCAAATACGACAAGGCTCATCATATCCGCAACACCTGAAGGCAGATTTAACAAACCACTGATATCAAGCATACCATCAATACCGATCACTGCAAATACAGCCAACAAAATACCTACAAGTCCTTCACCTGCAATCATACCGGAGCAATAGAGAATACCATCTGTAATAATTTCTTCCTTTTCTTTCTCTTCTTTTTTCATCTTGTCGAAAATCAAACGCACAATACCACCGACCATGATACAAGCATTTAATTGCACCGGAAGATATACACCGATTGCAAATGGAAGCACCGGAATTCCAAGAATCTCAATTACCACTGCAAGTGCTACGCCGACAAAAACAAGTCCCCAAGGGAGATTGCTGTCCATAACACCCTCGATAATCATTTTCATCAAAGTCGCCTGTGGAGCACCAAGTTCTGCTGAACCGAATCCCCAAGCACTATCTAAAAGATAAAGAACACCACCGATTGCAAATGCAGATGCTACCACACCAATCACTTCACCAATCTGTTGCTTTTTCGGTGTGGAACCAAGCAAATACCCAGTCTTCAAATCCTGTGAAGTATCACCGGAAATCGCTGCTACAATACAGATAATAGAACCAATCGCAATGGCACCACGCATTCCATGTGCGCCTGTATCACCTGTTAATTTCAAGATTAATGTTGCAATCAAAAGTGTCGCAATCGCCATTCCAGATACCGGGTTGTTCGAACTTCCTACTAATCCAACCATTCTGGATGAAACGGTTGCAAAGAAGAAACCAAAGATAACAACAATAATTGCTCCAACCAATGAAACCGGTACAGCCGGTACTAACCAAACAAGTAAAGTCAATGCTAAAATAGCACCAAGAACAACTTTCATATTAATATCTTGCTCTGTACGTTTTGTAGATATCGCACCTACGCCACCTTTCAAGCTCTTCATTGCATCCGCAAATGTACGTACAATTAACGGAAGAGATTTTGCCAAACTGATAATACCACCAGCTGCCAAAGCACCGGCCCCGATGTAACGTATGTAGCTTGACCAGATTCCACTTGCTCCGCTTTCAGCAAAAATTTCACCAATTGTCACAGTCCCCGGATACAGAATTGTAGAACCACCGAAAAGTACAATCAGTGGAATCAATACCATCCAGCTTACCACACCACCTGCAAACATATAAGAAGAAATCTTTGGTCCACAAATATAACCTACTGACATAACAGCCGGATAAATTTGTGTTCCGATTTCACCTGCAAATCCTTTGAACCGAAGGGACACTTCACTTGGAACTGCTTTGAGTCCATCGATAATAAATTTGAAGCCTGCTGCAATACCCATTCCCGCGAATACGGTACCTGCGTTTGCTCCTCCTTCTTCACCTGCCAAAAGTACTTCTGCACACGCCTGTCCTTCCGGATAAGGAAGAATCCCGTGTTCTTTTACAATCAATGCGTTTCTAAGCGGTACCATAAAAAATACACCAAGTGCTCCGCCAAGTAAAGCAATCACTGTAATCTCAACAATTCCAGGTTTGTCCATAACTCCTTCTGATGCCCAGAGGAACAGTGCCGGCAATGTAAAAATTGCGCCTGCTGCGAGAGATTCCCCGGCAGAACCTACCGTCTGCACAATATTACTCTCTAAAATTGAGTTTTTCTTCATAAGTACACGGATAACACCCATAGAAATAACTGCTGCAGGAATAGATGCAGATACAGTCATACCTACTCGGAGACCGAGATATGCATTTGCAGCACCAAATACTACTGCAAGGATGATACCCATAACGATTGAAGTAACTGTTAATTCCGGTGTGACTTTTTCTGCCGGAATATAAGGTTTAAATTCGTTTTTGTTTTCCATTAAAAAATATCCTTTCTTTTTCTTTTTGTCACTTTATCGTAGCATCACGCCACATGACTGAACTATTATATCATAAATTGGCTTTTGCCACAACTTTTAAATTACTACATTTCTTCCGCTAATTCATAAATTAATCGTTCCGTCTTTTCCCATCCAAGACATGGATCTGTAATCGACTGACCATACGTGCCACATTCTGCCGGCTGTGCTCCATCCACGATATAACTCTCTATCATCAGACCTTTGACTAAAGAGCAAATGTCTTTATTCACACGACGGCTATGCATAACGTCTTTACTGATACGAATCTGTTCCATAAATTTCTTATTTGAATTCGCATGATTCGCATCAATAACCACTGCCATATTTGCCAAATCTTTTTCTTGATAATATTCATACACTTTCATCAAATCTTCATAGTGATAATTTGCAGTATTTTCGCCCTGGGCATTCATACCACCACGCAAAATTGCATGTCCATATGGATTTCCGGTACTTTCCACTTCCCATCCTCTGTAAATGAATGTATGTCCCTGCTGTGCAGCCGTAATCGAATTCATCATAATGGATAAGTCTCCACTGGTAGGATTTTTCATTCCCACTGGTACGTCAATTGCACTTGCTGTCAAACGATGCTGCTGATTTTCCACTGAGCGGGCTCCTACTGCAACATATGCCAATAAGTCTGACAAATACCTATAGTTTTCAGGGTACAACATCTCATCTGCACAAGTAAATTCCGTTTCTTGAAGTGCTCGCATATGAATCTTACGGATTTTGGTAATCCCTTCAAACATATCCGAATCATGTAACGGGTCCGGCTGGTGCAGCATGCCTTTATATCCTGCACCTGTTGTTCTCGGTTTGTTTGTGTAAATTCTCGGTATAATGATAATCCTATCTTCAACTTTCTCTTGTACTTTGCGAAGACGATTAATATAGTCCATAACAGACTCCTCATAATCCGCTGAACATGGTCCGATAATCAACAAAAATTTATCGCTGTTTCCCGATAAAACTTTTTTAATTTCTATATCCCTTTTTTCATAAACTTCACGCATTCTGTTTGTAACCGGATACATTTCCTTTACTTCCATAGGGATTGGCAATTTTCTCTTGAATTCACAATTCATCTTTCCTACCTCCGTCTAATCTTCTCTCGTTATTCGAATACCCAAACTGTCCAACACTTCAAAATAGTTTGGAAAACTTTTTCTCACTGACTCTGCGCCTTCAATTTCACCGCCGGTTATGGTGCATAAGGTTGCCAACGTCATTGCAATTCTGTGGTCATTATGACTGTTTAGCACTGTCTTCGGTTTCTGCAAGGAATCCGCATGTACAACAATCTCGTTTTCCTCCACATCCACTCTGATCCCAAACTTTGCAAGTTCCTCTGCCATCACTGCACCGCGATCGCTTTCTTTTATTTTGAGTCGTCTTGTTCCTGTAAATCTTGCCCCTTTTCTCGCTGCTGCCATTCCCATGAGAATGGGACCTAAATCCGGGCACTCCGACAAATCCATTATGGGATTCTCTTCCCGCAATTTCTCGTAATATTTACGATAAATCTGATCCCCTTGCAAACTGTCTTCCCGTAACCCATTTACTTGAACTTCTCCACCGATGAGATTAAGCGCATCCAAAAATGCTGCATTGGAATAATCACCTTCCACAACCTGATGCCCCGCCTTATAAATTTGATTTCCTTTGATATAAAACCTCATATTGTCGCGGCGGATTTTTATGCCGAACAGTTCTAATACTTCCAAAGTCATATCAATGTATGCCTTGCTTTCTACCGGTGGTAACACCTCTAAAACGCTGTCCTCATCCAACAGTGGAAGGGCAAACAGCAGTCCTGTAATGAACTGACTGCTGATGTTTCCACAGACTTTATAATGTGTTGCTTTTAGCTGTCCGCTCACCTTTAATCCCGTCTCACTTTTTTCAAATAGAATTCCCTGTTCTTTACAAATATCTTCGTAGATTCCAAGTGGTCGTTCAAACAATCGCTTTGCACCTGTGAATTCACATTTCATTCCGCCGGTCAACACCAGTGGAATGAAAAATCGCAACGTACTTCCACTCTCTTTACTGTCTAATACTTGGTTTGCTTGAAGTGTCTTTTTCCCCACGCCGGTCATAACTACTGTGCGTCCCTCTAGCTTATATGCTCCGCCCAGTGCTTCTAACATGCCAAGTGTTGCTTTAATATCTTCGCTCAAATCAATATTTTCCACCACAGAAATGCCATCTGCAAGTCCTGCCCCCATCAGCATTCGGTGAGCCATACTTTTTGATGGTGGTGCCTCTATATTTCCTTTTGCAACCCCCGGTGCAATTGTTACTTTCATCCTTTTTCTCCTTTAGAGCCAATCTGTTCCAAAGCGTACTGCCAGCAAATCTGCAAGGACAATCGCCGTCATACTGTCTACCACAACTCTTGCCCGATGAACGATTGCCGGATCATGGCGCCCTTCAATCTGCAAAACTGCATTTTCCATTGTTTCAACATTGACTGTCTCCTGCTTTTTATAAATAGATGGCGTCGGTTTCACAACTGTTCGAAACCGTAATGGCATTCCATTCGTAATACCTCCGTTGATACCGCCATTGTGATTGGTTTTTGTCACTATCGTTCCGTCTTTGATCTCAAACGCATCATTGGCCTCGCTTCCTTTCATATCAGCAAAACCAAATCCATCCCCGAATTCAACACCCTTTACTGCAGGAACACTAAAAAGTGCATGAGCCAAAATACTCTCTACAGTGTCAAACCATGGTTCTCCGACGCCTGTCGGCATCCCGATAACAACTGTTTCCAATACTCCTCCCACACTGTCGCCTTCTCCTGCTACGCCGAGCATATAATGATGCATTTTTTCTGCAATCTCTTCATCAAGTACCGGGAAGATAAGTTCATTCACTTTTTTAATATCCGATTCATAATCTATGAATTGTCTATCCTCAATGGCACCACATTTCTGAATATGGCTTCCAATATAAATGCCTTTTTTCTGCAGTGCTTTGATGAGAATCGCACCCACGGCCACAAGCGGGGTCGTAATCCTTCCTGAAAAATGACCTCCTCCACGATAATCAGCAAACCCGTGATACTTCTCCATTGCTGTATAATCAGCATGTCCCGGACGTATCAAATTTTTCGTCTTGGAATAATCTTTGCTTTTTATGTTACTGTTTTCAAACAAAATACACAGTGGTGCTCCCGTCGTTTTCCCTTCGAACACACCGCTTACGATGTGTGGCTCATCTGTTTCCACACGCCCTGTTGAAATCTTTCCGTGGGGTTTTCGAAGTTCTAATTGTTTACGAATAAAATCCAAATCCACTTCCAGTCCCGGTGCCAATCCATCAATCACAGCACCTATTTGCGGTCCATGACTTTCCCCGAACAATGTCACAGTAATACTATTTCCAAATATATTTTTCATTTTATTCACACTCCAATCTAGCGAGCACGTGCTCCATTTCCCACTCTTCAATCTTTCCATTTCCGATTTCAGAAACAAACACAACGGAACAATTATGATTGCTTGCTTTTTTATCATGCATAATAGCTTCTTTTACCTCTCCCATATGAAACGTATAGAATTCCGGTACGTCAAATCCCAATTTGTCATAGATTTTGCAAAGACTATCCTGTACGCTTTCACTACTCATATACAACATCCCTAACGCCACACATTCCCCATGAAGATATCTTCCATGCGCTGCGCTCTCGAATCCATGTCCGATTGTATGCCCGAAATTCAAAATTTTTCGCAAGTGGCTTTCCTTCTCATCCTGTTCAACTACTGCTTTCTTTACCAACAACGCTTTTTCTATAATGATATCTAAATGCTCATTCCAATCTCCTTTTAAAAACAGTTCAAACAGTTCCTTATCACTGGTAACTCCCATCTTAATTGCTTCAAACAATCCATTCACAATCTGGCGTTTTGGCAATGTATGTAGTGTATCCGGATCAATGAGAACTGCTTTTGGTTGATAGAATGCTCCTATGATATTTTTAATGCCGGATAGATTCACGGCTGTTTTTCCTCCAATGGAAGAATCTACTTGCGATAATACCGTAGTAGGCACATTGTAAAAATCAACACCTCGCATATAGAGGGATGCGACAAAACCGCCAAGGTCTCCTACAACTCCTCCACCAACAGCAACCACGCAATCCTTACGACTGAACTGATGCTCCAGCATTTCTGTCAAAATTTCTTCTGCCGTCTGCAGTGACTTGCTTCCTTCTCCCTGCGGAACCACTTTGATGTATGCCTCTTTGCATTGAGTTTCTATCTTTTTAGCATAGGCAACCGGAACTCCTTCGTCCGTGACAATCATTACCTTGCGATTCAGATTTAAAAGTTGACCTGCTCTTTCGAGATTTCCTCTTTGAAGTTCAATATTGTAACTGTTTTTCCCCAGTTCCATGCGAATCATAAGATTTCCCTCTTTTCAAAAAATAATAGCCGGTACTTGTTACACTCAAATACCGGCTGCACATTAACTTGCTAATTAGGTGTATCGGATATGAACGTAACAAAATTAACCAGCGCAAAAATAGAAGCCCTGGAAATAAAAGAAAAAGTATGAATTTACGTTTTTCTTTATTGTCGTCATATCATTTACTCCCTGTGTAAATTTGTTTTTAATTATAACACTATCGTTTTATTTGTCAACTAGTTGAAAAAGACTCTCTTGACTTTCCAACGTTTTGCAATTATACTAATCCTTGTGATTTAAGTCACTTGCCGAAATGGCTCAGTTGGTAGAGCGACGCATTCGTAATGCGTAGGTCGTGGGTTCGAGTCCCATTTTCGGCTGCAAAAAGAGGTTATCCACTTGGATAACCTCTTTTTTATTCTTTATTCATATGCACCACAACCTGATTATATGGGATTTCTATTCCATTTTCATCCAATGTTATTTTAATATTCTCTAACATTCTCCATTTTGCTGTCCAATATGCTTCCTTTTTCACCCAGCCACGTGCACCGATTACAACTGCACTCTCGCCTAGCTCATCGACAAATATCTGCACCTCTTCGTTTTGCAAAATATCTGTATCTTCAAGGAACAATTGCCGGACCAGCATCTTTGCCTTCTTTAAATCTGCATCATACGATATACCAACAGATACATCCAATCTTCTCTTATCCTGCGCTGTTACATTGGTTAAACTGGTGTTAGCCAAAGTTCCATTTGGAATCACAACTGTCTTATTGTCAACTGTAAGTAACTTTGTATAAAACAGTTGAATTTCTTTCACAGTGCCTTCACGTCCTTTGTTATCCTCAACAATATAATCACCAACCACAAATGGTTTTAATACCAAAATCAAGACTCCGCCGGCAAAATTCGAGAGACTCCCCTGTAGTGCCAAACCGATTGCGACACCACAAGAAGCTAACGCGGCTGCTACAGAAGCCGTATCTAATCCAAACTTCTTTCCAATGGAAAAAACTAAAACAGCATACAAAACAAATTTCAACAATGAATCTACAAACTGACAAACGCCACTGTCTACATTCGTTTTTTCCATGGATTTTCGAATCACCTTTCGGATCCACTTTATGAGCTTGGTACCCAAGAAAAACACAAGCAGTGCCAGCACCACCTCAAGTGCAAAATCCAAAATTCTCGGAATCTTACTGCCAATATATACCGCCAAATTTTCAATTCCATTTTCCATATACAATCCTCCTATTGCAGCGCCAAAAATGCTGCCAAACCACCACGTTGTCCCTTTGATGCCCGATGAGAAAACAATACGTCCGGATTACAATTTGTACACACATTCGTAACTGCAAGATTTTCTTTCCATATCCCTGCTTCTAACAAAATAATCTCATTTGCTTTCCATAAATTCAACTGGTACTTTTTGTTTGTTTTCCGGTAAAACAATGCATTCCAATATTTCGGTTCAAATGCCTCTTGAAATCTTTCGATCACATCTTCACTGACTTCGTAGCAATCCTGACAGATAGACGGTCCAATTGCAGCTATCACATCTTTGGGATTGGTTCCATATTGTTCCCTCATTTTTTTAAGCGTTTCCTGTCCGATTTTCCCCACTGTACCACGCCATCCGGAGTGGCTAAGTCCAATCGCTCTATGTACAGGGTCTATAAAAAACAACGGGACACAATCCGCATAGGAAGTAACAAGGCATACTCCCGGTTCATCTGTAATCAATCCATCTATATCTACCAACTCATCGTGCCTGTTTTCACGTGTCACCACATGTACATTGGTTGTATGTGTTTGCGCAGATTTTATGAGTAGCTTTTCTTGTACCCCAATAGCATTTGCTATACGCCTATAGTTTTCCTGCACGTTTTCATCGGTATCACCTCTTGAAAAGCTCAAATTCATAGAAGCGTATATGCCTTCACTGACGCCTCCAAAACGCGTAGAAAATCCATGTTTGACAACCCCTGTCTTCTCCAACAAAGGATATGATAGGTACAAAACATCCCCTACTTGCTTTTCATCAAATATATGTGATTCATTCTTATAAATCAGCTTTCTCATATTATTTTCACCTCTATATCACAAAATCAAAGGCATTTTGAATCAGATGAATATCATTTCCCACAATACCGATCACATCAAATCGTATCGGCAGATGCTCGAAACTATACTTTTTTATATAATATAATGCACAATTTGAAATTGTTCTCTGTTTTTTCAAGGAAACGGCCTCTAATGGGTGTCCACTCGACAATGTCTGACGATATTTCACTTCCACAAAAACTAAATATCCCTCGTGTTTTGCAATAATATCTATCTCCCCATTGTGACTATAAAAATTATACTCTATAATCTCATACCCTTGTTGCTCAAGATACGCCCCTGCAACCCTTTCATATCGCGCACCGATGCTTCTTTTATTTCGCACAACAAACCCTCTAAATAAAATTTTTGATGAAACTTTGTCTATGTATCGGTGTTGCGCCCAAATCTTTGATCGCACGGATATGCTCTGACGAACCATAGCCTTTGTTGCTTGCAAAACCATAACCCGGCAGTACTTCATCATATTGCACCATTAAACGATCTCTGGTGACTTTTGCAATGATGCTCGCTGCTGCAATAGACGCACTTTTGGCATCCCCTTTGATTATCGGCACCTGACGGATATCTACTTGTGGTATTTTAACAGCATCATTGAGAAGTAAATCCGGTCGTACTTTCAAGTTGCCGATTGCCACACGCATAGCCTCATATGTCGCCTGCAAAATATTGATCTCATCAATCACATTCGGTCCCACAATACCAATACCGGTGGCTACCGCTTTTTCCATAATCTCATCATATAATTCTTCCCGCATCTTTTCAGATAGTTTCTTCGAATCATTCAGATATAAAATGTCACAATTCTTTGGAAGAATGACAGCTCCTGCCACAACCGGTCCTGCCAATGGTCCTCTACCGACCTCATCAATACCGCAAATATACTGGAAATCCGCATATTTTCTTTCATAAATATACATGTCTTCCATTCTTTTTTTCTCTGCTTCTATCTTTTCTTCCTGTTTCTTATATTTCGAAATCAGGCTGACAACGCCTGCTCGTTCATCATTGGCATATAATTCATATAACAATGACAGCATTTGTTTGTCAGCCTGTTCAAATTCTTTTTTTATAGCACTTATACTTTTACTCATGTACAACTACTCCAATACTTTTCAATGGCCAAATTCGAAGCCATGCTCTTCCTATAAATTCATCCTTGTGAATCATACCCACATTTGTTTCTCTGCTATCTGCACTCCAGTTTCGATTGTCTCCCAAAACAAAATACTCATCTTCCCCCAGTTTGATTGGGTTGGCTGCAGTTCCATATCTGCTTTCTGCAATCACTTCTTTTCCATATGATTCCTCTAGCTTTTCCCCGTTGATATATACATACCCGTCAATAATCTGTACCGTTTCCCCCGGAAGACCGATAATCCTCTTGATGTAGTATGTATTCTCCAAGTGGCGATATGGAAAAACAACAATCTCAAAACGTTTCGGATCTCGAAAACGATAAGAAATCTTATCTACAATCAAATTATCATTGTTATATAAACTTGGTTGCATGGAGTCCCCGCTGACCTTTGTTCTTTGCCCTACATAAGTCACAATGAAATAAGTTGCACAAACAACTAGTAAAATATATATAATCCAGCTCAACGCCTCCCGTATCTCTTTCTCCTTGTCACTGCGTGCGGCTACCTTTTCTTCCTTTTCCCTTACACGCAATTCTTTCATTTCTTCTCTGGCTTTCTTCTTTTGTAGATATTCGTATCTGTACCTGCGAGCCATGTTATTCCTTCTTTCCTATTTACTCATAATCCCCTGCAAACTCTAATGTAATCCTGCCAAGTTTCCCACTTCGAAAATCATCTACTAAAAGCGCAGCGGCTTTTGCCATATCTAGTTCATTCCCTTTTAGCAAACAATGGCGACTCATTGCAATGTCTGCCAAACATTGATATGGATCCTCGTTCTCCATTATATCATATTTTTCAGCTAATACACCCATATAATATTTTTTCATAAATTGTATCAATTCTGCTGCCAATTCTTCAATATTTAAAATTTCATCTTTAATAGAACCAATAAAAGCAAGACGAAGTCCTACCTTCTGGTCTTCAAATTTCGGCCACAAAATTCCCGGCGTATCAAGAAGCTCTACATTTTTGTTCAAACGTATCCACTGCTTTCCTTTCGTAACACCCGGCTTATTCCCTGTCTTCGCGCAAGCTTTCCCTGCCAATGCATTGATGAATGTAGATTTGCCAACATTTGGAATCCCCACAACCATCGCTCTTACGGGACGATTCAAAATCCCTCTTTTACGATCTCTCTCGATTTTTTCCTTGCATGCCTCTTGAATAACACCATGAATAGATTTGATTCCACCGCCTTTTTTAGAATTCACTTTTACAACTGCAAATCCCTTGCGTTTAAAATATTCTACCCATGCATCATTTTGGGTTTCTTCCGCAAGATCTGATTTGTTTAAAAGAATCAATCTGGCTTTATTATTCCCCAACTCATCAATATCCGGATTCCTACTGCTTATGGGAATCCTGGCATCTACTAATTCTATTACTAAATCAATTAATTTTATATTTTCCTGCATCATACGTTTCGCTTTTGTCATATGACCAGGGTACCATTGAAAATGCATATCTTCCCTCTCTCTATCTTACAAAACCAAAATGTTTCCCTGACACTGTAAACCAAACTTCTCCTTCAATTTCGGATCGTTTCACATTTCCTATGTCAGCAGAACGACTGTCTTCACTGTGCTGTCTGTCATCTCCTAACACAAAGTATTCCTTACTGCCAAGTGTTATAGGTTCCTCAAGAACGCCCAATTCGTCTATCGCTGTGGTCTTATACTTTTCCTTTATTTCTTTTCCATTTACCAAAAGCACACCATCTTTCACTTCTAAAGTCTCTCCTGGTAACCCTACAATACGTTTAATATAGTAATGTGCACTTTCATTTCCGTTTGGCTTAAAGGCAATCACATCTCCCCGCTTCGGTGCCCCCATATTATAGGCAATCCGATTCACCAACGTAACATCCCCGTTTGCCAATCTCGGTTGCATTGAATCTCCGATTACGCTCACGCGCAGACCAAAATACCATACAAACACAAATGCAATAAAGCACACAACGGCAATTTCGAATACCCACGTACCTATTACTCGTATCAAATCATAATTAACTCGTCTTTTCTTTTTTCCAAAAGTCAGTTCCGCCATGTTTTCTCCTACCAAAAACAAAAAGGGACAATTACATTTATGTAGTTGTCCCTCTCACATTTACTATTTTACTAATTCTTTAACCTTAGCTCTCTTACCAACACGTCCTCTTAAGTAGGTGAGTTTTGCTCTTCTTACTTTACCTCTACGGATAACTTCTACTTTTTCTACGTTTGGTGAATGTAATGGCCAAGTCTTTTCAACGCCAATTCCGTTAGAATTTTTTCTAACTGTAAATGTTTCTCTTGCACCGCCACCTTGTTTCTTCAGCACTACACCTTCGAAAACCTGAATTCTTTCACGGTTTCCTTCTTTGATTTTACCGTATACTTTTACAGTATCACCAACGTTAAATGCCGGCACTTCTGCTTTTAATTGTTCAGCTTCAATTTTCTTAATAATATCGTTCATTGTGTGACCTCCTTATATTTTGGACGTTCTTAATACTATATTGTACCAGAGGACCATCTCTTTCTTCTCACAACCTAAAACATTCTAACATACAAACTCTATGTTGACAAGTATTTTTTTGCTAATTCTTTTTCTTTATCACTCATTTCTACTTTTTCCAATAAATCCGGCCTTCTTTGTGCAGTTCGGATAATGGATTGCTCTCTTCTCCATTTCTCCACATTTGCATGATGTCCGGAAAGCAGAATCTCCGGCACCTTCTTTCCGTGCCACTCTTCCGGTCTGGTATATTGCGGATATTCTAACAGGTTGTCCTGAAAACTTTCGAACTCTGTTGACACATCATTGTGAAGCACACCCGGAATCAATCTTGATATTGCATCAATCATTACCATCGCCGGTAGTTCTCCGCCCGTCAACACATAATCTCCGATGGATACATAGTCTGTCACAATTTCTTCCAAAACACGCTCATCAATGCCTTCATAATGTCCACACAAAAAGATTAAGTCTTCTTCCTTTGCAAACTCCTCCGCCATGGACTGAGAAAATGTTTGACCCTGTGGAGAAAGATAAATAACACGAGGTTTGCTCTTTAAATTTTCTACAACAGATCGATAAGCGCCGAAAACAGGCCCTGCTTGCATTAACATACCTGCACCTCCACCGTATGTATAATCATCCACCCGGTTATGCTTATTTTCTGCAAAATCACGAATATTAACTGCTTCTACGTTAAGCAGTTCTTTGCTCATGGCTCTTCCGATGATACTCGTGTTAAGTCCATCCATCACCATTTCCGGAAACAATGTCAATATGTGAAAATTCATATTCTATACCAATCCTTCCATCAGATGAATCACCATTTTTTGATGTTCAATATCTACATCTAAAATGCACTGCTTAATCGCAGGAACTAATACTTCCCCATGTTCCGGACTGTCAATAACATAGACATCATTTGCTCCGGTTTCTATCACATCTTTTAGTTCGCCAAACTCAGCTCCGTCATCTGTAAAGACGGCAAGGCCTATCATATCTGCAATAAAATACTCATCCTTTTGAAGTTTAACTGCATTTTTTCTATCCACCAAAAGGCTTTTGCCTTTATATTTTTCAATATCATTAATGTTGTCAATACCCTTAAATTTTAGAATAGCAAACTGCTTAAAGAACTTCACACTCTCCACTTCCAGTGGCAAATGTTCCCTTCCTGTATCTAAAACTAAATGCTTCAGTTTTTTGAAACGTTTAACATCATCTGTCGTAGGGAATACCTTCACTTCTCCCTTTACTCCATGTGTGGAAGAAATTACTCCTACTTGTAATAATTCTACCATATGACTCCTCATACCTTTTGTTAAAATAGACATCGCTTATGCGATGTCTACTATAACTTTTTTATCTTCCTTTGCTGCTGCAGCTTTTACAACAGAACGAATCGCTTTTGCAATTCTTCCCTGCTTACCGATTACTTTACCCATATCAGAATCTGCTACTTTTACTTCAAGTACAAGTGCATTCCCTTCTGTTTTTTCGGTTACAACAACTTCTTCAGGATGATCAACTAATGCTTTTGCAATTACTTCTACTAATTCTCGCATTACCTGCACCTCCATTACATTGCAGATTATTTCTCAATACCTGCTACTTTGAAAATCTTTCCAACCATTTCTGTTGGTTGAGCTCCATTGTTTAACCATTTTTTAGCTGCTTCTTCATCAACTTTGATTACACTTGGATCTTTTGTTGGATCATAGTATCCGATTTCTTCGA
>CAMFVG010000050.1 GCA_945992055.1 uncultured Clostridia bacterium | reverse complement strand
AAGGCGGAATTATCATTATGATGGCGTCTTCGGACGATGGTATCGGTGGCGACCATTTCTATCATCAATTAGCGGATGAAAGAGATATCTATAAAACGATGGATACCTTTTTGAAACGTAGTAGAAATGAAACTGTGCCGGACCAATGGCAGACACAAATTTTGCTTCGGATTTTAATGAAAACGAAAGTCATATACATATCAAATATGCCGGACGATAAAGTAGAAGAAATGCATATGATTCCGGCACATTCTTTGGAAGAGGCAATTGGAATGGCAAAAACGCTCTTGGGTAGAGAAGAGGTCAAAATAACAGCTATTCCGGATGGAGTTTCAGTAATTGTAAAACAATAGCTATACTATAAATAAAAACCAGGCACTTCATAATAATGGTGCCTGGTTTTTGCCGTTTAAGAGACATCCTTTTTACTGTATTTTATATATCCGGCAACCAGCCCTAATATAGTGAAGCTGATTCCTACAGTCATGTATTTCCATTCAATAGAACTATTTGGAATGATATAGGCACCTTCTGTATAACCGAAAGGTGTAACATATTTCAAAAATTTGGCTTCTTCGGTTAAATTTGATACGATGTTCATAAAGTAAAGTAAGAATGCCATTCCAAGGCCGATTCCAAGGCCGTTTCTCTTTAAGAAAGCCGAGATACCAAATGAAATAGTGCCAATTTCAATTTGCAGTATTAAATAAGCCAAGTAGAGAAGTGCAAGTGTTTTGAGGTCAGGGCTCTCTTTTATAGCTAAAATGCTTATGGCTGTAACCAGAATGACGGTTGTATTCAAAATAAGAATTTGCACTAGCATAGAGACATATTTTGCGGTTATCACGAAGATGCGTGATACCGGCTGTGTGAGCAAGAAGTCAACCGTGCGATCTTTCTCTTCTTTCGCTAAAAGCATAATTCCTGTAATAGCTGCAAAAAAGGCACCACCGAGGCCTAGGACATTTCCACATTCAACGCCGAAGTATCCCATGAATTCTCCAAAATTTAATTGGTCCATTCCAAAGGCAGAAGTGAAGCTTCCCATATCGGCAAACATGGTACTGATTTCCCCCATTTGTGAGGACATTTCCGGATATATTAGTACACAAACTCCCAGCATAAAGGAAATGGCAGCAGTCCATATAATCAAGGAAATGCGATTCTGTTTCAATTCATGTTTAAATAGAGTCATGCTACTTTTCCTCCTTGATATAATAATGCATAAAGATTTCTTCCAAGTCTGGGTCCGAAATGTTTATATCTTCAAAGGAAAGAGAAGAAAGTTCTTTTAATAATTGCTCTGGCTTTCCATCATATAAGAATTGTACAATGTCATTTTCCACTTTAATATCTTTTGTGTGCATCATTTCCGGAATCTGTTTGATTCCGCGTAACATGACGCGTTTTACCCCTGTATGTCCAAGCTTGTCAATACTATCAGATACCAATATTTGTCCTTCGCGAATCACTGCGGCATGTTTGCAGTGTCGGCCAACCTCAGATAAAATATGAGATGAAAGAAAGACGGTAGCACCATTTTGATTCCGCTCCTCTAAAATAGAGAAAAATTCGCGTTGCATTAAAGGATCTAGCCCACTGGTAGGTTCGTCTAGGATATAAAGCTGTGGCTGATGCTGCAGAGCACAAATAATTCCAACCTTTTTGCGATTTCCAAATGAGAGTTCTTCTATTTTTTTGGAAGGGTCAAGCTCCAGTCTTTCGCAGAGCGTTTCTGCTTCTTTTTTGCAGTCTTGGTTTCGTAGATCCGCTGATAATTTTAAGATTTCTCTTGCTTTCATCCCATGGTAAAATACCGTTTCAGATGGCAAATATCCAATATTTGACAAGATGTCAGTAGGAGCTTCGGTGATGTTTTTACCTAAAACTTTGGCTATTCCGTTTGTTGGGGAGATGAGTCCTAACAAAGTGCGAATGGTTGTGCTTTTTCCGGCACCGTTCGGCCCAATAAAGCCAAAGAAATCTCCTTTTTCCACAGACAAATTAACGTCGACAATTCCCCTGGATTTCCCATAATATTTTGTAAGATTTGTTGTTTCAATTGCAAACATGATTATTTCTCCTTGTGTCTAGTGGCGAGTTCCTGATAGATTGTTTTTGTACTTTCCATATCTTTTCCGTTGATGACTAGTATTTTATCATCTACTTTTAGTATCACAGCTGCCTTGCATTTGAGATGGGAGTATAGGGTGTAATTACCAAACTCGTCATTTTTAAAGGAACCTGCCAAAAGTTTTGCTGAACCGATACCATTGGTACGTACACCACGGTCAAAGTTTTCACGAAATTCCATGGAGTCTATGGCATCATATTCTACGGTTAATTTGCTCCAAAAAGAAGCATCTACCGTAAAGGAATCCTTTTTGTAATCTAGTTTCACTTCGCCTGTAAACATCACCACACAGACAAATATAAGGATAAGAGGGAGTAGAACATAAGTCACTTTTTTTGATTTCTTTTGCCAAGCATCTTCTATGATTTCTTTTGCGTGATAGGTTCCTGCCCGTAATTGTTTGCGATAATAAATATAAGAATAGATTACCGGAATGAAAACAATTGGTATCAGAGCGAAGAGCGAAATATACACGAGTAGTTTTGTTGGTAATAAGGTGCAAAGGAGTAGTAGTAATCCACCGAGCACCCATGCCTTTCCAGCAAACCGATGGGTTGCATTCCAGTTTTCTTCGTTTTCCAAGGTCCATTTTATCTTAATGCCAAGAGTAAAGTTTTGCTTGCATTTTGGCATATAATTTCCAATAAAGACAAACATCAGGCCTAAAAGAAGAGGCATTAAGCGAATGACATCTAACTTCATGCCAAATGCCGTAGCATAGATGACTCCGTTGGAAAACAGAGAGAGAACAGGCATGATCCAAAAAATAAGATTCATTGCTTTCTTGTTTTGATTTTTATTTTTTGAATCAAAGGAGGTCCCCCAAAGACAAAGCCAATCAACCGCTAATAAAATGAGTGGAAGAATGAATACAGCACAGGCAGCACTGCTTTTCCCGTCTACAGCCCCATCAATGCCCCAGTGTGTAGACATTTGAGCCGGAAGTTTATCCCACACAATGATGCCAAATAGCATCGGAAGTAATGTAATCAACGATAATATGATAATTTTCCATTTATTTTGTTTCCACATGATTTGCTCCTTTCAAATCAGATAACCAAAGCATTGTTTCTTCCAATACTGAGGTATTGATTTCATAAAAAATAAATTTTCCTTCGCGTGTGTCTCGAATCAGATCTGCTTCCTTCAGTACTGATAAATGTCTGGAAATAGAAGCTCCTGTTACGGAGAAATGCTCGGTAATTTCGCCGGCCGAAAGTCGCCCGCGTTTAAGTATATTCAATATCTCACGGCGAATCGGGTCGGCAAGTGCCCGCAAAGTATTTTGTAGTGCCACAGTATCACTCCCTTATTTAACATTTAACCTAATTGTTAAATATAATATAACAAAACATATATACAGTGTCAAGAAATATTGAGATAAAATTAGCGGAGTGAATTTGGACTGACCGCTGTTTTTATAACATAGAGACATGTAATAGATTTTTGATTGTCATAGAGTAGATATGATTTATTTCTTCAAAGCGTCTAAAACAGCATCTTTTATATCGAGCATACCTTTGATGGTAGGATGGCCACATTTTTTGTCAATCTGATCAAAAGCAACGGCTTTAACTCCGTATTTTTCACATGCCTTTTTCATACCTTCAGAAACTTCGGGTTTAAGTTCCGTGTTTATTAGACAATAAATATCGGCATTTGGAAGAGTATCTTTTAAATTTTTCAAAAAATAACAGATTGCTGGTAAAACGAAATATAAATCCTTATTTTCCCATTTCTCATATTTTATTTCACCAAGAGGTGCATTGGACCAATTGTCATTAGTCCCACCGAAAACAAAGACCGTATCAATTCTATTTTTTTGAAAAAATCCGTGTTTCTTTAGCTGTTTCAATCGGTATATAAAAGAAGATGTTTGGGAGCAGTCTGCATTATTATATCCGGTATATCCAATGGTTGAACCAGACCAACTGTTATTCAGAATGAGATTTAAGTTTGCTTCTTTCACTACTTGATGCCACCAAGTTTGAGTCACTTTTGTCACATCAGTTTCTGGTCGCCCCTTTTCATAATAAAATACGGCATAGCCATCTGGAATAAAGTTTTCAAATGTAGAATAGCTGTCTCCGAAAATAAGAGTATTGTTTGTCATTGTGTTTAACCTCGTAATTTTTTAGTGCGCTGTATTGCAAAGAGAATTTTAAAGAAGTACTTCTTTGTTTGTTCCATAAAAAATATCGTCTCTATTGCTTATAAGTTTAAAAAACTCCTCTAGTTTTGACCAGTAGTCGGGCGTATAATCCATTTCATAGGAATGTCCCCAAATATAAAATATCTGTGGTGTTTCTGTTTTTAGGTCAATAAACTTTTGCCCCAAAGTCATCATATCTTCGAAATTAAGATGAAAGAGTGTTGGATTAAAACGAAAAAGATTTTCCTGCACATCAAAACATTTGTTGCATGTAATGGTTCGACTATATTTGATACCCGTATGATTTTTTATAATATCAGCGACACGGTCGTCGTTATTCGTACCACCGCAAGGGTAGGCCATTCCCACAACTTCATATCCTGCCAGTTCGGATAAATTCTGCCTGTCCATTTCGACTTGACGAATCACCTCGTCCGTTTCGTGTTTTGTGAGATTTGGATGTGTCAAGGTGTGAGATGCAATTTCATGACCTTCGTAAACATATTTTACATCTTCAGGGTGTATTTTATAATGAGATATACGTTGCCCATTGCGATTAAGTATCCCTTTATGGGATAGCAACTCTGAATTGAGATTAAATGTGCATTTAAGGTTGTATTTATTTAGTAATTCAATCAATCTTATATCTTGTGTCACACCATCATCGTAACTAAAAGTTATGGCTTTCTTTTTTTCCTGGTTAGCAAAATTCATATTATAACCGCCTTTTTGATTTAATAAAAAAATGAAATTCTTTTTTGTATTATAGCACAATATTATGAGAAGTAAATCTTGCAGTATAATTAGGACAAAAGTTTTTAAAACCACACATTACGTTGTTTGTGAAAGTATATTATAATATGGAAAACGCAAAGAGGGGAGGGAAAATGGATACTGCAAATATAATAAAAGAATTGAGACAACAAACAGGAATGAATCGTAGGGAATTTTCGCAATATACGAAGATCCCAGTTAGGACATTGGAAGATTGGGAAGCAGGGAAGAGAACACCGCCGGAATATGTTCCTAGACTATTGTCGTATCAATTGAAGTATGATGCGTTGGTAAGAGAAAAGGAGAATGATTCATATGAAGAGTGAAATTAAAACAACAATGAATGTCAATAATAATCTAGTGAGCGTGTTAAATGTCAAGGGTGTAGATTATATATCGTTAACAGATTTAGCTCGATATAAATAACCAAGCAATCCAGGAGATGTTATAATCAAATGGATGAGTAATAAAAGCTCTTTTGATTTTTATTCCTTATGGGAAGAGTTGTCAAACGAACAATTTAAACTCGCGGAATTTCGCGAGTTTAAAAATGATTCATCTACACAATCATTTACAATGAGTCCGTCTCGGTGGATAAAGGAACGAATGCGAAAGGAATGATTAGTAAAAGGGGCAAGTATGGTGGAGGCACTTTTACGCATCCAGATATTGCATTGGAATTCGCTTCTTGGATTGATCCGGCATTCAAATTATATTTAATTAGAGAATTTGAACGGTTAAAATATAAAGAAAGTTATCAACAAAAGGTCGAATGGTCAGTGAGAAGGAGTTTGGCAAAAACTAATTATAGAATACATACAGATAGTATCAAAGAAAACATAGTACCTAAACTTACTGAAAAACAAAAAAATTTTGTATATGCAAATGAAGCAGATATGATGAAAAAGAAGTTGGACTTCTAGAAGGCAAATAGATTATTAACTTTGGTATATTATTTCTCCTTTTACAGATAATACTCACAGAGTAAATTTTGTAAAAGGAGATTTTTACATATGAAAGCAACAGGAATTGTACGCCGTATAGAGGCTCGTGTTATAATAACACAAAAGTGCTATAAAGCCTTATAAATACTGGACTTTCGGGCGATTTTTGAAGAAAAATTTTTGACCAAAAACAGCATATTTTGACTTATACATAGCAAAAGCGAGAGGAAATCCCCTCGCTTTTATTGACATTGTGTTATTTTTCATTCATTAAAAAAGCTGTAAGGATTTTTGATCTAAGAGGGATGGATTCTATTAGTACATATTCCTTGTTAGTGTGGCAAAATTCACCACAGCCGCCCATGCCGCAAATGGATGGGATACCGTTTGCCTGTGTGTAACAGGAATCGGAGCCGCCGCCGGATTCCACCGGCGTTAAACTGCCTAAATCATAACGCTGGCAAACAGATAAAAGTTTGTCAAACAACGCCATCGTTTGCCGGTTCTTTTCCATTGGGGGACGCTTACTGATGAGCGTAACCGTGGTGGAAGTTCCCTCGACAAAGCAGTTCTTCGCAACTTGGTGCAGAGTGGCATCTGCAGTTGCCATATCTGTGTGTCTGGGTACTCTGATATCTACCGTTACAGAGCAGTTATCCGGAATGATATTTGGAAGGACACCTCCTTGGACCATGTTGCAACTGTAAGTGATTCTGTTCAATTGACTTTTACCTTCAAGCGCAACAATTTTGTGCGCCGCCTCTGCAATAGCGTTTTTACATTCAAAGTAATGAATTCCGGAATGCCCGCCGACACCTTTGATATCCAAACGATATTTAAGTATTCCTTTTCTGGAAATGACCACTTCGTCTTTTTCTGACGTTTCGCAGTTGATGGCACAGGGAAACCCTGCACAGTTGTGTTCAAAATAGTCTAATTCTTCCCATCCGCCCAAGGTGTTGGAAATTTCTTCATCGGAAGTTAGCAAAAGACGCAGATGCTTTGTATACCCGTGCTGTTGCAACGCCTTCATTGTCAATAAAGCAATGGCAATACCGCCTTTGCAGTCAATAGCACCGGGGGCAATAATTCTGTCGCACAAACGCGTGACAGGTTGTGACCCAAAGGCACCCTTTTCATGTACAGTGTCGGTGTGCGCCAGAAAAACACAGCCCTTCTCAGCACATTCGTTTATGTCTATCGAGAGGAAATCGCCGCACAGTTCCATTTTTGTACGGGTCGTCTGAAATCCTTCTTCTTGTGCAAACTCATTAATATAGCTTATCATATCGTCTATGGTCTGTTTGTCATTTGCTTTTGCCTCAAATGCACAAATTTCACATAAAAAATCCAAATACTTTTCAACGTCATATTCAATTGTTTCAAAAGCATTTTCAATATCCATAACCAATCTCCTATCTATAAGAGAATTATAGAATGGAATATTTGTTTTGTAAAAAATCAATTTCGATGTTCTTGCTATAACTTTTCAGATGTGCTATACTGCTTGCGAGGTGATTTTTATGGATATTCTACAGTTGCGATATTTTTATGATAGTGCAAACTATCTGAGCATTTCTAAAACAGCGGAAAAATACGGTGTGCCGGCCACCTCTGTTTCAGCATCGATACGACGGTTGGAAAAAGAGTTGGGGTGTAAGTTGTTTGACCGCACACCCAATCGCATTTCGTTGAATAACCAAGGAATGCTTATGCGTGATTCCTTGAAACGGATATTCAATGAGATGGATTCAATGCTTGAGGCAGTATCCGGTTCTATTGATGACCCAAAGGAAATCAAAATTCTGGTTAAAGCAATCCGTGCAATGATTACAGAACAAGTGATACAATATAAGAAAAAGTATGCGCAATCCCGTTTTAAGCTGGTGGCGGATTTTGATGAAACAGCGATAGAAGATTACGATATTATTATCGATACCAAAAGTGATATGTATACAGGTTATGATTCTTTAGAACTTGTTGAACAACAGATCTTTTGTTATGTGCCTTCCAACAGCGGTTTATGTATGCGCAAGTTTTCTTTGAAAGAACTGGCGCAGATGTCGTTTGTTTTGATGAGCCAACAGGGAAATTACGGAAAAGTCTTTATCGCAGCATGTAAAAATGCAGGTTTTTCACCTAACATTGTTGCGCAAGTAAACGATTCTGCTTGCTTTAGAAAAATCATTTCGTCAGGAATCGCTATTGGTGTAACAGGCCAATTTGCTACAGATGTTAATGGAACTATATCGCTCGTCCCATTGAAGATAACAGACTTCAAATACAAGCAAACCATCTGTATGTATTACAAAAAGGATAGCAGCGGCAACACGGCAAGGTTTGTGTCGTTTCTTCGAGAAAACATAAAAAAATAGAGTACGCGGACGAGAAGATTGGCTTGAGGAAGAAATAAAAAGCATACTCCCTTTTGAGTATAATAATGGCAATATTCCACATACTAACTCCACACCATTAAATAGTGAAAAGGAGTTTTTATATATGAAAGCAACAGGAATAGTTCGTAGAATAGAGGAATGCGTTATAATAGGGCAAACCGTTGGAAAACCGCATAAACACTAGGGTTTCGCTGGTTTGCCCCATTGAACGCATTGGTGTCAAAAACGGGTTTTTGGGCGGTTTTAGAAAGGAGCGGAATAACATTCTAAATATGCCTCAGAAATCCATGCTCTGTTGCAGCCAAAATTGAATATTCAAACTGTCACAAGTAAAAGCCGAATGGGTATTAAAACTCGTTCGGTTTTCTTTTCTTTATGCAATCTTAATGCGAGAAAAAATTCTCTAACACTGCCTTAAATTGAAAAAATGTATAATTAAGGCAACAAAAGGGAGATAAGGAGAAGCATTATGGCGGATCTGATACATAAAAAGAGAGGACTTACCTCGTTTCAAATCATCATACTTGGTTTTGCCGGAGTTATACTTGTGGGTGCGTTATTGCTGATGCTTCCGATATCAACCAAAAGCAGTATCGTAACACCGTTTAACGAAGCGTTATTTACCTCAACCTCGGCAGTATGCGTAACGGGACTTGTGGTACAGGACACGGCAACCTATTGGTCTGTGT
>CAMFVG010000049.1 GCA_945992055.1 uncultured Clostridia bacterium | reverse complement strand
ACAATAAAAAAGAAATCGTAGCAGTAGATTAATTTTTGTTACACAAAAAGACGTGATTGATATCGCGTCTTTTTTTATTGCATTTTATTTTAAAATTCAGTATAATAAAAGCACGTATATATGAACGGAGGAAGGATAATGAATAAGACAAAGAAAATTTTATCGGTTTTACTCGCACTTGCACTAGTTGTCGGAGCAGTAAAGTTGCCGATGACGGTAAAGGCAGCTGATGGAGATGGTATGACGTTCTCCCAAAAAAGAATGTATGTAACCAGCAAAAATATCGGTGATGCCCCGAAATCTTATGAAGCTGTTATCAAAATTCCAAGCACATTTACTGGACGTGCCGGCGTAATTCTTGGTAACTATTATGGAGCTACAAATAGCTTTTGTTTAGAAATATATGGACAGAAGCCAAGACTTCATATTACACAAGGGACAGGTATATATGATGTATATTTCAATGAAGTTCCGGCATTGAATACATGAGAATGGGTACATCTTGCAGTTATACATGAAGGACCGAACAGTGTGAAGTGTTATGTGAATGGGGAATTAAAGCAAACGCTTACTGCAACTAGATATACCTATTATCCGACTGACGCTTCCAACAAATATAATGGATTGGACGTGCCACATGTAACGGAAACAGGAACTATGGTATTGGGCGGAGACCATAGATATGCTTCAGGGGCAAGCAACTCACAGTATTTCCAAGGAAGTATCCAATCTGTGGCATTGTATTCAGATGTCAGAACCGCATCCGAAGTTCAAAGCGATATGAATGGTCAATATGGTGACAATTTAGTATTGCGCTATGATATGAGCGACCTTTCATCCACTGTTGCTAAAGTAGAAGACCTTTCCGGAAACGGTTTTGATGCATGTTTTGAAAACTGGGAAGAACGTGATGCTAAATCACCAAGTTCTTATGACTATGCATTTGCAGTTGTAGGTGATACACAATGCATCAACGATTCCAATAAAAGTAGACATTATTTAGAAACACTATATAGTTGGATTGCAGATAATGTTGAAAGCCAAAAAATCAAGTATGTATTCGGTTTGGGTGATATTACTGAAAACCAAACAGATGCTGAATATACACATGCAGTTGAGAATATCAAGAAGTTAAATGGACTGGTACCATATTCATTGATTCGTGGTAATCACGACAATGGCAATGAAAAATTTACAACCAATTTTGGATATGAAGAGTATACAAGTCAGATCGGAGGCCGCTATAATAGCAGCTCACTTAACAACGTATGGATGGAATATTCTGTGGGTGATATCAAGTACTTAGTTCTGGCATTAGATTACAGCCCGAGTGCAGAAGTGCTTGCGTGGGCTTGTGATGTAGTGGAAGAACATCCGGAACACAATGTTATTATTACAACACATGGATATTTATATCGGGATGGAAGCAGATTAAATACAACCGGAAATAAGTTGGCGGTTCCAGCCAATAATGGTGATTTTGTTTGGGAGAATTTAGGTAAGAAATATGAAAATATCAGCATGATTCTCTGTGGACATGATCCAACAAATGAAGTTGTTATTTCTACTGCAACCGGTGACAATGGAAATACCGTAACTCAAATGTTAATCGACCCACAAACCATGGATAAAAACTTTTTAGATTTAGGTATGCAACCAGCTGGTATGGTAGCTATGTTCTATGTATCTAATGGCGGAAGTACGATTCAAATTGATTATTATTCTACGATTCGTGACGCATATTGGGGAGAAACAAAGACGATTACAGTAGATGTAGTTGGTTGTGAACATCCAAACACAACGACTCACAATAGAGTGGAACCTACTTGTGCAACACCTGGACATGAAGCATATACAATTTGTGATGATTGTGGTGTAATCGTATCCGGTGTGAATGCAGAGATTCCTGTTGTCCCACATACCTTGACACACTATGACCGAATCGAACCTACACCTACTCAGGCGGGTCAAATCGAATACTGGGAGTGTAGTGTTTGTAAGAACAAGTATAAAGATGCCGCATGCCAAGAGATTGCAACAGATCTTGTAGTTCCGCCATTTGGCCAAGAATTAGCTTTGTCAGGCGCAGCACTAGTAATAGGTGATACATTTGAATTGAATTTCAAAGCGAATAAAAATGGTCTTGATGAGAGTGAATATGTGAAACCATATGCTAGAGTGATTCTTGAAGGAAAAGAAAGTAAGGTTGAAGGTGTTCTCGAAAACGGCGAATATGTATTTGCATACTCTGGAATTGCTCCTCATCAAATGGATGATACTATTTATGTAGTTCTTTGTGCCGAGGCAAGAGGACGTATTTATTCTAGCCAAATTTACTCATACAGCGTGGCAGAATACTGCTATAACATGCTTGAAACATACAAAGATGATAACGAGTTAAGAACTTTATTGGTTGATTTGTTAAATTATGGTGCAGCGGCGCAAACTTATGCAGGCGAAACGGGAACATTAGTAAATGCTACATTAACAGACACACAGAAAACATGGGCATCTGCCGAACCGACATTGACAAGTGTTGCGAACAAATCTTTTGCTACTGTTGCAAATCCAACTGTGACATGGTTGAGTGCCGGTCTAAACCTGAAAGATTCCGTTGTACTTCGTTTGAAAGTATCCGCAGATAGCGTAGAAGATCTTACTGTAAAGTAACTGGTTATGATAATTGCATGACTGTATTTGAAAAGACAGACGGAGGATATTATATTTTCATCAAAGGACTTACTCTTGTACAAATGAGAGATGCACTTGAAATTACTGTTTACAATGGTGAAACGGCAGTAAGTAATACTTTGAAATACAGCATTGAGTCTTACGCAAGTGCAAACCAAAGTGGAACGCTTGGTGCTCTTATGAAGGCAATGATGAAAGTAGGAGATGCAGCGAATGCATATGTAGCTCAATAATTGCTATAAAAATACTTTTTTAAAAAGACGTAAAAGTTATCGCTTTTACGTCTTTTTTTTGTAAATAATGTTGATTTTTATATGAATGTTTAGTAAAATTACGATATCGGTCAGGAGGTAAAAACATGGCAGAAATGGTAAAAGTAGCGCTGGATGCAATGGGTGGCGATAATGCCCCGGTAGAAATTGTAAAAGGTGCAGTTGATGCTGTTAATAAGCGGAATGACATTAAAGTCTTTTTAGTAGGACAAGAAGCGGTTGTAAATGCTGAACTTGCAAAATATACATATAACAAAGAGCAAGTAGAAGTAGTAAATGCAACAGAAGTTATCGAGACGGCAGAGCCACCGGTTATGGCAATTCGCAAAAAGAAAGATTCATCCATCGTAGTAGCAATGAACCTTGTAAAAAAAGGGGAGGCTGATGCGTTTGTATCTGCCGGCAGTTCCGGAGCGATTTTAGTCGGAGGACAGCTAATCGTAGGTAGAATTAAAG
This sequence comes from uncultured Clostridia bacterium, assembly GCA_945992055.1. Lineage (GTDB taxonomy): Bacteria > Bacillota > Clostridia > Lachnospirales > Lachnospiraceae > Faecalimonas. The sequence goes on along the minus strand of CAMFVG010000049.1, from coordinate 3,271 downwards.
GGGTTGAAAGACCACCATTGGCACCACTTATTCCGACTGCAAACGGCGTATCCTTATTAATTGACTGCGGTGCAAATGTAGATGCAAGATCCTCTCATTTAATTCAGTTTGCAAAAATGGGTTCTATATACATGGAACATGTCGTAGGCATCAAAAATCCGAAAGTTGCAATTGTAAATATCGGTGCAGAAGAAGAAAAAGGCAATGCTTTAGTAAAAGAAACGTTCCCACTTTTGAAAGAATGTAAAGACATCAATTTTATCGGCAGCATTGAAGCTCGTGATATACCAAATGGTCTCGCAGATGTAATTGTATGTGAAGCCTTTGTGGGAAATGTAATTCTGAAATTGTACGAAGGCTTGGCATCTGTCTTGATGAAAACCATTAAGCAAGGTATGATGAGCTCTTTGAAAAGCAAAATCGGTGCACTGCTTGTGAAACCTGCCTTAAAGCAAACATTAAAAAGCTTTGATTCAAGCGAACACGGTGGAGCTCCATTGTTAGGACTGAAAGGATTGGTTGTGAAAACACACGGCAGTTCGAAAGCAATGGAAGTTTCAAACTCAATCATTCAATGTGTTGCGTTCAAAGAACAAAAAATTAATGAAAAAATTCGTGAACGCATCCAAATAGAAGAATAAAACAAAAAGGGAGAGAAAGAAATGGAATTTCAAAAATTAAAAGAAATTATCGTAGACGTTTTGAATGTAGACGAAGAAGAAATCAAAATGGAAACAACATTTGTAGATGATTTAGGCGCAGATTCATTGGATATTTTTCAAATTATTATGGGTATTGAGGAAGCGTTTGATGTTGAAATCGAAAACGAAGAGGCTGAAAAGATTGTAACTGTCGGTGATGCAGTTGAACAAATCAAAAAAGCAGTAAATTAATTATATTACGAAAAAGCCCAAACGGGCTTTTTCGCTTTGTAAAGCGACGCAAAGAGGTATGTATGCAATATTATTTGGAAGAATTACAAGAAAAAATTGAATACCGTTTTCGCGACAAAGAGCTACTATTATCCGCACTGATGCATAGTTCCTATACCAATGAAAAGCATTTGCAAAAATACAAATGCAATGAAAGATTGGAATTTTTGGGAGATGCTGTATTGGAACTGGTTTCCAGTGAATTTTTGTTCTTCTCAAACAGAAAAATATCGGAGGGGGAATTGACCAAACTGCGTGCAAGTATGGTCTGTGAACCGTCATTGGCATTTTGTGCTCGCGAGATACAGCTTGGTTCGTATTTGCTTTTAGGAAAAGGGGAAGAGATTACAGGTGGTCGAGAAAGAGATTCTGTCATTTCCGATGCTTTAGAAGCATTAATTGGAGCTATCTATTTAGATGGTGGTTTTGCTAATGCAAAAGAGTTTATTCACAAGTTTGTATTAAATGACCTTGAGAATAAAAAACTCTTTTATGATAGCAAGACTATCCTGCAAGAAATGGTGCAGGCGAATTTTACAGATGTGATTTCTTATCATCTCATTGGAGAAGAAGGGCCTGACCATAACAAAACCTTTTCTGTAGCGGTTTGTATTGGTGAAGAATGCTATGGAAACGGCGTAGGAAAAACGAAAAAAGCTGCGGAACAGGAAGCGGCATATCGCGCCATTCTGAAATTACGTAAGAAAGATTAAAGTAGGTGTAACATGTATTTAAAAAATATTGAGGTACAAGGATTTAAATCATTTGCAAATAAAATCGTATTTGATTTTCATAACGGAATTACCGGTATCGTTGGGCCAAACGGAAGCGGAAAGAGTAATGTTGCTGATGCAGTACGTTGGGTTTTGGGAGAACAACGTGTAAAACAACTGCGTGGGGGTAATATGCAGGATGTTATTTTCTCCGGAACAGAGCTGCGAAAACCACTCAGCTATGCTACGGTATCCATTACTCTTGACAATAGCGATCATCATCTACCAATTGACTACAATGAAGTCACTATTACCAGAAGATTGTATCGTTCAGGAGAAAGCGAATACTTAATTAATGGCAGTATTTGCCGTTTGAAAGACGTAAATGAATTGTTTTATGATACAGGTATCGGCAAAGAAGGTTACTCAATTATTGGACAAGGACAGATTGATAGAATCTTAAGTGGAAAACCGGAAGAGAGAAGAGAACTTTTTGATGAAGCTGCCGGTATTGTAAAATTCAAAAGACGGAAAAATATGTCCGTAAAAAAACTGGAGGAAGAGCGCCAAAATCTTCTTCGTGTGACAGACATTTTATCGGAACTTGAAAAGCAAATCGGACCTTTGCAGAAACAATCGGAAGTGGCAAAAGAGTATTTGAAGAAAAAAGAATCGTTAAAGCGTTATGATATTAACATGTTCTTACTGGAAGATGCTCGTTTGAAATCAGAGATTGCCGCTATTGATGAAAAAATCAAAATCACACAAGATGAACTTGATGCAACGACTGTGAAGTACGACAATACAAAGACTGAATATGAGGCTATCGAGCTACAGACTGATGAAATTGACAGTGCATTGGAAACTGCAAAACGTCAATTGAATGAAACAACATTACTGAAGCAACAATTAGAGGGACAGATTGAGCTATTAAAAGAACAAATTAATACTGCCCGTATGAATGATGAGCATTTGGCGCAACGTTCACTTGCTATTGTTGCCGAATTAGATATACGCGAAAAGCAGTTGGAATCACTTTCTATTGATAAAGAAGATTTGCAGAAACAAATTTCAGAAAAATCATTGGAACAGACAAAGGCCCAAGAAGAGTTGCTTCGTGTTCAAACTCGTATTGCTGAATTGGCAGGTGCTATGGACGAAGGAAAGAATCATTTGATTGAACTTTTAAACAATCGTTCTTCCACAAAAGCAAAAATTCAAAAATACGATACCATGATGGAACAAATTCAGGTTCGTAAAGCCAGTTTGAATCAAAGATTAATTTCTGCCGAAAGCGAAGCAGTGGAGCATGATGAATTAATCAAAAAGTATGAGGAAGAGTTAAAAGCGATTTCCGGTACAATCATTGATTATGTAGATGAAACAAAAAAATACGAGGCAGAAATTGAGAAACTACAATCTACAATAGAGCAAAAGTCAGAACAACTTCGTCAAGCACAGACCACTTATCACAGAGAAGAGTCCCGTTTGGAATCTTTAAAAAATATGACAGAACGTTATGATGGTTACGGAAATAGCATCCGTAAAGTCATGGAACGTCGAGACCAGGAAAAAGGAATTCTGGGCGTTGTGGCAGACATTATTAAAGTTGACAAACAGTATGAA
>CAMFVG010000048.1 GCA_945992055.1 uncultured Clostridia bacterium | reverse complement strand
ACTTCAAATTCGTCTCTCAGTTAAACACACTGGCTTACTAAAATTTATCGAAGTTTCGCTTCAATTTCTTTATCTGGCCAATAGCCCCATGATTCAACAATCTTGCCGTCCACAACCCTAAAGTTCTCCAATGCCTCAAAGCTAATATGCTTTCCGGTAGCCGGTATTCCCATACAAGTTCCGGCATGAATACCTTGATAGAGAATTCTGGTTGCAACCATATCCTCCTCACCAAATACATCAAGCACCTCAATTTTCAGGTCAGAGAATTGTCCCTCCACAATTTTCAAGATGCCCACGGCATCAGCATTACTTCTTGCTCCGGCAGGACTGTGGTCTATGTAGTCCTCCGCCATACATTCCATGATAAAGTCGTAATTGTGATTGATATATCCTTCCACAAAAAAGCGACTTACCAGTTCTTTGTTATCCATAACTGTTGTTCCTCCTTGTCGTTAAGATTTATATGTTTATTATCATTGTAGGCGCAAATTCAAATTCGTCTCTCAGTTAAACACACCTGCTTACTGGAATTTTCACCTTACTGTGGAAAACCATACAAACTAACATAAACAATCATAGAAATAACATCAATCAAAAAAATCACTCCAAAAATAATTGCCGCAATCTTCAATCCTTTTTTTGCCTTCTTCTTGTTTTCATCAGTTAATACTTTTTCCTTTAGTTCGCTTGCAATTTCTGACTTAAAGGAATTTTCCCCTATTTGAGTTGGTACTTTATCCATTACTAGCTCATCCAAAGAAATTTCGAACATATCACTAATAGCAATCAGTTTTTCCATATCAGGTGTCGAGTCCCCCACTTCCCATTTTGAAATGGTTTGCCGAGAAACATTCAAACGATTAGCAATTTCTTCTTGTGATAAGCCTTTTTGTTTTCGAAGATTATATAATTTATTATGAAATTCCATCTTTACCAATCCTACCTTTCCATCCTTTTACCATAACAAATAACAGCATTCCTAACACTACTGTCGTAATAACACTTGCTTCTATTCCGTATTCTGCACCATTGAGGATACTAGCATCTTTTACACTAAAAAGAACTATTCCTTTTGAAACACTTTCACTTCCACTTAAGGACAAACCCATAATCACATATAATATAAAATTCCATGCACTATGTAACCCACAAGCAATCCAAATATTAGACCGCCACAAAACAAGTATTGAAAAGGTAATTGAAACCAAATACAAGTTTACAATTCCAACCACAGCATACACTAAATCCGCTTCATTCAAGCTAGACAAATGCGGAAAAACAAATGCAGTTGAACTAATTAGAATTGCCAATGATATAGATATTCTATTTTTCAATGAATTTAGCAAAAATCCTCTGCACATGATTTCTTCTGTAGCACCTTGAATACCAAATGCCAATACCCATAACAAAATACTCTTAATATTTACATTTGTGTTGAATCCACAAAAGCTAATGGAACCACAGAGGCAACCTATACCTAATATTATAAACAAAAGAATCGTGGCAACTAATGCTCCTGTCAAATACTGTATAGGATTTCCTGAAAAACCTACGAATTTAATATTTTTCTTCTCAACAAATCTGCAATATAATAGGGTTACTAAGGAAAATACTAGGAAGCCATAGTAGAGTAACAACTCACTAATTTCTCCAGCTGGCATTATGCCGTGCAAAGGATCATAGCCCATGCCATATAAAATCCCGATTATTACTCCTTCTCCCAAAACTGCCGAAAATACATATATCAGGATGAATGCCAATAATTTCTTTATTACGTATTCAGCGGATGACATATTTGTTTCGTTGTTGAACGGATTTAGATTATAAATAATACCTTTCTTCATCAATGTTTCCTCCTTGTATCACTTGATGAAAGTATCGTATTACCTTTGTTCTAAAAACACTACCAACCATATCAATCAATCTGTCAACACCCTTTAACAATCCTGTTAAGTCCAGTTGCACCGCCTAATTTACTGGCAAAAGCAATGTAAAATTCAAATTCATGCATGCTTTCAATCTCGCCATGAGACTGAAAGTTGTACATCTATTGATTATCTTCAAAGTTTAACTATCTTTCTAAACTAAGTAAATAATATTGATAAACCATATTGCCTATAACTATAATAAAGAGCAAAATATATGCTACATGTTCTTTCAACGTTCTAAAATAAAGAGCAAAAAGCACAACCCCCACACTTTTAATCATTATTATAAATCTTTGATCTTCAAGCTTCCCTATTGTATATAAAATATAGCGAATTCCTAATACTACTGGAGAAAACATAATTGCTATCATTATCAAAAATAGATGTTGCTTATTAACCACAAATTTTTTTCTAACATTATTGTCAATCTCTAAACATTGACATAAAAGTCTGAATGACACTTCATCGGGTATGCTCTTTCCCAACTCCCATTTTGAAATGGTTTGCCTCGTAACATATACAGAATCTGCCAGTTCTTGTTGCGTCATTCCTTTTTTTATTCTTGCTTCTTTTATTATTTTTGAAATTTCCATTTATCCACCATTATTTACTATTATTCTTAAACATACTATTAGTAGCTAGAATTACTCCAATGCATATCAAACCAAAGGATGAATTCCATCCCTGCTCAATAAACTGATATATAGTTATACTTATAAAAGCAACAATGATAATCCACCTGCATGCTTTAGGATAACGTTCTGACACTCTAATAATGCACTTTACAATCGGCACCATTAATAATCCAACTATACCAAACAGGCCAATGACGATCACCCAAAAGAGATATCTCTTATTTCCTCCCATTAACTTCAACATATCTAAAATCTCCTTTCTTTTTTCCTTAATTTTAGGAAATCTGTATGTTAAAGTCACGCAACGAACCATATATTGGGCGCAACTCCTGTGTTTCACCTCGAGATGAATGAACTCTTCCCTACATCAAAGCCTGCCTTATACATTTTAAAATGTTAAAGTCTCCGTCAATTTCAAATAATCGCATGCTTTCGTAAAATTACACATCTCGAAGTCGCACTTCAATATCCGATGCAGTATATAAAACATCAGTTACAATAACTTTATCCGCACGAATCGTATAAAATACAGAATAATTATCCACTATCATTCGTCGTAGTTCCATCTGCTTTTCTGGTTCCGAATCCATAATCCTATAACGCTGTGGAAATGTATCCAAGGTTAATATTTCATCAGCAATCCGATTGTATTGCCCCATTGCATTCTCAGGCGAAAGTAGTTCTAACGCAATATAATTATATATATCTTCCATATCCTGTAATGCTTCTTTTGTAATTCCTACCTTGTATTGTTCCATTAGTGCCTCTCTCTAAATGCTGCAAACGCACTTGCTGCATCTTCAACATTTCCTTTTTCTATATCTGCATAACCTTTTTTCAGTTTTCGATGTATCTCTTCCGCAGACATCAACTCTGTATTTACTGTACTAGCAGTTTTAGGTAAAACTACAGAAAATGGAATTCCACCAACCAATGATATTTGTTTTAAGTACATATCTATTGCTGTAGCCATTGGTATTCCTAATTGTGCTAACACACTTTCTGCATTTTCTTTCACATCCGGATTCACTCTTAAATTTAATGTTGCTGTTTTTCCCATTATATGCACCTCCATTTTTCTTTATTGTAACGCAAATTGCGTTACACGTCAATCTATGATATATATTTTCTGTGCGACAATTTAACATTATTTTGGTTTACCATAGCATATCTTAGTGTTGTATCTATTTGTTCATGTCCTAGTATCTTCTGTACTTGCTCTATAGGCATTCCCTTTTCAATCGCTCTGGTTGCCATAGTTCTTCTAAATTTATGTGGATGAACTTTTTCCACACCTGACTTCTTCCCCATCTCGCGTAATCGTAATTCCACTCCGCTTTCAGTTAGTCTACTGTGTGGTTGGTTTGACGACACAAATAATGCAATATTATTATCTGTCCTTGATCCAATATAATTCAACAAATGAATTTTTGTCTTAGTATCAAAATATGCTTTTCTCTCTTTATCTCCTTTACCATAAACTACACATTCTCGCTCAGAAAAATCTATATCATCAATGTTAAGCCTTACCAATTCACCCACTCTGATTCCTGTCGAAAGCAGAAAATCAATCATCGCCCTATCACGAAGATTATTACAATTATCTCTGAGAATTTCAACTTTCTCATCCGAAATGGTGTCTTTCACAATAATAGCCGTCTTCACCTTATGAATTCTTTTCATCGGACTTTTTATAATATAATCTTCTTCCTCTAACCATGAAAAGAAAGTGGAAAGGCTTCTACGAATATTATCAATAGTTACCTTTCCACAATTATTTATCGTTTGATACTCCACAAGATATTTTCGCAGCATTTCCGTTGTAATCTTTATCACCGGAATATTTATTGTATCCAGCATTTTTTCAATATTACACCTATAATAGCGTATTGTTTTGTCAAAGCACCCTTCTAAATGCTTTGCAGTTAAAAACATATCTAGAAACTCCACGTTCGTGGTCTGCAAATAATCAGATACAGTATTTTCAGACAAGCGTTTTACCAACACCTCTTGTAGTTTCTGCATCTGTGATGCGTTTAATACCTCTGCCATGTCATTAATGATGTCATAAATTTCTCTACTCATAAGAGTTCACTCCTTTTTGAAGGAGTATATCGTAGAAAAATCGGAACATCAACAGAGCGTATTACTGAAATTTACTTTATTCCATACTTCTCAATAATATAATCCATATCCTTATCTCCTCTACCTGAAAGATTAATAAGAATAGTGCCTTTACCCATTTGCTTAGCCAATTTCACGCTATAAGCAACTGCATGAGAACTTTCGATTGCCGGAATAATGCCTTCCATTCGTGAAAGTTCAAAAAATGCATCTATCGTTTCATCATCACTTACCACATCATATTTAACTCTGCCAAGGTCATGTAAAAAAGCGTGTTCCGGTCCGGATGACGGATAATCAAGACCACTTGCAACGGAATACACCGGAGCAGGATCTCCCTTTTCATCCTTTAGCATAATACTATTAAAACCATGCATGATACCTTCTTCTCCATAGGTAAGACTGGCCGCATGTTCACCAAGAGCAGTACCTCTTCCGAGTGGCTCAACACCATAAATATCAACCGGATCATTTAAGAATCCGGAAAACAATCCCATAGCATTAGAACCACCACCCACGCAGGCAACAACCGCATCCGGCAATTCCCCTGTCATTTCTACGAATTGTTCTCTTGCCTCAATTCCTACCACACTCTGAAAATCCCTAACCATCATAGGAAACGGATGTGGCCCCACAACAGAACCAATACAATAAATCGCATCCTTATATTCTTTACAGTATGCCATAAACGCTGCATCAACAGCTTCTTTGAGTGTTTGTAATCCATCTGTCACTTCTATAACTCTGGCACCAAGTATTTTCATTCTCGCAACATTAGGTGCCTGTTTTTTTATATCCACAGCACCCATATAGATGTCGCATTCCAATCCGAAATATGCTGCAGCAGTTGCAAGTGCAACACCATGCTGACCAGCTCCTGTTTCTGCAATAACTTTTTTCTTCCCCATATACTTTGCAAGAAGCACTTCTCCCATACAATGGTTCAGTTTATGTGCGCCGGTATGGTTCAAATCCTCTCGTTTTACATAAAGCTGAACTCCCGTTCCAATCTTATCTGATAGTCTCGCCAGATGAGAAATCGGTGTAGGTCTGCCCTGAAATTCCTTACGAATACGCCTAAGCTCACATATAAACTGTCTGGACTTACAAATTGTCTGATATGCCTCACTAATTTCATTCATAGCAGTCTGTAATTCCGGTGGAATATAAGAACCACCGTATTTTCCGAAATACCCCTTTGCATCCGGGTAATTTTTAAAGTAAGTGTCAAAATCAATATTATTATACATCATAGTATTATCCTCCATATTCTAAATTTTGCTTTTTGTCTGTTTTTATTTGTTTCTCATATATTATTCTGGCGCATAAGCGCCACCATAATTTTCGTGCCATGCTTCACACCTCCCGATAATTCAATGAACCTTCCTGTCAAAGAAGCATAAAAAAACGCCCTTGACAGAATGATAAAATCTGTCAAGGACGAATACGATACTTAAACAAAAAGTACACACTATCCGCGGTGCCACCTTGATTTACAGCTATGCCGCTGTACGCTTAGCAGGATACCAACATATCCCCGGCAACTAACGTATACCCATACGTCGCAGAATACTCGGTGCATATATACACTTTTGACTGCGCCCTCAGCGGTCCATTTGACAACTTGTTTCTCACCTGATTCTCAGCACCACAGGCTCTCTGTAAAGGCATCATTGCCGTTATCTCCGCTTCAACGGTTTATATAATATATTAAATTGTTATGAATTATAGAACCATTTTTCTTAAATGTCAAGTATTTTTTCTCTTATGAAACTTCAAAATTGCGCGTGTGTTTCTCCAACTTCCCAGTTTTTATGTACTTTCTCGCCCATCAACATTTATATGATTTTTACTTTTCCCTTCATATAACCGCCCCTTTATGTAGAAGAATGGCAGGGTAAATCCCCGCCAGCCAGTGGACCCGGACCTTTCGGTCTAACAATAGATTCTATGAACAGATATTTTAATCCTATTCAATTATAATACTTACAGTTCCAACAGAATCAGCAAATTCTTCGGCATCCGGAAACATTCCTTTATCTTCCTTGTAAGCCTGTTGTATTGCTTATACTTCAATATCCACAGAAGACTAAATTCATCTTTTTCGATTACTTTCAATCCATTTTACAGCAAAATCCACAAGTTCCCTCTGCTTCATAAAAGTGACAATTCCATTTCCTAATGTCACCTTCTGTACGACATGTTCTTTTTCAAAAGCTTTACCTATTTCGTCAAAATCTTCACCATCTACAGATAATGTATCGTAGGCTTTCCATACGCGTTCTCCATTCTCCATAATTGCACTGTGCTCTGTACAATTATGCTTTCCAGGATATTCAGCCCTCACATCTGCCAGATGAAGAGAAGTATTCTTATCATAACCAACTCCAACCAAAAGAACATAACCATTAAGTTCATATAGTTTCCCAATAGGTGAACCGTCTCCGAAAATGTTGGTAAGATTATGCTCTCTTGTAAGAAAATCTGCATATTTTCCGTATGCTGCTACAGAACGGGCCGGATGGTCACTGCGCAGTGTTCCCGGCCATTTTCGAAACATTTCGGCAACCGCTCCCATTGTATTAGTCGGAGTAATATCCTTATCATATGCAGGCCAATTGTCACGAATCATCTGCCACCATTCTTCCGGTTCTTCCCAGTGCACACCAGTAGTAGGATCAAGATTTTTCCATGACTGGGTTGGCATCATAATGGTTCCATCTGAACCTACACTTTCCAATAGGGCCTCTATTACGGTCTGCGCTCCACCACAGACAAATCCAAGACTGCTAAGAGATGTATGTACCATTATCGTCTGTCCGCTGGTTACACCTACTTTTTCCAGTGCATCAAGTATAGTTTCTTTTAACACAATTTTTCTTTCCATTACTTTTATTTTCTCCTTGTTCTATTCAACTACTTTATAAAGCATGCATGGTCTTCCTCCAGTTTCATAATTTATCTCACCAACTACAGAGCCTACTTCTGTCAGATAATTCAAGTATCTTCTCACTGTGACACCTGTTAGTCCTACCTCTTCCGCGATATTTTCACCCGACATCCACATATGCCCATTTTCTTTCATATACTTTAAAATCAAGTGCAGTGTTTTCTCCTGTATTCCCTTTGGATGCATGTCTTCACTTTTCTTTCTTGCGCTATCAATAATAAAATCAATACTTTTCTGATTGAGAGTTCCCAACTCATTCAGCGCATTTCTCTGTGCAATAAACTTATCAAGTGCCATGCAAAAACGGTCAAAAGTAAATGGCTTTACCAGATAATCGACGATTCCCAGATGGAGCGATTCTTCCAAAGATTCTCGGTCATTTGCAGCTGTCACCATAATGACATCTACCGATATCTGTTTTTTCCTTATTTGACGCAGTGTTTCAAAACCATCCTGTTGTGGCATAAACACATCCAGAATAATTAGGTCAATGTCATGACTATCCAGGAACTCCAATGCGTTCTTGCCGTCTCTACATACTCCTGCGACAAAAAACTTCTTATTCCGCCGGACATATTGTTCATTTATCATAGAAACCATTGGGTCGTCTTCAACAATTAATACTTTATACATTCCCTTGTTCCACCTTTATTTTGTAAAACTTATAGAAAAAGAACTGCCGATGCCTTCCTGTGATTCCACAGTGATTTCTCCACCGTATCGCTCTACCATTTCCTTGACTTGGTACAAACCGGTACCCCTTCCCGCTCCTTTTGTAGAAAATCCGTTTTCAAAGATTCTTTCTAGATTTTCCTCCGAAATACCAACTCCTGTATCGTCCGATGTGATTAGAACAGCACCGGGACGTGAATAAATGCCAAATAACAACTCCTTCTGTACCTCATAGCCACTCTTTTCATTCATTGCTTCAAATGCATTCTCTATCAGATTTCCAATTACCGTTACCAAGAGTGCGGACGGCAACTGCATATCTGCATTCGAGTAATGACAGCCTTCTCGTAAAACAAACTTGATATTAAGCTCCGATGCCCTTGCTGTCTTACCAATCAAAAGAGCCGCGACAGAAGGTTCTTGTACTGCATTCATAATTTTGCTGATAGTGGCCCTCTGCACAATGGTAATATTTTCAATATAGGACACCGCCTCCTCATACATTTCCATCTGAATGAGACCCATAATTACATGAAGCTTGTTTGTAAAATCATGATTATTCGCTCGCATGGAATCGACTAGGTAACGGGTTCCAGTCAAATCTTCCATTAACTTGGTATACTCTGCCCTATCATGAAGAATAGCCACCTCACCAATGGTAACTTCATTTTCCTTAATCGGCATTCGTTCAACCAAAAGTGTTTCGCTTCCCAATTGGATATTGTCAAACTTCTCTCCCACGATTCGATATCCAAGTCCGTTCTCTATTTGATTTAGTATCATGTCCGCTGCTCCATTTACAAACTGTACACGACCTTCATTGTCAATTGCAATGATTCCTTCATCCAAGGATTCCAGTATATTATCACGAATCCGATACATGGCTGAGAACACGTCCGGCTCATATCCCATCAAACTTTTCTTTATGGTACTAGACAACTCTGTAGAAATCAAAAGTTCCATCAAAATCGCCACTATTGTAATAAGTATAAAGATAAGTGCTGTCTGCCACGTTTCCTTATAGATGTTCTGCATGAGCATAATCGCCATAACAAAACCAATATAATTTCCTTCCTCATCATAGATAGCTGCATAGGCTCTCCGCTATGTTCCAGATGGTCCACTGTCGTTCGTCGCATAGTATCCTTCACTATCGTCATCGAATCTAGGTATTGTTCCATCATATGTACTATTTATCAATTCGTGATTGGAATGATACAATCTGACATAGTCACTTCCAACAACCGATATAACGTCAATGTTTTCAAGCGTGTCTCGCAACGAGTCCAGATACTCTGCCAAAATAGCGGTATCGGTTTGCTGTTCCGTGAGAATTGGAGATTGTGCAATTGCCTCGGCAACATTTCGAAGGTTTTGGTCGCGCTTTTGTTTTTCAAAATGGATATTGATCAAAGTTCCTGCTATCCCTAGGAAAAGTGCTAACGAAATAATCAAAATCATTTGAACTCGAAAGAAGCCTCGCTGAATTCCTTTTAATGTAATTATATCACCCATCGTTCATCCACCTCACTTATCTCTTCTGACTTTAACACATTTTCATACTTTTGAAAAACCTTTCGAAAGTAAAATAAATAAATTTTCACACAAGAAAATATTTCTATCTTTCAAAAAATTGCCAGGTCTCGCATCCACCAGTATGATAACAGAAAACAAGCAAAAAGGAGGACACCCTTATGGGAGCAATGTTTGAATCAATTATGTTAATCTGTTTTGGCCTTTCATGGCCACTCAATGTTATCAAAACTTACAAGGCACGAACTACACAAGGAACCAGCCTGCCATTTATTTTACTGATTGTAACAGGCTATATCGCCGGAATCACCGCAAAGTTAATTAGCGGTCAATTAAACTATGTTCTGATTGTATATCTTCTCAATCTAGTAATCGTATCACTTAATGTTGTGGTTTACTTTAGAAATCTTTCACTCGATAAGAAAGGAGCCCTTTGCAATGCTTAGAAAACAAATGTATCATTCATTAAACGAATTAGCCAACCCAAATGGAATGATTATCTTTGGTGGCAACAGTGATATTTCCATTCCACTCTGCGAATTAAAACAGGCATTTGCTTTGGATAACGATATATATAATCGCAGTTTTTCGGATTTATCGGTAACAAATGCACTGGAATATTATGACACCTATATTGCCGATTTAAAACCAGAAAGCATATTGATACATATTGGAGAATCAGACATAGATTTCTTTTTGTCTGCTCCTTCAGAATTTGACAAAAAATATGTGGAACTGGTAAGGCATATTCGGAATAAAGTTAGGGAGTGTCGCATTATAATTGTCTCTTTAAAGAACTATGATAAGGATGTAGATATCGCCGAAATGAATAAGCATCTAAGATATATTGCAGATTCAGAACAATGTGAATACACTGATATATCCCAAAAACGAGTGTGGAATCCGACACAGACGAAGAATATTGCTTCGTTTATATACGCAACCGGATTTGTTAGACCTTTGAATATCAAGCGTCCTATCTATGATTTAGCAAAGATCCTGTTTTGTTTCGAAATTTGTTCTATCTAATATATCCTCAACAAAAACGGCTAAGCACTATGAGCTTAGCCGTCATACATTCATTTAATTATAATTTTCTCGAACATATTCATAAGGATTATGCCAAGTACAAGTCCTGCTAACCCCTGAACAGCATTTGCGGGAATGTTTACTACCGAAGGTCCGAATCCGTACAAAATACCTTCAAACAGAAAGTAGCCTAAAATCATGACAATCTCCGCAACAGTTCCACTCATGATTCTCGTAGGCAGATTGCCTAGTTTCCTATGCGTCAGTTTGTATCCGTAGAATGCCACAAGTGCCATCACACCCTTGATAACAAAGGTTGCAGGTACATATGCAACATATCCGGCAAACAAATCTGCAAGTGCCGAGCCAAGACCCGATGCAAGAAAGCCATACATCGGAGATAACATCCATCCTGCAGTCAGAACCACGCAATCCCCCAGATTCAAATATCCTTTCAGCGGTGAAGGGATTTTAACTATCATTGTAACTACACAGGTAACTGCCGCCAACCAAAATATCTCCTGTCTTGAGATTCGATTTTCGTCCAAATTCTTCCATCACTGCTTTGGTCTCATGATATAGTTCGTTATTCATTATTGTCACCCCTTGCCTTTAATATGGTCTTAATTTATAGCAAATCTGATTATATTAAAATAACCAAAACAGGAAAATTATACATGTTCAGATTGATTTTCTGTTTTTAACGCACTTGGTGATTTTCTTACGGTATCATGATGCTATAAAACATCATCAAATTGGAATAAATCACCTTATAACAGAGGTGTCCCTGAAACATTTGTCAAGGACACCTCTTAATTAACTTTATACAATTCCCTGTGCCATCATTGCATCCACTACTTTTTCAAATCCTGCGATGTTTGCACCTGCTACATAGTTGCCTTCCAAACCATATCTTGCCGCTGCGTCCGATACTTTTGCATAAATATCTTTCATAATGCCTTTTAATTTCGCATCCACTTCTTCTGCAGTCCAACTATAACGCATACTGTTTTGGCTCATTTCCAAAGCACTTGTTGCAACACCGCCTGCATTTGCAGCTTTACCAGGCATAAATAAAATACCGTTTTCCAAGATATAGTCAGTTGCTTCTCTTGTTGTTGGCATATTTGCGCCCTCTGCAATAATCTCGCAACCATTTGCTTTCAATATTTTAACAGCTTCCAAATCAAGCTCATTTTGTGTTGCACATGGCAAATAGATGTCACAGGCAATATTCCAGATACCTTTTCCTTCTGTGTAAACAGAGCCAGGTACCAAATCTGCATATTCTTTAATACGTCCGCGACGAACTTCTTTAATATCCTTTACTACGTCCAAATTGATACCATTTGCATCATAAATATACCCATTTGAATCGTTCATGGCAACAACCTTGGCGCCCAACTGTGTTACCTTTTCAACTGCATAGATAGCCACATTACCGGAACCGGTCACAATCACTGTTTTACCTTCTAACGATTCACCCTTTGCAGCAACCATTTCTTCCAGCATATAAATCAAACCATATCCGGTTGCCTGTGTACGAATCAGAGAACCGCCGTAGGAAAGGCCTTTGCCAGTGAGAACACCTTCATAGAGGCCTGTCAATCTCTTATATTGTCCATATAAGTAACCAATTTCACGGCCGCCAACACCGATATCACCAGCCGGAACATCCTGATCAGCACCAATGTATTTTGAAAGTTCTGTCATAAAACTCTGACAAAATGCCATCACTTCTCTGTCTGATTTACCTTTTGGGTCAAAGTTTGAACCACCTTTACCACCGCCAATCGGAAGTCCTGTCAATGAATTTTTGAAAATCTGCTCAAAGCCCAAGAATTTCAAGATACTTTGATTTACAGACGGATGGAAACGAAGTCCTCCCTTGTATGGTCCAATCGCGCTATTAAATTGTACTCTGTAACCTTTGTTGACCTGAACCTTACCTTCATCATCGACCCAAGGTACTTTAAATGAAATAATTCTTTCCGGCTCTACTAAACGTTCCAACAAACCGAGGCTGCGATATTTTTCTTCGTTCGCATCAATGACAACCTTTAAGGAATCAAGAACCTCCTTTACTGCTTGGTGAAATTCAACCTCGCCTGGATTTTGCTCAACTACGCGAGCATAGATTTCTTCTGTATATGGCATAATGTCCTTCCTTTCCGCCATCTCGTGGCATAAAATTTATTCGAACTCGATTGTCCCCGGTGGCTTGCTTGTAATATCATATAGTACGCGATTTACATGATCCACCTCGTTTACAATTCGATT
>CAMFVG010000047.1 GCA_945992055.1 uncultured Clostridia bacterium | reverse complement strand
TTATAGGACATATTATTTATGTAAAAGCAAAGCTTATTGCTGAGGATGGAACTGAAAAAGATATTCTCTCTTTTGGTCCTTTTACTATTCATCCGGATTATCAGAGAAAAGGATATGGAAGAAAGCTATTATATTATTCTTTTGAAGAGGCAAAAAAATTAGGATATGACACGATAGCAATTTGGGGGAACCCTGAGAACTATGCATGTTATGGATTCAAGAATTGTAAACGACAGGGCGTATGTTTGGAAAAGGATGTTTATCCTGTTGCACTGATGGTGAAGTTGTTAGAGGAAAATGCCCTTTCAGATAAAATCTGGAGATATGTAGAGAGTCCGGCCCATAATTTGGATGAGAGTGGTTTCGAAGAGTTTGATGCAACTTTCCCAAAGATGGAGAAAGGATATAAATACACACAGGAATTGTTTTACATTTATTCAAGGTCAAATGTGTTGCGATAACTAAAGTGCCCGACCATATAGAATTTTGCGAGAGATATGGCCGGGAGTTTATATGTATGGTAAAAGCAAGCGGGTAGAATTCCATTATTATTTGGAAGATTTTATCGCGAAAAAAGTCCATAATATATAAGGGATAGGCATTGGTCTGTTTCTTTTCGGAGAAATAATGGAGGAAGATTGCGGATAATCATATATTATTTGTATAAAGAATAAGGAGGTAGCAAGTGGTATATAGATTGGCAAAAAAGTCCGATATTGATGATGTGGTTAAATTAGTAAAAGCTGCCATTGTACAAATGGAGGCAGATGGCATATATCAGTGGGATGATATTTACCCTGCAAAAGAGGACTTCATAAACGATATAGAAAAGAAGTCACTTTATCTGGCTATTGATAGTAAAAAATTGGCTGCAATATATGTGATAAGCGCAGAATCAGATGAAGCCTATAAAAATGCCACGTGGGAAAGTAATGATGAATCAGCATATATACTTCATAGATTCTGCGTGTCACCGAATTATCAAAATAAAGGAATTGGTAAAGAGGTTCTAGCACATATCGAGACACAGATTTATGAGATGGGGTATAAATCAATACGACTCGATGTTTTCACAGAGAATCCATATGCGCAAAAGTTATATCGAAAAAATGGATATATAGTAAGAGGATATGCTGATTGGCGTAAAGGTCGATTTGAGTTAATGGAAAAGAAAATCGAATAAAAGTAAGAGATAATATAATATATTATAAAAAGCTTATCGCAAATGAAAAGAGGATGAAGGAAATCTGTTTCAGATTTTCTATACCTCAAAACCGGAGTACATTCTGACAGAAATAGGTATTGGTTACCGTATGAGGGAAAGAGACAAATAAAGAGAAAGTAGGAATTTTAATGCAATATACAGATAATTCATGTTTGTTTGCTGTTATGAGCACAGCAGAGTTTCGGGAAAGGAGAGAACAATTTGCATATCAAAAGGAGATGCTACACAGTCTTGGTTCTATTCGATACTGTAAGGCAGAGCTCTTTAAAGATTGCATTCTCGGTACAATCCGGCTTCCACAAAAGAATGAGCAGAAAAAAGCACAGCTTTCATTTGGATTCTATTTGACAGGTGGGAAAGTGTTTTTTGTCGAAGATGATGGAAAATTGAAGGCATGGATAGAAAAGCAGACGGAGATGTTTCAGGAAGTTGATACACCGAAACAGTTGTTGTTACGGATTATGGAGCATATGATAGAAGAGGATACATTGTATTTTTCTCATATGGAATCTGAGCTGGACAAGCTGGAAGAGGAAATAAGTGGGGGAGCAGGAAGGAATAATAATTTTTTTACATCACTGACAAAGCATAGGCAAAAACTTTCTGAGTTTAATATTTATTATGAACAGATGATAGACATTGGAGAATTGTTCAGTACCTGTGATTTTTATCAATCTGAACAGGATACACAAGGTTGGGACAGATTTATGCACCGTGTGGAACGATTGCAAAATCATGTACATCTTCTTCGTGAAAATGTGCTCCAGATACGTGAACTGTATCAATCAATGCAGGATGCACGTCAAAATAAAATTATGATTGTAATTACCATTGTCACAACTATTTTTCTTCCACTTACATTGATTACAGGCTGGTATGGAATGAATTTTGCCTACATGCCGGAGCTGCAATGGCGGTATGGATATATTGCTGTGATAATTATATCATTGTTCATAGTAATAGCGGAAATTGTCTATTTTAAAAAGAAAAAGTTCTTTTAAAATTAAAAAGCACAAGTAATTGAAAGACATATTTGGATGTAACCAAATATGATATTGAGGTACAGTAATGGAAAAATACGATGTCGTAGCAATGGGTGAATTACTCATTGACTTTACACAAAATGGATATAGTGAACAGGGAAATCCGATTTTTGAAGCGAATCCGGGAGGAGCTCCATGTAATGTGCTTGCCATGTTGCAAAAGCTGGGAAGGAAAACGGCTTTTATTGGTAAAGTTGGTCAGGATGGTTTTGGATTACAGTTGGAGAAAGCCTTAAAAGAAATTGGAATTTCAACAGAAGGTTTGTGTTTTGATAAGGAAGTACATACAACTTTGGCAGTTGTACAAAAGAAAGAAGATGGAGACAGGGATTTTTCATTTTATAGAAACCCTGGAGCAGATATCATGATGAGCAAGGAGGAAGTAAGGAACGATTTAATTCAAAGTACAAAAATCTTTCATTTCGGTTCATTATCACTTACAGATGAACCTGTTAGAACCGCAACTCAAAATGCTGTTTCAGTTGCAGAGAAGGCAGGTATTTGGATTTCCT
>CAMFVG010000046.1 GCA_945992055.1 uncultured Clostridia bacterium | reverse complement strand
GAAATATGCTGCTGCTTCTTCAATGCTTAAAGTATATTTTTCCCACACGGGAATATTGTAAGTAGTATTCATCCACACCTCCTATTCCGATTCTTCTTCATGAAAAATCTGTTCAAATACTCTTTTATTTTGGTTTCCTTTCTCTCTACGATGACTTACACCCTTGATACAGACGGGCTGGCAACTGCCAAGAACTCTATCGTAGATTCTCTTATAATCCAGATTCTGTGTTTCTCTCATTTCCTTTACAGTCAGATTCGTTGTAATAATCATCGGCTTACAGGAGCAAACTCTTCTGTCCAATACAGAAAAGACATTCTCAACCACAAAGCCAGAGTTACGTTCTGAACCTAAATCATCCAAGATGAGTAAGTCATATGCACAAACCGATTCTATGTAATCATTCTTATCTATGGCTGCAAAGACTCCATTACTAATAGTTGTAAAGTTCGTCATCAGAACTCTCTTTTCCTGTTCAAGCAACGCATTGGCAATACAGGCAGCCATATAGCTTTTTCCGGTTCCTACATCGCCCCACAGAAGCATACCCATGCCTTTCTTCTTCACCTCATCCCAATGTTCCACGTACTGCTTTGCATATTTCATATACGGATTAGAACCATCATCATTAGCAAAGTTCCACTCTCTCATAGCACGTTCCGGAAAGCAAATTGCGGTGTTCTTCTCTACCTCTTGTTGGTGTTCCCGTTCCTTACGCTCACGTTCCTCTCTCTCGTGCTCTACTCTTCGACAAGCACAGAACCTTGGATGTGTCTTCATTCCAAATAACTTCTGTACATTCTCCGGAAAGAATTCTTCTGTCGGTTCCTTACATGCAGAGCAATGTTCTAAACCATTTTCGCCTATATAAATTTTTCTATCCATAATTAAAAACTCTCCTCCTCTTCGTAGTCGTAATTTCTTAAATGACTGCTTCTAATGTTACTGGTATATTTACTTGGAGACTGATTACTGCCATAGTTTCCGACAGTTTTCTGTCCTACTTCCGTCAATTTCCCGACGTCCATTTTCCGCCTTACTTCCTCATCCGGAAAGAGAACATAAAGCCTGTTGGCTCGTCCTCTTCCTTCGGATACCTTTTCCAAAATCCCGGCATCGACTAGCTGATTTAATGCAACTTTAACCGTTGTATCACCTTTTCCAGCTTTCTCTGCAATCTGATGGATGGGATAGAATATGTATACTCTTCCTTGCTCGTCCACCATCTCTTTCATCTGGGAATACTGTGCCCGATTCAAAAGCAAGGTGTAAATATATCTAGCTGTATTACTAAGCGGTAACTCCGTCAGGAACTTTGGCATAGGCAAATACTGTGGTAACTTCGTATACCGATACATATACTGACTCATCTATGTCTACCTCCCCTTCTTCTAACAAGCTGATTGGCAAGAGATTCTTCCTGCTCATGCTCTGCTTTATTTTCTATGTGGTCCCATACTTTATCCCGAACATCTTCCTTGTGATTGATAGTATGATAACTTCCCTGAAGTCGATACTTGATATCACCCACAATATCCCGAACAGATTTTTCCAACAAATCTAAGACAAAATGCAGTGCCTTGCTCACATGGTTTCTTGTGGAATCCGGCAATGGCTCGTCATACATGGCTAATGTGTACTCCATCACTTTCCCGTACCTTGCCGCCTGTGTCTGTTTCGCAACCTCTTCTGCTATGTCATCAAAAACAACTTCATAGACAATATTGCAAATATCGTCCACTAACTCATCCGCTTCACCGGTCTTTTCCTCTAAAACCTTTAGCTTTTTCTCACTAACCATAATACTTCTATGTCTCGTTGCCAGTGCCTCGTCAGCCCCGCGGATTTCCTCTTGTACTTCCTCCAGTTTCTTTTCCGACTCTTCTAATTCTTCTTTGGTGCCTGAAAGAAGTTTGTGGGTTCTGGTCAAAGAAGTCTTTGCCTCGGACAATTCTGCAGAAGTTTCGGCAATCTTCTCCCTCTGCTTCTGCAAAATATACTCATTTTTCTCCAAATACTTCTTACCCCCATATACGGGAACCTCATCTATCTCTTCTCCCCACACATGCTTCTTGCATATGTCTAACAACATTTCTCTACAGATTGCATCAAAGGTCTGCTTCCGGTTATTGTTTCGTCCCTTCGGCTTCGTTGGATCCGGAAGGGGAATTCCAAGTTCCTCCAACGCTTTCTCCTGTTGTGGACAAAGTTCCCCATACTGATTCTTACATTCAAAAACATGTCTTTCATGAATATGCGGCGTTGCCTCATCCACATGAAGCGACCAGTCCAACATCCTCACATGACTCCCAAAACGCTTTTGACATTCCGCAAAAAACTCTTCTGCCACCTCACACAAAATATGCGCCATTACTGTTCCATCAACATTTCCAATCTGATAAATCGTTTCCTCCGGACACGTCATCTTATTTCTATACAAATCTTCTATCGAACGATTCCGTTCCGGGTGTCTGTTCATTTCGTTTCTGGCATTTTGGTTTCGGATATAGTCTCCATAATGGGTTCTATAATAATCCAGCTCAATATCTTCAAAACTGATGCCATCAGGTCCATCTTCCTCGGGAAATCTATATTCTCTCTGATAATCCCAAATGACATTTCCCGATGACCTTGCAGCATCAATATGGTCACTCTTCGCAACATCGAATTGTCGGTCATTATGCTTCGGATTATATACACCATGTTTACCACTTCTGCCATTGTGTCTAGTTACTTTCATTGCTTGCTCCTTTCCAAAAATATTTGCGAAGAGAAAATTGGTCTGCTGCATTTTCATCCTGATAGCATCCAAATTGCGCCAAATAATACCCAGTACAGATTGACGCGTCCGTCAATCCTACTGGGCAAGGCTGCCGCCCTTGACCCGCGCAGGAGTTCCGCCTCCTGCACTACGGTCCCCGCTTGAGATACATCTTCCTTTATCCCGGGAAGGAAGATGTATTCTTCGCTGACTGCGCTATCTCATCCCTTCACTATACATTTGGGTTGAAATATGGCCGATTACTAAATCCTCTGCAAAATTTTTCCCGACATTTTCATTTCCGGGTGAGATTGCGCCAATATGGTTGCCCTTCCACTTTGCCCTTCATATACTACTTGGAGTCAGAAAAAGCTGATTACAGAAAAACTACTCATATTTTTTCAATAATTTTCATATCATCCACGCAAAGTAAATATGAGAACGCTTTATGCTAAACCCTGAAGCCCTCTTCTACTAAGTACTTAGGGTTCCAAAATGCTGATTACAAAAAATCAACAAAAAATTTTCTTTTTTCACTTTTGGTCCTCGGGACCAAAGGTTCTAACTTCTGGTCAACTTGACCAGAAGTGACTTCAGGAGAAGTTTTCCAGGGCAAAAAAGGGCAAAAAAAATACCGGTGAAGCTGCAATTGCAACCTCACCGGTATGTGATACATATTTAATTCTGTTGTAAGGAACTTTTGGTCATCATGACCAAAAGTTCACGCATTCGCACGTATTGTCTCCATACGATTTACTCATGCTCTTTTATGCACAAACCTAGTTTCTGCTTTATTTCTTCAACAGATAGTTTCTCTCCATTAGGAATTCTGTGTATCATCGCATGGCAATTCGGACATACCGGAATCAAGTCATTTTTATAATCAACAATATAATCTTTTTTAACCATGTACAATGGTCTTAAATGATGTACATGAATGAACCCCTTTCCATATTCTCCATATGTCAATTCAAAATCCATTCCACAAATCAAACAATTTTTTCCCCAATAATCAATGCATTTATTACGTGCTATTGAGCTTCTCTCATACTTATTGACTTGTACCGTCTTAACATGACCTTCATGATCATTTTTTTCATCTATGTCATTAAAAAACCCTTCTGCATAAAAATCATCGAAATAACTATTTATATAATCAGATAACGCCTTTTCTACTTTTATCGGACCTTGCGGTGCTGCCTTTAGCCCATATTGAAGCAAACGATTTAATCTACTTTGTGCCATTTTATGTTACTTCTGATTTTATCTTTATTTCAAACGAAACTTTTTTCCTTAACTCCGAATATATCCGGTGTTATCAAAATTTCCTCTTGATTCTTCTGCCAAAGCTGGATAATATGAATTCGTGAAGCGGGTTTCATGTCGTGTACAGCCTTATGGCTCAATCGGGTAGCTCGTTTCATTTCCAAGAAAGAAGCGGGTTTTTGACTGAGTAAGGTCTTTAGACTGGAAATGGGTACTCGCTTCTTTTTTATTTTCATTTGTGTTTTCAAATAAATACTACAAATAGCATTCCGGTAATAAATGTACTCTGCTTCCGAAATGCTATTTATCCACTGCCAAAAGTTTTATCTATTTTAACAAATTCCACTCTTCTTCAATTAAGATATTTTCCTTAACCTTTAAT
>CAMFVG010000045.1 GCA_945992055.1 uncultured Clostridia bacterium | reverse complement strand
CAAAAGATTTGGTTGAACTTTATGCAACAAGACAAGAAAAAGCGGGTTTTGTTTATGGGGAAGATACCGTTTGGCAGAAGGAATTTGAGGAAATGTTTCCGTTTGAGGAAACAGAGGACCAATTACTCGCAATTGAAGCGGTAAAGAGAGATATGGAGAGCACCAAAATCATGGATCGCCTCATCTGCGGAGATGTGGGGTATGGGAAGACTGAAATTGCGATACGAGCTGCCTTTAAAGCCATTCAGGAAAATAAGCAGGTAGTTTATTTGGTGCCGACAACTGTGCTTGCACAGCAACATTACAACACCTTTGTACAGAGAATGAAAGATTTTCCGGTTCGGGTAGACTTGATGTGCAGATTTAGAACGAGTGCGCAGCAGAAGAAGACCATAGAGGACACAAAACGAGGACTGGTGGATATTATCATTGGGACCCATCGTGTGTTGAGTGATGATTTGGAGTATAAGGATTTGGGGCTTCTGATTATTGATGAAGAACAACGTTTTGGAGTTCAGCACAAAGAAAAGATTAAGAAGCTAAAAGAGAATATTGATGTTATGACGTTAACTGCTACGCCGATTCCAAGAACACTTCACATGAGCCTTATCGGGATTCGTGATATGAGCGTGTTGGAGGAGGCGCCAAACGATCGTATGCCAATTCAGACCTATGTGATGGAGTACAACGATGAAATGGTGCGAGAAGCTATCGAACGAGAGTTGTCTCGACAAGGGCAGGTTTACTACGTATATAACAAAGTGAAAGATATTGATGAAGTGGCAGCAAGGATACAGAAATTGGTTCCGGATGCAAACGTAGCATATGCTCATGGACAGATGCGGGAACACAAACTAGAAAACATTATGTTGGATTTTATCAATGGGGATATTGATGTTTTGGTGTCTACTACAATTATTGAAACAGGCCTTGATATTTCAAATGCCAATACCATGATTATCCATGATGCGGATCAACTTGGACTTTCCCAGATGTATCAGCTCCGTGGCCGTGTGGGACGTTCTAATCGTATGGCGTATGCATTCTTTATGTATCGACGAGACAAACTGCTAAAAGAGGTGGCGGAAAAACGTTTGTCAGCCATTCGTGAATTTACAGACTTAGGATCAGGATTTAAAATTGCCATGCGAGATTTGGAAATTCGCGGTGCAGGAAACCTACTAGGAGCTGAACAGCATGGCCACATGGAAGCAGTAGGATATGATCTATACTGCAAGATGTTAAATGAAGCAGTCAAACATCTTAAAGGTGAGTTGGATGAAGAATCTTATACTACAACGGTAGATTTAAATGTAGATGCGTTTATTCCAAGTGGATATATTCCAAATGAATATCAAAAATTGGATATTTACAAACGCATTGCCTCAATTGAAAGTCAAGAGGAAATGGATGATATGCTAGAGGAACTCGTAGACCGTTTTGGTGATGTACCAAAGAAGGTGCAGCAGCTTCTATCTATCGCACTATTAAAAGCATTGGCTCACGACGTATATGTTATTAGCGTAGAACAGAAACAGGATGTTTTTCGCTTTGTCATGTATGAAAAAGCAAAGGTATGCGCAGAGCGGATTCCGGATTTGCTGGATCAGTACAAAGGGGATTTGAAATTCACTGTGGATACGAATCCATACTTTACGTATCAAAAGATAGGAAGAAATAAAAAAGATAAAGAGGAAGATGCTTTAGCAGTTGTAAAAAATGTGTTAAATGGAATAAAAACATTGCTTGATTAGACAAAAAGCGTTATAATACGTAGTTAGAAGCACGAAGGAGGATTAATATGATCAAGTTTGGAAAAAAGGCAATTTCAATTTTATTAATTGCAATGCTTACTATTACTACATTAGTAGGATGCACAAAGGAAAAAACAGTTAAGTTGGATGAAGCAGCAGTATTAATGACTGTTGGGGATACAAAGGTTACAGCCGGAATGGTTAATTTTTATATGCGTTATCAACAATCTTTGATGGAAAGTTTGTATGGTGCAAATCAGGATTATAACATCTGGGCTCAAGAAGTGGAAAAAGGTGTTACATATGAAGAAACCATGAAAGATGCTATGTTAGAGCAATTGCAAGAACTTTATATTTTGAATGAATATGTAGAGGAATATAAAGTTTCTTTAACAGAAGATGAACTTGCATCGATTGAGAAACAAGCGGAAGAGTTTGAAAAAGCAAATTCGAAAGAAGCAAAGCAAAAAGCATCTGCAACGAAGGAATATGCGACAGAGTATATGAAGGTTTCTATGGTTGCGAAAAAGATGAAAGATGCAATGAAGAAAGACATTGATATGGAAGTGAGTCAAGAGGAAGCAAAGCAAAAGAAAATGAGTTATGTTGTTTACGAAAAGACTCAAACTGCAGAAGATGGTACAACCACAGAATTAACCAAAAAAGAGATAGAAGAGCAAAAGAAGGCGGCAGAAGCATTCTTGAAAGGTGCAAAAGCAAACGGCAATTTAAAAGCTTACGCAACAGAACAAGGTATGGAAGCGAAAGAAGCGAACTTTGGAAAGAACACAAAGACTATTGATGAAAAAGTTCTGGAAAAAGCAGACAAGTTAGAAGAAAATGCCTTCTCCGGAGTAATTAACGGAGAGGATGGTTACTATGTTGTACAGTTAGAAAGTTTGTTTGATAGCGAAGCAACAGATGCCGAAGTCGAAAATATCCTTGAAACAAGAGGAAATGAAAGATACGAAGAGCTTTTGAAAAAATGGAAAGAAGATGTTAAGATTGATGTAGATAAAAAAT
>CAMFVG010000044.1 GCA_945992055.1 uncultured Clostridia bacterium | reverse complement strand
TGTGTTACAAAAAAGCTTGACCAGTACAACAGGGAAATTTGTTGACCATTAATGGAGGACGATATCTATTGGTGGAGTTTGCGTATGACGAGGAACCTCAATATGTACGTCGAATGTTGGAAAGAATTGCAGAGTGCGGAGTTTGCCCTGTTATTGCTCACCCGGAACGGTATGAGTTTTTGCAGGACTATCCACATTTGGCCAAGGAGTGGAAGAAACAGGGATACGTTATACAGGCAAATAAAGGGAGTTTTACCGGCAGGTTTGGGAAAAGGGCAAAGGCTTTATCCTATTATTTGTTGGATGAACAGTTGATAGGTGTTATTGCTAGCGATTGTCATGGGGCGCGGCAAAGAACATCTTATATGTTGGATGCGTATGAAGAGATAGGAAGGAATTATCGAGAGGAGTATCTAGAAAGACTTTTTAATGATAATCCAAAGAGGATTTGCATGAATCAACCTATTGTTAATGTTGGGAAATTCTAGTATAATGAGTTCACATTTAATTAAGGAGGAGGAATTTATGACAAACAAAAATATAGACGAGATATTATTTGAAATCACTCCTGAAGTGCAGAGTCTCTCGGATTTATGTGAGAAGAACAATGCGATTGAGAGAGAATTATATATTCAGCACAATGTTAAGAGAGGCCTTCGTGACTTAGACGGAAGAGGTGTGTTGGCAGGCCTTACAAATATTTCTGATGTATGCGCTTCAAAAGAAGTAGATGGAGTCCGTGTGCCGATACCCGGAAGTCTTTATTATAGAGGATATAATATTAAAGATTTGGTAAAAGGTTTTCTGGATGACGGCCATTTCGGATTTGAAGAGATTACATATTTGTTGTTGTTCGGAGAGCTTCCGACAGAGGAAGAGTTAAAAGCGTTTACCACAATGCTGGCTGATAGAAGAAGCTTGCCACGATATTTTGTGAGAGACATTATTATGAAGGCTCCAAGCCCGGACATGATGAACAGCTTGTCCCGTTCTATTCTGAGTCTTTACTCTTATGATAAGAAGGCTGATGACACAACAATCCCAAACGTGTTGCGTCAATGTCTGAATTTAATTAGTCAATTTCCGATGATGATGGTTTATGGCTATCATGCCTATAATTATAAAAGAGGGGAAGACTTGTTTATTCATGCACCACAGGATGATTTGTCTATGGCAGAAAATATCTTGATGATGTTGCGTGAAGACAGAAAATATACACCGTTGGAAGCAAAACTTTTGGATATGGCGCTTGTGCTTCATATGGACCATGGTGGAGGTAATAATTCTACATTTACCACTCACGTTGTTACTTCTTCGGGCACAGATACGTATTCTACAATCGCTGCAGCTATGGCGTCACTTAAGGGACCAAAACATGGCGGTGCAAATATCAAAGTAACACAGATGTTTGAAGATATGAAAGAGCATGTGACAGATTGGAAAGATGAAGAAGCTGTACGTCGATACCTGGAAGATTTGTTGGATAAGAAAGCATTTGACCAAAAAGGTTTGATTTATGGAATGGGGCATGCAATTTATTCTATTTCTGACCCAAGAGCAGAGATTTTCAAAGGATTTGTAAAACAACTTGCTGTTGAGAAAGGAAGAGAAGAGGAGTATGCTTTATATGAAATGGTGGAGCATATGGCACCGAAGGTGATTGCAGAAAAGCGAAGGATGTACAAAGGTGTTAATGCAAACGTAGATTTCTACAGCGGACTGGTATACAGTATGCTTGGATTGCCAAAAGAGCTTTACACACCGATTTTTGCTGCGGCACGTATTGTGGGATGGAGTGCACATAGACTGGAAGAGCTTAAAAATGTGGATAAGATTATACGTCCGGCGTATATGCCACTTTGCCCATATAAAGAATATAAAAATATTGATGACAGATAATATGTGACAGGACGAGACTTTGTTTTCGTCCTGTTTTGTACAAAGGAGAACCTTTATCAGGAGAAGAGAATGAAAAGAGAATTTTATTATGATTCTAAAGATGGAAAAACAAAGATTCATGCAATTGAATGGATCCCAAAAGGAAAAGTAAAAGGGGTTCTTCAAATGTGCCACGGTATGGTGGAATACATAGACCGTTATCATGAGTTTGCGGAATTTCTTTCTCAAAATGGATATTATGTAGTGGGACATGACCATTTGGGGCATGGAAAATCTATTTGCAGTTCCGAGAATCTTGGATTTTTTCATGAGACCGACGGGAATGACTGCGTCATAGGGGACATCCATCAGTTGAGAATACAGACGGAGGAAAAGTATCCAAACGTGCCTTATTTTATGTTGGGTCATAGTATGGGCTCATTTTTGGTAAGACAGTACATTGGATTTTACGGTGCGGGTATTACCGGAGCCATTATTATGGGGACGGGAGACCAGCCGAATTTGATATTGCAAGCAGGAAAATTTATTTGTAGATTTATTGCTATTTTCCGAGGATGGAAATATCGAAGTTCTTTTGTGGATAATATGGCAGCAGGTGGATATAATAAAGCGTTTGAAAAGGAAACGGATGGTTCCAATTGGCTATCAAGGAATCCGGAGAATGTTATTAAGTATAAAAACGATCTTCTGTGCGGATATCTGTTTACGGTAAATGCGTACTATCATATGTTTTCCGGAATGGTGAAAATGAATGCTCAAGAAAAGGCTGGAAGGATACCAAAGGGTCTTTCGGTGGCGTTTGTATCCGGAAAAGAGGACCCGGTTGGGAATTTTGGAAATGGTGTAAAGAACGTTTATAAAAAGTATAAATTAAATGGAATGCAGGATGTGAAGATGCGGTTGTACGAAAAGGACCGACATGAGATTTTGAATGAGCTAGATAGAGAACAGGTGTATCAGGATTTGCTGATGTGGTTAGAAAAAAGAAGTTAATTCTTAAGAGGGGGTTAATAAAGTTTCTTTTCTTTTTAGAAATCCCCCATAATTTGAACACAATTGTTTTTTATACTGAATTCAGATAGTTGATAATAACAACTATCACCCCCCTCATAAAGTAGAATTCTCGGGAGAACCGAGAAGCACACTTTACTCTCATTCCTTTAGATAACTAAGAGAAACAGTCCTAGAGATAGGGCTGTTTCTCTGTTTGTGGAGTATTTGGAACAAAGTCAATTTACGAGATATGAAAAAACAAATTCATAGCATCTTCGCCTGTTTCAAAAGAAAACGATATTTTTTCCAAGCAGCATTGCTTTCATAAATATAACTGTCAATCAAATCTGGGTCCATAGCATTTTGGAAATTGTAGTTGGCGTTCTCCATCTGTCTTTTCACGCGTTTGATTTCTTCTAAAAGTTCTTCGTCTCGTCTGTCTTTTGGGAGTGGTTTTTGAAATAAATGCATACGGATCCTCCTCGCCTTCAGTTTGTCTTTTATATAGTATAGACAGAAATGCGTTGGCATAGACTATAAAAAAAGGAAAAATTTATGTCTGAAAAAAATCAATTTTTGGTAAATTTTATAGTACGCGCAATTTTGGGGATGGGTCTGATTTTCTTTGCTAATCAATTTTTTACTTATCAAGAAATGTCCATAAGAGTAGGGTTTAACGCCATTTCTTTTCTGACTTGTGGCTTTTTAGGATTACCGGGAGTGGCGATGCTCTATGGAGTCGTTGCAGTTCCTTTTTTATAGAGATTGCACAAAAATGAAACTTTTTCAAAAAACATCTAGACAAGTGAAAAAATGAAATATATAATACGTCATACAAGTTAGTTATTCTAGAATTCAAACTTTCAAATACGTCATTTCAGGCGGAAAAATTCCAAAGAAAAAATTGAATAAAGGACAAGGAGGATTCATTTGAATGTAAAAAATGTTGTGATTTGCGACAGTGAAATCCGGTACGCAAACAGTCTTTCAGAGAATATTCTGGCATGCAAAGAATTGTCGGTCAAAGTATACATATGTACAGATTTAGACAATGTTTTGAAACTGCAAAAGCAGAGGAAGATTCATATTTTCATTGTAGATGAGCAATATTCCGAAGAAGAACGCAGACAAGTTTTTGCAGAGCAAACATTTATACTTGGTCACACAAAAGTTTGTAGTTTAGCAAAAAAGGAAAGACAGATTGGAAAATATCAATCTGCAGATGAGATTATTCAAAAAATTTTTGAAACTTATGCAGAGGAAACCGAAGCAGATTTTGTTGGTTCCATACGAAAAACAAAACCGAAGTTACTTGCGGTTTACTCACCAATACATAGGGTAGGGAAAACAACGTTTGCACTTGCCTTAGGCAGAGAAATTGCAAAACAAAAGAAAACACTTTACTTAAACTTGGAAGCATATGCGGGATTTCAAACGGCGGAGGAAATCTTGAATCTAGGTGATTTGATTTATTACATGAAGCAAAAAAACGGAACTTTCGGAATTAGGTTACAGACAGCAGTACAGCAAAACGAATTGTTAGATTACATTTTGCCGATTTCGGATTCCTTGGATTTAAAAGAGATTACGGCTGATGAATGGAAGGAGCTTTTAGAACAAATAATCGAAAACAGTTCATATGAGCAGATTATATTGGATATAGGAGAGTGTGTGCAAGGGATGTTTCAACTACTGGAAATATGTGAACGTGTTTACATGCCGGTGTTAATGGATGAGATCTCTCAGCGAAAGGTACAGCAGTATGAGCAAAATATAAAGCGTTTGAAATTAGATAAACTTCCCCACATTACTTATCGATTTGTGATGCCAAATAATATTGCAGAATATGCAAAATTAAGAGCGAAGGAGGAACATTAGATGATACAAAGTGAAGAACTTCAGGACAAGGTGCTGCAAGAACTTGATTTATCAAAAGAAATTAATGATGATGAATTGATAGAAATTATTCATCGCACATTGAAACAGCGAGAACAAGGGATGTACATATCCTTAAAAGAGAAAGTTGAACTTGGGCGAGAACTGTTCAATGCATTTCGCAAAATGGATATTTTGCAAGAACTCTTAGAAGATGATGACATTACGGAAATTATGATTAATGGAACAGAAAATATTTTTATAGAAAAGGAAGGAAGACTAATACAGTTAGAAAAGAGGTTTTCCAATCGAAGGAAGTTGGAGGATATTATACAGCATATTGTTGCCGCGGCCAATCGGATCGTGAACGAAGCCTCGCCGATTGTGGATGCTAGATTAGAGGATGGTTCGCGAGTGAATATCGTACTTTACCCGGTGGCGCTTAACGGACCGGTTGTAACAATACGAAAATTTTCTCGGGAAGCCATGACTATGGAAAAACTAATTGAAAAGAAATCAATTAACCGCGAGATAGATGAACTCTTAAAGAAATTGATGATTGCGAAATACAACATTTTCGTAAGTGGTGGTACGGGGGCGGGGTAAAACCACATTTTTAAATGCGATTTCGAATTATATACCGAAAGATGAAAGAATCATTACTATAGAAGACAGCGCAGAACTCCGTATAGAAGGCGTTCCAAATTTGGTGCAGTTGGAGGCAAGAAACGCAAATGTAGAGGGAAAAGGGAGCATTACTTTGCGCGATTTGCTGAAATCCGCATTGCGCATGCGCCCCTCACGGATTATCGTCGGAGAAGTTCGAGGAAGTGAAGCAATTGATATGTTACAAAGTCTGAATACCGGACATTGCGGTGCCAGTACCGGTCACGCAAATAGTCCAAAGGATATGATTAGCCGATTGGAAACCATGGTGCTGATGGGGATGGAAATTCCACTTGCGGCGGTTCAAAGACAAATCGCATCTGCAATTGATATTATTGTTCACATTGGTAGATTGCGAGACAAAAGCAGAAGGGTTCTACAGATTGTTGAAGTGGTGGGCTATGAGCAGGGCGAAATACAACTTCGAACTTTGTATGAATTTTGCGAGCAAAATGTTAAAGATGGGAGGATACAAGGAGAATGGGTAAAGGTAAATGAAATACAGAAGAAAGAAAAATTATTGGCAGCAGGATATTCGGAAGTATGAATATTTGAAAGCACTACTACAGGGATGCACAGTTGTCAGTGCGATTTCTTATTTGTTCTATGGAAAACTATTCTATTCAATTCTATTTTCACCATACCTAATCTGGTATATCAAATCATGGGAAAAACAAACTGTTAAAAAGAAAAAAGCAATTTTCCGTCTGCAATTTAAAGAGGCTATTCAATCGCTCTCGGGAGCATTGAATGTGGGGTATTCTGTGGAGAATGCTATGCAAGAAACGATCGAAGACTTAAAAGGATTGTATAAAAAAGAAGATACTATTTTACGAGAATTCGCATATATGACGCGACAACTTCAGATGAATGTTACACCGGAAATCGCATTAAAAGAATTTGCGGCAAGAATGGAGGATGAAGATGTGCAAACATTTGTCACTGTATTTAATATGGCAAAACGAAGTGGAGGAGATACGCTTGAGATTATAAGAAACATTGTGCGTCAAATGAGTGAAAAGATCGATGTAGAAAGAGAAATTGATACCATTATGTCAGCAAAAAAACTGGAATTCAGGATTATGTCACTTATACCCATGGGCATGATTGGATATTTAAAAATCAGTTTTTCGGAGTTTACAAAGGTTCTCTACGGAAATCTGGTGGGAGTCATTATTATGACGGTATGTCTTGCCATATATTTTGTGGCATATGAAATGGGAAAAAGAATTGTGGAAATCGAGGTATAGTGCAATGAAAATAAAAAATAGGAAACCTATAATACTTATTTTGATTTTAACAATATTACTGACATTGCTCCTATTTTTGGTTGAGTACGTCTTTGATGATTTTGAGCCGATTGTATTTCGAAACAGTTATGGAGAAGGAAAGAAAACGGAAGAATATGAAATAACGGTTAATGGCGAAGAAGAGACAACGATTCAACTAGAAGTAAATGAACAAGAATATACACATGAAGAAGTTCAAGCAATGTTTAAAAAAGTAGCAAAGAAGTTGGACGAGATTGTTTTGGGAGACAATGAAAGTTGGGATCGTGTGGAAACAGATTTGAACCTTGTAACCAACTTGGAAGAATATCCCATAGAGATACAATGGGAATCTAGTGCTTACGATATTGTAAACGTGAATGGAGAAATTCAGCAGAAGAACTTAAAACCAGAAGGAATCCATGTGGAACTTCGCGGAACGGTTTCATATAAAGAAGATAAGATGGTGTATTTAAGAAATGCCATGGTATATCCCCTTACCAGAAAGGGAATGGACAAGATTCTCTACGATATACAGCAAGAGTTACAGAAATTGGAATCCCAGACGAGAGGGAGTGCAAGTTTTCGGTTACCTGATAAGATAGAGGGAAAGACCTTGCAATGGAGCAAAGAGAAACAAAATCATTGGCGTTACATTCCAATAATCGGAATCGTTCTTTCTATATATTTGTTTTACCGAGAAAGAGAAAACATGAAAGCAAAAGAGAATATAAGAAACGCGGAATTGTTGAGAGATTATCCGGGATTAATCAGTAAATTTACCATGTTAATCAGTACCGGAGCAACAGTGAAAAATGCATGGGAGAAAATTGTTCAAAATTATGAGATACAGAAAATGCAACTTGGTTCACATGTTGTATACGAGGAAATGAAAGTTGCAATGATTGAGATGCAAGGCGGTGTGCCAGAGGCAGAAGTATATGAAAGATTCGGGAAACGTTGTGGTCTTACGGTTTACATAAAGTTTGGTGCATTGCTTTCTCAAAACTTACGAAAAGGAAGCAAAGGTATTTCAGAAATTTTGCGCGTGGAGGCCATTCAGTCTTTTGAAAACAGGAAGAGTATGGCAAAGCGACAAGGGGAAGAGGCAGGAGCAAAGCTGCTGATACCGATGATGGGAATGCTGGCTGTTGTTTTTATTATGATTATGGTGCCGGCATTTTTGACAATGCAATTATAAGGAGGGAAAGATATGAATAAAGTGAAGAAATTTTGGTGGAGTATGAGGCAGAAACAAATAAGAGGTTCTGTCATGGTAGAGACAATTTTGATTTTAGTAGTGTTGATTGCGCTTGTTGCAATTTTCAAAACGCAGTTAACAAGTTTGGTGGGTGAAATTTTTGATAAGATCACAAGAACTGGAACGGGTATTTAGAGGTGAAATCACTGCTTTCTTGGTTCTCGTTTTTGTGTTGATGCTTTCCGTGGTAGGCGCGTTGGTAGAAAGCGCATCCATACATATTGAAAAAAATTGCAAGCGCGTTCATACCATGTTGGCATTGGAAAGTACTTTTGCAGAATATAATCGGGCACTGTTGGAGCAGTATGATGTGTTTGCCCGCTACGGGAACCAAGAGGAAGTAACAAAGAATAGACTCCCCTATTATGGCGCATCGGGGATAACACATCAAATTGAACAGATTGAACTTTTGACGGATCATTCGGGGAAGCCATATTATGAAGCTGCAGTATCGTATATGAAAGATTGGTATGGGCTAGAAGACCTTTCTCTTGGACCTGACTACGAGCTTCCTTCCAGTGTGCAATTAGAAAAGGAAGAGGATAATAATGCTCGCTATTTACAAGCCTATTTGGAACAAGAGAATGCTTCCCTTCCCCAAGAAGACAATCCGATTATATCCGTGCAAAATCTCAAAAAAACAAATTTATTAAGTCTTTTGGTTGCGGAATCGTCTCAAATTTCCAATCGAAGTATCCGAATAGAAGATTTGGTTTCCAAAAGGCAATTGAAACAAGGAAATTACCAGAAATCATCAAATGAAGGAGTTACGGATAAAGCTTTCTTTGCAGCTTATCTTACGGAGCATTTTTCTAATGCAGTAAAATATGACGAAACGCATCCGTTGCTTTATGAGCAGGAATATCTGCTTGGAGGAGCGGCTAGTGACAGAGAAAATTTGGAGTTGGTATGTAAAAAGCTTTTGCAAATTCGGATGCTTGCAAATTATACATATTTACTGACGGATTCGGCCAAACAAGCAGAAGCAGAAGTGATGGCAGGCTCATTATGCACAATAGTGGCTTTGCCGGAAATTACAATGCTTGTGAAACAAGGCATATTGTTAGCCTGGGCGTATGGAGAAAGCATTGTAGATGTGAGACAACTTCTTCGAAATCAGAAAATACCGATTGCTAAAACAAAAGACACATGGCAAGTGCAGTTAAAAAATCTAGTCAATCTGGGCACGGCCCAAGAGGTTGTTCAAGAAAATAATGTAAATCAAGGATTTGGTTATGAGGATTATTTGAAGGGATTGTTGATGATGGAGAAGAAAGAGACTTTATGTATGCGAAGTCTGGATTTAATCGAAAGCAATTTGCAGATAAAGGTTGACCAGTGCATGACCAAAATAAAAGTCGCAAGCGAGGTAGAACTGCGGCGAGGTGTACAGGAGACATTTATTACAAAGTTTGGATATCAATAGAAGAAAAGAGGTGAATACAGATGTCCTTTCTATATCTTTCCACTTACAATACAAACAATTTTAGAAAGGAGCAAGACTCTCTCGGGACAAAACATTTCCATCTTATCTTTCGTACAAAACTAGAAAGGGCATCTGCATTCACCTCTAAAGGTAGTCTTACATTGGAGGCAGCATTGGTTGTTCCCATTTTCTTTTTTGCAATGTTGTGTTTAGTATGCTTACTCGAAACAATGGCCATTCGGACAAGCATAAAAAACGCATTGTGTAGCGTGGGGAAAGAAATCAGTCAACAGGCATACGTTTCACCAATGATTGCAGCGAGTGGCATTCGGGAACGTATCGTTGAACAAATCGGAAGTGAAAAAATTGACAGAAGCATTATTGCAGGAGGAACAAAAGGTCTTGATTGCAGCGAATCTGTATCAGATTGGAGAAGTGCAATTATAAATTTGTCCGTTAAGTACAAGATTGAAATACCGATTCTTATGTTTCGGATTTCGGCTATTCCATGCGAAGAGACATTGCGAGTAAAGGGGTGGACAGGAGATGTTTTAGGCTCGGAAGGTGATGGAGACCAAAGTGTCGTTTTTATTACGGATTACGGAACAGTTTACCATAGCAAGATGTCTTGCACGTATTTGGATATTTCTATTAGAGGGATTATTGCGCAGACAATAGGGGATGCACGCAATGCATCCGGCGGTAAGTACTATGCGTGTGAATCCTGTGGCAAGGAAAGCCACTGTGGAATTTTGTATGTATCTGATTATGGAGAACGTTATCATACATCGTTAAATTGTAGAAAAATTAAGAGAAATGTCTATGCTGTTCCAATAGAGAGTGTACAGGGAATGGGAGGTTGTTCCAAATGTGTGAAATAACAGATTGGATAGTATGGATTTTGTTGGTACTATGTGGAATTCTAGATTGGAAAAAGCGGGAGCTGCCGGTATTATTGCTGGGAATTATGAGCTTTACAGTTGTAATTTGTCTTTTTTGTTGTGGATGGGAGCCGGTTTTTTCCAAGATAGTAGGAGGTCTGATGGGAATCATGTTCTTTTTGATTAGCAAATTAACCAATGAGGCTATAGGATATGGTGATAGTTGGTTAATCCTGTTATTGGGAGTATACCTGGGAAGTTACAAAGCGCTACAAGTTTTATTTGTAGCTGCAGTAATATCCGGAGTGTGTTCTTTGTTCTGCTTATGGATACATGGGTGGAATCGCAATCTTAAAATACCATTTGTTCCATTTATGACACTTGCTTATTTGGGGGTTATATTTTTATGAGAAATAAGGTAAAGGGCAGTATCACGATTGAAGCAGCATTGGTTGTCCCTTTGATTTTATTTATATTTGGAATCTTATTATATATGTTGTTTTACTATCATGATAAAAATGTTTTGTTGGCAGGAGCACACGAAACGGCAGTATTTGGTGCGGGGCGCGAGGATTTTAAGGAAGTGGATTTGGAAGAGCATTTTAAGGCTCGCGTTGGGGGAAGATTACTCCTTTTTCAACGTTTAAGTCCTAATATAGAAATGAATGATAAGCAGATCACGGTTTCTTGTGTGGCAACTAAAAGTCCGATGGCGCTACAGGTGAATTGCACAATGAAGCGAACAGATCCTGAAGGTTATATACGCACAATTCGTAAGATGAAAAAATTAGGAGAAAGGTAGAGGAATTATATTGAAAACATACATAAAAGAAAATTTGAAACGAACATATCTTGTACTAGTAGGAGAAGAGAAAGAAGAGGAGGATTATCAGATTTTGATGCTCAAGGAAAATGAAATTCCGGGCATATTAAAAACAGATATTCGTTATGTGGATAATCAAAGTTACTATTATTATGATATTAGTGGGAAAGTGTCTTTGAAAATGGTTTACGAAAAAGATCAGCTAAGCTACACGGAGATGAAAAATATTGTATGGGGGTTACTTGCAACAATACAAAACCTCAAAAAATATATGCTGGATGAGAATCGTATCTTATTAGATCCGGAATTGATTTTTACAGACAAGGAGAAATACTTTTTTTGCTACTATCCCCCATGCGAGCAGGAGGCAAAAGAAGAATTTCACAAGTTGACAGAGTTTTTTGTAAAAGAGGTCAATTATGACGATGAAGAGGGCGTTCGTTTCGCTTATATGTTTCACAAGTCCACGATGGAGGAAAACTATAGCATTGAAGAAATTATGAAAACGTTCCCAGAGGAGGAAGAGAAACCGCCATTGGAAGAAACTTTAGATGTGACGTTTGTAGAATGTCAGGATGTGGAGGAGGAATCAGAAGAACAAGAGAAAAGGGAAATGAGGGATTTTTGGGAAAAACCCAGGAATCTTTTCAAAAAAGTCAAGTCGTGGTGTGCTGGAGATGAGTATGAGGACTTGTAAAAGCCCTCAAAGTCTCCTATAATGAAAGGGAAGAAACAGGCAGTGTAATGGTCACAGTCGTTCCTTCATTTACGACGGATGAAATCGAGATATTTCCGCCATGTGCAGTGATGATTTTTTGACAAATCGGGAGACCCAAACCGGTACCGTTCTTTTTATATGTAACGAATGGTTCAAAGATAGTTTTTAGCTGTTCGTTTGTCATTCCACAGCCGGTATCCCGAATGGAAATTACTATAGAATCACCCTGCAAAGAGGCATCTAAATAGATTGTTTTATCAGGGGATGCGGCATCAAAAGCGTTTTTCAGAAGATTTAGAAATACTTCTTGTAATTTGGTTTTATCTCCTGTAATCTGATGGATAGAAGGAGCGATTTTTGAGGTGTATTCCACTTTTGAATCGGCAATAATTGCAGCAAAAGAGAGGGACACCTGTTCTAACAATGTGCGAAGAGAAAACGTACTGTAATTCAGAGTTTCTGATTTGGATAAATCCGAGAAATCTGTCAGTAAACGTCTCATATATTCGACATTATAATTGAGATTCGACCAAAATTTGAAATCCTTTACTTCAGGATGTTGCAACTCAATCATTTGAATAGAACTATTCAACGCAGTAAGAGGATTGCTTAATTCGTGAGAAAATTTGCTTAATACATACTTCATAATTATTCCACCTTTCTCTGTTAGTGTAACATTGGAAGGGGATAGAAACAAATATTATCGTTCGACAAAAGGCGACATTAGTATAAAGAAAAGGCAGGTAAGGAAAATGAAAAAAGACAACTGTATTTTTTGTAAGATTGCAGCAGGAGAGATTCCATCAACAACTATTTATGAAGATCAAGATTT
Organism: uncultured Clostridia bacterium; assembly: GCA_945992055.1. GTDB lineage: Bacteria > Bacillota > Clostridia > Lachnospirales > Lachnospiraceae > Faecalimonas. The sequence goes on along the minus strand of CAMFVG010000044.1, from coordinate 1,078 downwards.
CAGAGTCATTTTGGATATCGAACCAGCATCAAAAGGACATGCGTTGATTTTGCCAAAAGAACATTATGCAAATCTGTATGAATTATCAGATGAACTGGCGGCGAAGGCTTTGCTTGTTGCCAAGAAAGTGATTACGGTCATGACCGATGTTTTGGGATGCGATGGTTATAATGTGCTGCAGAATAATGGGGAAGCAGCAGGACAAACAGTCTTTCATTTTCACATGCATTTAATTCCGCGTTATCAGGATGATAATGTGAATATTAAGTGGAATCCAGGCACGATAAGCGAAGAACTGAAAGAGGAAATTCTGGCAAAGATAAAAGAAAAATAAGGAGTCGCAAGCGACTCCTTGGATTATTTAGATGAGTTTTCAATTAGTTCCAATATTGTTTGAATAGAATCTTGTTGGGACGATTGTTTCATAGCGTCTATGTAAGCATTTTTTTCATTATACAATTTTTGAATCGTTTGCAAGAGGATGGAATCGTTTAACTCTTCCTCTTCTAAAACAATACTGAAGCCCTGCTTTTCAAAAGAACGGGCATTTAAAATCTGATCGCCGCGACTTGCATTGGCAGAAAGCGGAATCAATAAATTTGGTTTGTGAAGTGCCAAGAGTTCACAGATTGCGTTGGCACCGGCTCTTGAAATGACAACATCAGCAAGTGCAAAGATGTCTTTGAGTTCTTGCTGTAGATATTCAAACTGAACATAACCTCTCAGGTTTTTCAAAGATTCATCGACTTTCCCTTTTCCGCAAAGGTGAATGACGTGGAAGTCTTTTAATAACTCCGGCAGAATGGCACGTACTGCATTGTTTACAATAACAGAACCGAGGCTGCCACCAACAATTAAAATCACAGGTTTTTCGTCTGTCAAACCACAGAGTTCTAAAGCGGCTTTGCGGTCTCCGGATAATAATTCTTGACGGATTGGAGAACCGGTGAGGACAGCTTTCCCTTCCGGAAGATGCTGTAAGGTTTCCGGGAAGTTGCAGCAAACCTTTGAAGCGGATGGCATGGCAAGTTTATTTGCCAGTCCCGGAGTCATGTCCGATTCATGAATGATTGTAGGA
>CAMFVG010000043.1 GCA_945992055.1 uncultured Clostridia bacterium | reverse complement strand
CTTGCTCTACCAACTGAGCTATCTGGGCACATTTCCTCTGTAGCTGTTTCTTCAGCACGGGATTTATAATATCACGCCAATTACAGATTGTCAATAACTTTTCATGAAAAAAAGCTCTGAATTCAGAGCTTTTCCTTCTATACCAACTTTTCAGCCAATTCTTCCATCACTTTGATGGTATCTTCTTTCATCGTAGACTTTATGGTCACTACCGGTTCACAAATTGAAATATCCTTCATGCCTTCGAAAACTTCTTTCATCTTCTTGGCAGCCATCGGCGCCCAGCTTCCGTTTTCCATAAAAGCCACTGTACGTTTTTGATAATTCTTCGCTCTGAGATGTGCCAAGAAATCTTCCATACAAGGGAAAAGGCCTCCGTCATATGTGGACGATGCAACCACTAACTTATCGTGACGGAACGCATCTTCCACTGCCTCTGCCATATCATCGCGGGAAAGGTCTGCTATTGCTACTCTTTTTGCACCCTTCTCCTCTAGCATTTCTGCAAATTTCTTCGCAGCCTTTGCTGTATTTCCATGGATAGAAGCATACGCAATAAACACGCCTTCATCTTCTGGCTCATATTTGCTCCAGATATCATATTTTTCAATATAATATCCTAAATCTTCTTTCAAAATAGGGCCATGGAGTGGACAGATCATTTGAATATCTAGTGTTGCAGCCTTGTTAAGTAATGCCTGTACCTGTGCGCCATATTTTCCAACAATATTAAAATAATATCTTCTCGCTTCACAAGTCCATGCTTCTTCTGCATCCAACGCTCCGAATTTCCCAAATCCATCTGCCGAAAACAGAATCTTTTCTGTTTGTTCATAGGTTACCATAACTTCCGGCCAATGCACCATCGGTGCCATGAAAAATTGCAAGGTGTGTTTTCCCAGATTAAGAGTATCGCCTTCTTTTACTACAACACTTCTATTGGAAACATCCAAATCAAAGAATTGCGGAATCATAGCAAAGGTCTTTGCATTTCCCACTAGTTTCATATTCGGATATTTTTGTGCCAACCTTTGAATATTGGCTGCATGGTCCGGCTCCATATGGGAAACTACCAAATAATCAACCTGTCTTCCTACTAAAACGGCCTCCAAATTAGAAATCCACTCATCTGCTTTTCTGGCATCCACCGTATCCATAACTGTAATCTTTTCATCTAAAATAATATAAGAATTATACGAAATTCCATTCGGAACCACGTATTGACTTTCAAACAAATCAATCGTTCTATCGTCCACTCCTACATATAAGATCGAATCAGTAATCGTAACGTCTTTCATATGTTCCTCCTATTTACCTGTCGTTTTATAATCCTAATTGCATTATAACATTTCCATTATAAAATGAAACTGTCAAAAATAAGCAAATTTTAGCCATTCGATAACCTCTTGTAATTCGTTATCCTGGCTTTCCACATTTCGCATATCAAATCGCTGATTTATCAACAACTGTTCTAATCTTTTCGGCAATTCCACATCCAATGCATCCGAAAATACTTTGCACTCTTGGATATAAAGATTTTTGAGTGTCATGTGGATCTCGGCTTCTCCCCAAGAAAAACGTTTTCTACGAACCAATTCGCATTCCGGAGATTTTCCAAATCTCCAATCCCACGAAGCATACAATTCACAAGTCTGCTGCAATGCAATATCGTCCAAATGTTCCATTGAAAGCGTCTCAAGTTCTCCATATTCCTGAATAAATGCTTCCTGCAGTGCAAGTTTCATCTCTTCCACCGTCACTGCCGGATTTAACTCTTTCAAATTGCAGACTCTAGACTCTACCGACTTGACACCCTTCGCCTTCATTTTTTCTTCAGACGGCGTAAGGTAACGCCCTAACTTTTCCTTATTTACATCAATCATTAATGTTCCATGCTGAATCTTACATTTTGTTGTAACCGAAAACGCATTCCCGGAAAATTTATATCCATCCTTCGTAACAATATCATTCCGTCCCGAAAACTCTGTTTCAATTCCAAATTTTCCACATGCAATCGCGATGACCTTCATCTGTCTTGCCAAGTCATACCGTTCCGGAGATGCCACAAATGTAAAGCAAAGATTCCCCAGATCCTGATAGACTGCGCCCCCTCCTGTTGTCCGACGGGCAAGGTATCCCCCTTCCTCTTCCAACAATTGCACCTTACATTCGCGAAGCGCATTTTGATTGCGTCCAATAACAACTGTGTTTTCATTTTGCCATAGATAGAGTAACAAATCACCTGGCCGAACATTGTCAGCCAGGTGTTTTTCTATCGCAAGATTTCTCCATGGATTATAGCTATTGCTTTCCAATAAATAATTCATCATAATACAATTACTTCCGCGTCTTGTGCCCGTCGTATAAAATCTTCAGGCAATTGACCGTCACTGATAATATAGTCTATATCTTCCAAGTTTCCAAATTTATATGGAAAAATCTTTCCATACTTGGAACTATCCATAAGGATCACTTTTCTTGCTGCCTTCCTCATAATCAACCGCTTTACCTGCATCTCATCTTCTTTTCCACAGGTGAATCCACCATCCGGAGTATAACCTGATACACCGATAAAAGCAGTTGCAATATTAATATTTTCCAACATCGCCAATGTACTTGCACCGGAAACCGCTTGATTTGAACGGTTTAAGGTTCCGCCACACATATGGATTGTTGGATTCACAAGGTGAGATAATTCCACCGCAATATTCGGTGCCGTCGTGAAAATATTAATGTCAATGTCTGGTAACATTTGTGCCAATAATATACATGACGTTCCCGCATCAAGAAAGATTGTACTGTCTGTGTAAATGAGCTGAAGCGCCTTTTGGGCAATCTCTCTTTTTTCCGCCACATTGCTTTGCATTCTAGTTTCCAATTTCCCTTCAGTCACACCATGATAATTCACCGCCATAGCTCCACCTCTGGTACGAACGATCAATCGTTCTTCTTCCAGTTTCGACAAGTCTCGATGAATTGTCATAACGCTTACGTCGGGGAAAAGAGCATTGAGCTCTTTCACCGACACAGCACCTTTTTCCTGAATATGCTTTCGAATTTTCTCTCTTCGAATTTGATTCATTTTTATACTCCCATTTTCAGCTTTCTCATCTGTTCTACAGGTGTTACATTTGTTAACGGTTTGTATCCTTCTAATGGCATAATCTTTTCATTGATTGCATCCATGATCCACTCTTTTTGTGGGAAGAAGAATTCATCATACTCAAACGGAGGTGTAATCCAGTTTTGAGCACCTACGATTACAGGAGGTGCATCCAAGTAATCAAATGCAAGTTCTGTAATATTCTTAGCTATATCATCAAGGAATGAACCTCTTGCACAAGCATCAGAAGCCATAACCACCTTACCTGTCTTCTTAACAGATTCAAGAATCTTTGTGTAATCAAGTGGAGCCAAGCTGTGTAAGTTGATTAACTCTACAGATACTCCGTATTTTTCTTCTAATTCTTTTGCAGCTTCATATGCACGGTAAAGCGTAGCACCGATTGTAAGCATTGTGATGTCTGAACCTGGTTTTACGATATTTACATCACCGATTTCGATTTCGTATTCACCTTCCGGAACTCCGCCCTCGTGGAATTTTTCACCGATATCGTAGATTCTCTGGCTTTCAAAGAATACAACTGGGTCTGTTCCGTTAAGAGCTGCCTGCATCAAACCTTTTGCTTCATAAGGCGTTGCCGGGAAGCAAACTTTAAGTCCAGGTACATGAGCACACATAGCTGTCCAGTCTTGAGAGTGTTGCGCTCCGTATTTAGAACCAACTGATACACGAAGTACCAATGGCATCTTAAGAATACCGGCACTCATTGCCTGCCATTTAGCCATTTGGTTGAAGATTTCATCTCCACAACATCCGATGAAGTCACCGTACATCAATTCTACAACTGCACGTCCACCACACATTGTGTAACCTACTGCTGTACCTACGATAGCTGTTTCAGCGATTGGTGAGTTGAATAATCTTGAATAAGGAATTACATCTGTAAATCCACGGTAAACAGCGAATGCTCCACCCCAGTCACGAACATCTTCACCGTAAGATACAAGTGTAGGATCTTCATAGTATTTATTGAACATTGGTTCAAAGATTGCATCACGAATATTGTAACGCTTCATAGCACTTACTTCTTTTCCGTTTGCATCGTAGTGTGTACGAACTTTCTTAAGAAGGTCTGTGTAACGTTTACAGCTTTCCTTTGGTCCTGTAACAGCTGCTTCTCTTGTTGTATCCATGCTGCGTTGTTTTCCATTGTTGTACATCATACGTTCAACAATTGCAGGGTCTTTTACAAAATCAAGATATGGTGTCTTTTCTGTATCAGCTGCTAAGCGACAGATACGAGCCATTCTTTCTCTTGTTTTTGCCCAGATTTCTTCAAATACGCTGTCATCAGCAACACCAGCCTCTACAAGAGCTTGTCTGTATGTTACCAATGGATCTTGTTCTTTCCAAGCATCGATTTCTTCTTTTGTTCTATATGCATTTTGGTCAGATGTAGAGTGTCCAAGGAGACGGTATGTTACAACATCCAAGAATACCGGACCTTCTCCATTTTTCACCAATGGAAGTTTACGACGGTAAGCATCGATAACTGCTAATGGATTGTAACCATCAATTCTTTCTGCATGCAATTGGCTTTCTGTAACACCTGCTCCCATACGTGCAAGTTCGCCATAACCCATTGTTTCACCGCATGTCTGTCCACCCATACCATAACTGTTGTTGTTGATATGGAAGATTAATGGAAGGCCGCCGTTTTTGCTTTCTTCCCAAAGTGTTTTGTATTGGTCCATAGTTGCAAATGAAAGTGCTTCCCAAACAGGACCACGAGCCATAGAACCATCACCTAAGTTTGCGATACAAACACCTTCTTTATCATTTACTTTCTTGAAGAGTGCTGCACCTGTTGTGATTGTTGCAGAACCACCAACCAAAGCGTTGTTTGGATAAACACCGAATGGAAGGAAGAACGCATGCATAGAACCACCAAGACCTTTGTGGAAACCATTTTCACGAGCAAATAACTCTGAAAGTGCTCCGTAAAGGATAAATTCGATTGCTAATTCTTTTACATCATCTCCAGCTTTGCTGTCTTGAAGAATTCCGTTTAATGTAGCGCCATCGAAGAAGTTTTTCATATCTTCCATTAATTCTTCATCGCTAAGTTTTTCAATACATGACAAACTCTTTGCAAGAATTTCACTGTGGCTTCTGTGGCTACCGAATGTAAAATCTTCTTTACCAAGTAAGTAAGCTTGACCTACTGCTGCAGCTTCTTGTCCAAGAGACAAGTGAGCCGGACCTGGATATGTAGTTTCAACGTCCGCATATTTCGCCTGTGTTTTGATTTGATTTAACATATCTTCAAATTCACGACAGATTGTCATGTCACGGAAAATACGGATTAAATCTTCTTTTGTAAAGTTTCCTTCTTTTAATTCATCTTTTACTGATTTCTTATATACGTTAACTGGGATATCTTTCAGTTTGATTTTTCCTTCAGCACGCATCTTATTTGGATCTACGTATAATGATTTTGGCATAACTTTAATCTCCTTTTCTATCGAATATTATAAAAACAAAGCTTCTCTGATAACTTCACTTACTGTTGGATGTGGGAATACCAATTCTTTAATCTGTTCGATTGGCATTTGTTTTTCAATCATAAGAGCTGCACCATAAATCATTTCCGATGTGTAGCTTCCAATCATGTGGCATCCTACTAAACAGTTTTTCTTTGTATCAATCACAAGTTTACAGAATCCGTCCCCTTTTTCAACTTCTGCCAAGTAACGTCCTGACATTTTCATCGTTGCTTTTACGGTTTTTACTTCCATGCCTTTTTCTTTTGCACTCTCTTCTGTTTCACCAACACTTGCAATTTCAGGTTGTGTATAAATAACAGATGGAATTGCATTGTAACGCATGTAGTCTTTCTTTCCTAAGATGTGGTTTACAGCAACTTCAGCTTCACGATAAGCAGTATGAGCTAACATAATCTTTCCGTTGATATCACCTACTGCATATACACCAGGAACATTTGTCTGCATGTTATCATCTGTAACAATTGCTCCTCTTTCCATGTAAACGCCCAAGTTTTCGATACCCATGTTTTGTGTAAGGGCACGTCTTCCGATTGCGCAGAGAACTGCGTCTGTCTGGATTTTCTTAATTTCCCCTGCTTCTTCATAAACCACACAGTCTTTTCCGACTTCTGTTACTTTACAAGCAAGTTTGAAATCAATTCCTTTTTTCTTATACTCTTTAAGAAGTGCTGCAGAAATTTCTTTTTCTGTAGGCCCTGCAATCTTATCTAACATTTCGATTACTGCAACATTTACACCAATCATATTGAAATAAGAAGCAAGTTCAAGACCAATAACACCGCCACCAATAACGGTCAAGTGATTTGGTACTGTTTTCATATCAAGGATTTCTTGGTTTGTCATAACAAATCCAGCTTCTAATCCTTCACGAAGTCCCGGAATCGGAGGAACTACTGCTACAGAACCACAAGCAAGAATCAATTTGTCTGCTGCGTAATCCTCGCCGCCTGCTGTTACTACGAATCCGTCTTCTGTTTTCCCTTTAACCACACCTTCCGCCATTACGACGTTAACACCATGTGCTTTCATAGTAGCGCCCACACCGGATACGAGCATTTTCACTACTTTATCTTTACGCTCTACTACTTTTGCGTGATCAATTTTTACATTTTCAGCTGTTACACCGAATACTTCGCTTTCTTTTGCGTGTTCATATAACTTTCCTGAATTAAGAAGTGCTTTTGATGGGATACATCCTTCATTAAGGCAAGTTCCTCCAAGTGCACGTTTCTCAATCAAAGTTACTTTCTTTCCACCTTGCGCAGCACGCTCTGCTGCAAGATATCCGCCCGGACCTCCGCCCAGTACTAATACATCTGATTTAACCATGATTCATTCTCCTTATTTCATCATCAATAATGAAAAGTTTTCAAGTGACTGACAAAGTTCTTTCATGAACTTAGATGCCGGAGTTCCATCAAGTGCTCTATGGTCATAAGACAAGCAAAGGTTCATTGCCGGATATGTCTTAATTTCTCCGTTTACTTCTTTAATACGTGTTGTTGTTCCACATACGCCGAGGATACCTACTTGCGGTGGATTTACAACCGGTGTAAATACTTCAACACCAAGTGAACCTACATTAGAAACAGTAAAGCTTGCTCCTGACAACATATCCGGAGTTGCTTTTCCTTCCTGGCAAAGCTTTGCCAACCGTTTTGCTTCCATGGAAAGTTCTGCAAGTGACATCTTGTTTGCATTGAAGATTGTCGGAACCATAAGTCCCTTCGGAGTATCTACTGCCATACCAAGATGTACATTGGTGTACTTGCGAATCATATTTTCTTCCGGCATTGTAGCGTTTAATTGTGGGTGGTTCATAAGAACACGTGTTACTGCAAACATGACAAGGTCATTGATTGTGATGTTTGGCATTCCCATTGCTTCGCCGTTTGCCTTCAGTTGTTTTCTAAGGTTCAAGATTGTGCTCGCATCAAATGAATGTTGATGGGTAAGTTGAGCCATTGTGCTAAGTGAGCGAACCATTGCTTTTGCAGTTGCTTTTCTGATTGCAGAGAATTTTTCATCCACATATTCAGGTGCTTCTGCCGAAGCTGCCGGTGCTGCCACTGGTGCCTCTGCTTTTGCAGGTGCTGCTTCTACAACTGGTGCTGCAGGTGAAAGTGCCTGTGCTTGTGCCAAAGCTCGAACGTCTCTTTCGATAACTCTTCCATAAGGTCCTGTCGGAGCAGCCTGTGTTGGGTCAACACCCAGAGTTTCAGCAACCATTTTTGCTCTTGGAGAAACCTTTGCATCTGGATTTGCTGTCACTGCCGCTGCTGCAACCGGTGCCGCTGCTTTTGTTTCCACTTTTGCAGGTGCTGCTTCTACAGCCGGTGCTGCTGCCGGTGCTTCGTCTCCAGCTTTCAATCCCACTGTGCTATCTCCAGGATTTCCGATTGCACATACATTTACTAATACCGGAACCTCATCTCCATCATTATAGAAGATTTCAAGTAATGTTCCTGCTGCTGTAGACTCGCACTCAAATGTTGCTTTGTCTGTTTCATATGTAAAGAGGATATCGCCTACTGCAATTTCATCTCCCGGTTTCTTGAGCCACTCTGTAATGATACATTCTTCTACGGTAATACCTGCTTTTGGCATCAATACTCCTTGTGCTACCGGTCCTGTTGGAGCCGCCGCTGCTGCCGGTGCCGTCTCTGGTACTGCAGGTTCCTCTGTTGATGCTGCTTCTGCTTCCCCGCCTTTCAATGCGGATACATCTTCGCCCGGGGTTCCGATTGCACATACGTTTACTAACACTGGAACCTCATCTCCATCATTATAGAAGATTTCAAGTAATGTTCCTGCTGCTGTAGATTCGCATTCGAATGTTGCTTTATCTGTTTCATATGTAAACAGAATATCGCCTACTGCAACTTCATCTCCCGGTTTCTTGAGCCATTCGGTAATCACACATTCTTCCACGGTGATACCAGCTTTTGGCATTAATACGCCTTCTGCCATGTTTAGTTCCTCCTTTTTTGAGTTTTTATGTTAAATTTTGTTACGTTTATAACATTTCGTAACAAAGATATAACTTTATGTTACTTTTGTCAAGTATTTTTTATAAAAAATAGTATTCTCCCGGCATTTCCGGAAAAACTGGTGCCGGCAGACCATCTTTTGCCTGTTCGCACACCTTTTTAGTGTTCGCAATCCATCCTTGCACATCTGCCTCTTTTCTCGGTTGATGCAGTACAAAGATATGCCGAATATCCAAAGCACCTTTCATCGCCTTGCGGGCAGTAGAAAGCCCCACATACGGAAATGGTGCTAATAGCCAATCCATGTTTTGAGACCACTGACAAATCTGTTCAAAAAGTTCCTTTTGCGGATTCGCATCTCCTGTAACTACAATGGACTTTCTTCCTATATTAATAAGCAAGGTGAAATGCTCAATATCTGCATACTGTTCTCCATCATGCGCTGTGCGAATGGCTTGGACTTTGATATCTCCAAACTCCATTTTCTGTGATGAGCAAAGCTTGATCAGGTTTTCTTTCGGAATACCGTATGCACTTAAATTTGTAAGAACTGCTTGATTTCCGTATATTTTAATATCTCTATTTTTTTCAAATGCTTCCTTCACATACTCCGGGCTGAAATGGTCACTGTGTTCATGTGTAAAAATAAGCGTATTTAATCTTCCACTTGCGACCGCCTCCAGAAGCTCCTCCTTTACATTCGCCGCAACATCATAATATATGCCATTCTCATCCTTGCAAAAACAGTCCACTCCTATACTTTTCCCCTCTGTTTCGAGGATGATTCCTGCATTAGAAACATATCGCATTCTCATACCGGCATCACCACCTTTCTCTCCTTATTACCATTTTAATCCATCTACAGCTTTTCGCCAAGTAGATATATGAATTTTATTTCCTTGACACAAGCCACATTACAGATTAAAATTTGATATGAAATGTTAGATACATAACTTTTAATCACACTTCAAAGGAGAAGACAATTATGCAGACTTTAGAACTTATGAAAATTGCAAATGAAGTCCGCAAAGGAATCATCACTTCTGTACATAGTGCAAAAGCTGGTCATCCGGGCGGTTCTTTATCTGCAGCAGAAATCTATACTTACTTATATTTTGAGGAAATGAATGTAGAT
>CAMFVG010000042.1 GCA_945992055.1 uncultured Clostridia bacterium | reverse complement strand
AATTCTGTCATCATATTGATATGGAATTAACCATATATACTTTTTCCCGCATAATAAAGTCTTAAATCGAATTTTCTCGCTCTTATCCGGTATTGGGAAATAACATAATGTGCCCACAGTAGGATTCCATTTAGTCACTCCACCCATACTATTGAGCATCCAAATATTCTTTCCATCATAATCCAAATTACCAAACAAACTTATTTCATTTGGCAGTCTAAATATTTGGATTTCAAAGGAATATTTATTTATTTCTATAATTATATTTGTATAGAGTATCGCAAGATAAAATACATCTCCAACTTCAATCATCTTTGTCACTTTGCTATAAGAATTGGAATAAGCAAGTTGAACTTCCCTCATTGATGTTTTCCATGAAGCAATAGTTCTTACCTTTTCGGTCGGTAAATCAAAAACCAGAAGTTCTTTCTGCAATTCAACAGGAAATAGCCAAACCACATCCCCTACCCGTTGCAATGGCCTATATTCCCCGCTAATCAATTCATTCTTTTTAAATAAATCAACATATTCAATTCTTTGTTCTGATAAATAATAGACCAGCACTCTATCTACTGCAAATTGATAAGGGAAAAAAAATATTTTATCCTTATATTTTTCTACTGCCTGATACAATATTTTTCTATTACCTGCGGTTGGCAATCTAAAAAGCATTTGGGATACTCCGGTTTCCTTATTTATCCGAAAAATTCCCTTTCCCTCTTCGTCTACTGCATACAAGACCTCTCCTTCGTCATATGCAGCAATAAATTTAAGTTGCCTATCTATCTTTGTTTCTCCCATTTTCATCCTTTTCTCACTTTTCCAAAAATACGCCTATCACCATCGGATAATTGCTGTCTAAATAATTCAGTTCCTCCTGCCCCAAATCTTCTATTGTCATGCCATACAAAAAAGCAATACTGGTTTTTACATTTCCATACAATCTTATCTTCATCTTTGCATCCGGAATATGTTCCTTCAATAATCTTTCTATACTGGATGGAGTAAACCTCCAAAACTGACCATAGGTTTCATATTGTGCTCTACACAACGCTGCTATTCCCGGAACCGTTATAATGGCCTTTCCACCCTTCTTCAAAGATTCACCGACATTTTTTATGGCTTCATTGATATTAAATAGTGAAGAAAACACATTTGTCAAAATAAAGCAGTCCAGTGTTTCTTTTTCTAAACCTTCTCCAGTTTCCAAATCACCCTTTACATACTTTTCTCCATCGCCATCACCAAGTACCAATACCAATGACTTCTTTACGTTTTGCCCGCCCCATTTTGTATACCTTGCATCGCCAACTTCCATCACAGTCCCCCTTATATATTTCTTTTGTTCTTCGACAAATTTATCTATATAATACCTAGCAATGGAATGCCCGCCACGTGATATACCATAATTATAAGATAGTGGTTTTATAGGAAGCTCTCTTATCACTCTCTCAGAAATATAACCGCGATTTATTTTCTTAATTTTTTCGATATCAGCCATACTTTTAACAACTTTGTCATGATTCCACATAATTGTTCCATCCCTGCTCAAATTCAAGGATGCATTATTCGAAATATATTCCATTTCACTTTCCGTTGCAGGAGCAAGATTTGCTCCTAATACAACTTTATCTACGGCAATACCTAGTTCCACTATTTCATCCAAAATTTCAAACATGAATCGTTCCGACATAATAACTATTTTGTCATAATCTATTTTCTGTATTTCTTTTTTATCAATCACTGGATAGCCATCTATTGCTTCTTTCTCTATACGATTACCTACAATACCTACAATATGGTAGCCCTGTTTGGCCAAATACGGCATTTTATAAGCATAATACTTTCCATGTCCCCAAATGATAATCTTGCACATATATTCTCACCTATAAACCAAATTTCCCCTAAGCATCCACTTTTCGCTTTACTAATGTGTATGCCGAACGATAAAATGAAGTACTCATTTGTAAACCTGCCGGTATTGTTTTACAATCTTTTGTTCCAAAATTGCAATAATCACAGGAATTCGCATAATCTACCATATAAAGATCAAAAATCGCGTTTCTTCTTTCCTCCAAGTTCTCATATTCCAAAAGAGAAATACTATCCTTCTCAAAATTATGTATATCCTGCATATACAGCCTTGCATATCGTGCACAGGCAAATAGCCTTCCATTTACAATTGTCTTACAATTAAATGCATCCCAACAATTTTCAAACTGTTCTTTTAGTTCTTCTTTACTTCGATTTCTTTTCGACAAATCCCCCGGATCAGTCCATGTCATATTCGAATGAAATACAAAATTTACACCATGTTTTTCAAAAGAGTATACTACTTGTGCTAGTCGATCAAGCATACCATAATCACTAATCCCCACTTTTACTTTTTCATGCGCCATATACCCTAATGTAGTCTCATTCGGAACAACTGTTCCATTTGTTGTCAAACGAACTCCCAATACCTTTTCTGACTTTATTAAATAATCAAGTAAAACATCCAAATGTGGATATAGCAATGGTTCTCCCCCTGCAATTTCTATTGCAATGCACTCATCTATACATTGTAAAAATAAATCAATATCTCTTAAAATAATATTAATGTCTATATCCTTTGGATCATTAAAATAGGGAACTCTTCCTAAACATCCTTCGCACTTCAGGGTACATCTGTTTGTAGCAATAAATACCATTTTCGCTATAATATGTTTTCCGGCCCGCAGTTCCTGCCGCTTATGATCCAGTAATTGCACCTTCTCTCTCTCATTCATATGTTGTATATTCATAGCATATTGAGTTATTACTTTCTCATTAATTCTTTTATGGTATTTCAGTTCTTCTACAGTTGAGTAACACCATCCTTCGTTCATAATATGATATACACAACATTTCCACCCATTAAATTGTGGCATATTATCAACTTGCCGCAACACGCTTTCATAGGCTTTCATTGCAATGATAATTATACATTTTTTATAAATATTCCTGATTTTGTCAACAGCACATATCTCTAGCCCATTTATCAGGTCTCCCTGCTTACTCGCTTCGTTATCCACAATCGCAACTACTTTATCCAAATTACCGCATATTTGTTCAATCTCTGCTAAGAGTTTTTTTCCAAATGTGCCTGCGCCAAATACTATTATTCTTTCTTCCTCTTCTAATAACTGACATATGTTTTTATAGTCACTTACTACTATACTCATTTTTCATTTTCTCTCTTTTCTTCATTTTATTCATGGCAATTCGAAATGGATATTTTTTAAGATCTTCATAAAAGCTTTCTCTTCCCGAACTGACTATTGCCGAACTAATCATCCGCTGATTAAAGCGAACAGCTTTATTGATATCTACTTTTTTCCATTCTATCCATTCACTTATTGCTTCAAATACTTCTTCTCCTTTTTTCGAATGGACCAAAATTAAAGAACATCCTTTATCATCATGGAATTTTGGTGCATACCGTTCCACTCCCCACGCATCTCCAATAGTCAAATCGCAGTTTCGCTCTATACCTTTAAATTTGCAATTATAGCATGAGGGCCGGAGAAATACATTGGTATTAAATCCACAAGTATAACAATCATCTAAGGGATTTCTCCGATACTCCCTTCCATCCGCATACTTAATTACAAACTGCTCATGATTCCATCCATTATCTTTATTTTTAAAATTAATCTCCTTAATTTCCTTTTTTTTATGGAAAACATCTAAATATTTTTCCCAGATTCCCGGAGCTCCCACGCCATGGCAAATTAAGTCTATTGTATATAGATTTTTATATTCTTTCCCTAAATATGATTTCAAGCCTTCTATCTGGCAAGGCACCCCGGTAAACAATACAGGTTTTTCCTTTTTCAAAACCGCTTCAGCTTCCAAGTAAGTTTCCTTTATATCGCTTTGTACATACTTCGATCCTTTTAACTGTGTAATCTCTTTCTTACAACCTGCCGCTACATGAACAACTTTACTTTTCTGAAAACACGCTCCAAACACAACACCACTTTGCGAAATAATCCAGTCAGCCGCCAGAGGAAATATTCCACCAGAAGAACTGGCAGCGCGTATACCTCCATCTTTAGAATGTCCTACATATACATCAGATATTTTGTATTCCTTATTATTTTCAGATGCATTTCGTACTGGACATACTTTTATACACTTCCCACAGCTAATACACTCTTCCCTATTTATCGCTGGATAATAGCATCCATCAAAAGCTTTTTTCATTACAATGCAGCCGTTAGTACACGCATTGTAACAAGCACCACATCCTGTACATTCATATCTTTTCATATTACTAAACCATTCATTCTTTAAAGTAAAATTTCAATAGGATTATACAACCGATAATTTCCTTTACATGATTTACGTGCCACACCCCATAAATCCAAATTTGTGCTTTTCATTATTTTTCCTAAATTTATGCAATTCTTCATCTCAAAATTTGTAAAACACATTTTTCTTTCGTAGGATAAATTCATAAATCTTTTTGCCACATCTACTTGTTTTGTAGCATTCACAACAAACAGTCGATCCCATTTTATTCGTTTTACTCTTTGTTCCCATTTGGTTTTAGCTTCTTCAAAAGAGCTATAATGATTAAAATTTATTTCTACATCTGCTATCTTTCCTACCGGATAAACTACTCCAGAATTTTCATCAACTTCATCTCTTACATATTCAACCGTCTGTTGCATGTAAAATTGTAAATCGGACAATAATCTAAGATAATTATCGTCATCAAACCATAGCAGAATTGTCGGCGATAAAAAAGGTATTCCAAGCACATTATACAATACTGCTGCATAGCAATCCCTCGAAATAATGCTAGGAACATTAGCTCGCAACTTAATATATTGTGCAAAATTAAAATCCGGTATTTGTAACACTTTGCCAGCAATCAGTTTTTTAGTATCTCCACCTAAAATCTCCACCTCTGCCATAACGCTATGAAAATCTTTGGGTGTGGCAATAATATAATCAAAATTCCATTTCAAATCTTTTTTAGGAATAAATGGATAGCCGTCTAGTGTTGTATAAAACTTGTCGTCGGAAGTTACTCCAATTACCTCAAACCATTTTTGCTTCTCATAATATTTTATTAAATTTATTAATTTTTGATAATTCGTACCTGTTCCCCAGATTAATACCTGATACATATACCGTCTACGCTCCACTTCTGTCTATATTTTCAGAAAAAACCTTTCTTAAGTCTTCTGAATAAGTATCATCCAGCATCGTATTTAATGCCCACATTTGTCCAGATTTAGCTATTTTTTCTGAACGCTTTCTATCTCTCCATATCCATGCAAGCTGCTTCGCCAAATCTTCTGCATTACCAGCCTCATAAAGCAAACCATTTTTATATGGTTTTATCAATTCTTTTGTTGCACCACTATTAGCTCCAATCACAAGCAGGCCGCCTAACATGGCTTCTATAATGTTTCTTCCAAAGCTCTCCCACTGTGAACAAGATATCTCAACATCATATTCTTTTCGTAGCACAGTGATATCGGATATATACCCCTTTATGGACACATACTCTCCAATTCCAAGCATATGTATCCTATTTTTAAGCAATTTCACATAGGCATCTGTACCATTTCCCACCAAAAGGAGCTCCACTGATATTCCATACTTCTTTATTGCATAACATGCAGCTACAACTGCGTCCAACTGATGTTTTTTTTCATACATCATACCCGTAACAATACATCTGATTTTTTCTTCTTTTAATATTGAATGATTTTCTATATAATACTTATCCCGACTAAACTTATTATACAAAACAACACCATTCTTAATCTGATACCGTTTTTGTAATTCTCGCAATAACGCTTTAGATGGAGAAATATTCTTTTCCGAATGTTGCATCAAGAATCTTTCCTTCCATTCCAATATATACTTTCTCTCAAAATGGTAATGAATGAACTCCCTATGATGCCAAATATGTCTCTTTCCGGCCATACAGGATGCCATCGCTCCCACATCAACAATTCCGGAATTGGTATATACTATATCTATATCTTTTTCAACCAACATCTTTGCAAGTTTCTTTGCACAACGATAATTGTTCCATTCTTTCTTTAGATCATAAAAAAAATCACCTTTCTTATCTGTCCATGCCAGTTCATAATTCATGAACAACACAGTAATCTTCCTATCAGACAATATCTTCTGTATGGGACCTCTTGCTGGTAACAAAACATAAATATCATTTATTTCTTCCGGCAAATTGTCTAAAATCGTCAATAACGAATTAGC
>CAMFVG010000041.1 GCA_945992055.1 uncultured Clostridia bacterium | reverse complement strand
ATTCTTAAGGATCAGGGATGTCAAGTGTTGTTTAAGATTATCGGCGATGGAAGATATAAAGAAGAGTTTATCCGAGAAATTGCAAGTCGAGATGTAGAAGAAATGTTTGAAGTCGTAGGCAGGCAACCAGCGGAAGACATTCCTCATTTATTAGCAGAATGTGATGCGGCTTTTCTCTCGTTTATGGACAATCCTCTGTTTGCAAAGACAATCCCTGCTAAGCTACAATCTTATATGGCATGTGAAATGCCAATTATAGCGTCGGTAACAGGAGAATCGAGAAAAATTATCGAAAATTCAGAATGCGGAGTGTGTTGCACTATCGGTGATGTAAATGCTTTGGCAAATATAATTGTACAAGTAATGGAAATGGGAACAGTAGAACTTAATCTCATGGCAAAGAAAGCCAAGGAGTTTTGTGAAATGCATTTTAACAAAACAAAGCTGATGGATGATATTAACAAATATTTTGAATAGAGGGAGACCATGATAGATTTAACTGCAATTATTTTGACGTTTAATGAAGAAAAAAATATTGTACACTGTATTAATTCAATTCGTACTCTTGCAAAGCGAATTGTTGTTATTGATAGCTTTAGTACAGATCGCACGGTTGAATTGGCTAAAGAACTTGGAGCTGAAGTTTTTCAACATAAGTTTGTAAATCAAGCAAAACAATATATATATGGTGTTGGCGTGGCTGATATACAGACAAAGTGGGTATTTCGTATTGATGCGGATGAGAGATTAACACCAGAATCAGCAGAAGAAATAGAAACGATTTGCCGTGAAAATGAGAACACAGATGTTAATGGGATTGTTGTTCGATTCAAAGTAACCTTTATGGGGAAAGAACTTAAATATGGTGGTTATTATCCGTTTTGTAAATTATTGGTTTATAAAAATGGCAAAGGATATATGGAAGACAGATGCATGGATGAACATATTCTGTTGTCAGAAGGAAGAAGCGTGGAACTCAAACATGATTCGTTGCATTGTGATTACAAAGATTTGACAGCATGGATTGATAAGCATAACAAATATGCCACTAGGGAAAAGGAGGCATATTTTGAAAGTTTGTCAAATCTTGAAATAACAAAAGGTTTGAGCAGAAGAGCCAAGATAAAGCGTTTTTTGAAAGTTAAAATCTATTACAAACTACCACTTGGCTTTAGGGCACATCTGTATTATCTGTATCGTTATTATTTTAAGTTTGGTTTTCTAGATGGAAAAGAAGGCAAGATTTTTGCTTTTATGCAAGCATATTGGTATAGGTATTTGGTAGATGCAAAGATATATGAGGAGAAGTGCAAATGAGACGATTAAAGATTTTATTGAAAAATATCATACAAATTCCGTATCGAATTTTTTGTACTAAAATTGCAATATCTGTAGTATTGCAAGATAGTGTTGTGGACAAGAAAGCTGCTATTTGTGGTAAAACGAAATTTTATCGTAGTCGAATTGGCAAATATTCTTATGTGGGGAATAGTTGTTTTGTAAATAATACAAAGATTGGGAATTTCACATCTATTAGTGGAAATTGCTACATAGGAGGTACTTCACATCCTATGAAGTGGGTGTCGACATCGTCTGTATTTCATAAATGGAGCAATCTGTTTCGTAAAAATTTTGCAATGC
Organism: uncultured Clostridia bacterium; assembly: GCA_945992055.1. Lineage (GTDB taxonomy): Bacteria > Bacillota > Clostridia > Lachnospirales > Lachnospiraceae > Faecalimonas. The sequence goes on along the minus strand of CAMFVG010000041.1, from coordinate 8,506 downwards.
ATGAATACGAGATTTTCCAAGATACATACATTGGAAACGATGTGTGGATTGGCGAAGGCGTAAAAATTAAAGCAGGTGTTACAATTGGTGATGGTGTGGTAATTGGCATGGGAAGTATTGTGACAAAAGATTTAGAACCATATGGGATTTATGCTGGTAATCCTGCAAAGTTGATTCGAAACAGATTTGATGATGCAACTATTGAACAGTTGATAAAACTGAAATGGTGGGATTGGAATGATGAGACAATCGAAAAACATGGAGCGAGTTTTAATAATATGGAAGAATTCTTGAGAGGAGTCTTAAATGAGAAGTAGAATTATGATTTTGTCAATTTATCCTGCTCCATACAGAATGCAGTTGTTTCAGAAGATTAAAGACGAATTTGATGTAGATATTTTTTTTGAAAATTCGGAGGGTGATGACAGAAATCATGATTGGTTTTTTAGTAGTGGAGCGCAACTTTTAGACACGAAAGAAGGGCAACAAATATATAAAGAGAAATATCATCGACTCAAACAATATGATTTGGTTGTGTGTTATGACTATTCAACTGCCACAGCAATTAAATTGATTACATTATGTAAAATTTTGCGTGTACCATATGTCATCAATTGTGATGGAGTGATGTTGACAGCGCATGGAAATAAAATCAAAGACTGCATTAAAACATTTGTAATACGAGGTGCTAGTGCATACTTGGCTAGTGGGCAGTATGCAAAAAAATATTTTTTGAAATACGGTGCAAAAGAAGAGTTAATTCATATACACACATTTAGTGCGTTGCAAGAAGAAGATATATTGAAAGAACTACCATCAGAAGAAGAAAAAAACGAGTTAAGACAAGAATTGGGACTTCCGATTGATAAGAAAATTGCGATTGCTGTAGGGAGATTTATTCCCTTAAAAAGATATGATATTTTACTTCGGATGTGGAACACAATGGATGACGATTCGATTTTACTTTTAGTAGGTGGTGGACCGGAATATGATTCTTATAAAAAAATTCTTGAAGATGAAGGGATAAATAATGTTCTTTTAGAACCATTCCACCTCAAGGAGGAATTGTTAAAATATTATAAAGCATCAGATGTTTTTGTGCACCCAACTAGTTATGATGTATGGGGACTTGTTGTTAATGAGGCAATGGCTTGTGGTTTGCCGGTTGTAGTTTCAGACGCTTGCGTGGCGGGATTAGAACTTGTTGAGCGAGGGCAGAATGGATACATTATATCGCGTGATGCGAGTGATGAAATTGTAAGAAAAACAAAGTTGGTTTTACAGAATGAAACCAAAAGACAAGAGATGGCATACAAGGCCTTGAACATGATTCAAAATTATACGATAGAAAATATGGCCAAAACACATCTTGCAGTTTTTAGAGAGCTGATTTAGAAACAAAATGTGGTTTTGTTAGGAGAAATTAATGCAGATAATTTATGGGTATTCGAATTGTTCAGATAAAAAGTATAAAGAAATATTTTCAAGTGGAAGTATGGTTGCACAGGCATGTCAAAAATATCATAGTTTATTAATTAAAGGTTTGGCTACGATAGGCGTGAAGGTGTATTGTTTCTCGGGCTTACCTATAAATAGAAGTATAACATCTAAAGTATGGATTCATGAGAAGGATGAGCGGGAAGACGATGTATATTTTCATTATTATAGAACAATAAACATACCAATTTTTCGACATTTGATGATTTTCATAGGAGCTCTTTTTAACGGCTTGAAAATTTCTAAAAGGGAGCAAACGGTTGCGATTTGTGATTGCCTTAATATTGCGAATTCATATGGGATTTCCTTAGCTTGTAAATTAAGAAGAATTCCGGTGATTATAGTTGTTACTGATTTGCCTGATATGTTAGGGGAAAACAAATTACTTGCAGGTATTAATAATAAATTATTTAATATGGCGGATGGCTTTGTTTTTCTTACAGAGCAAATGAATGAAAAAATAAACAGGAGAAATGTGCCATATATTGTTTTGGAAGGTCATGTAGATTCCGAATTGCCACCAATAAATAGCAACGAAAAATACGAACAATTATCTGGGAAAAAAGTAATTATTTATGCAGGAAGTATTCAAAAGTTGTATGGTATACCAAATCTTGTAGAAGGTTTTTTGAAGGCTAATATTCCAGATGCAGAGCTACGGGTTTTTGGAAATGGTGATTATCGCGATGAATTAGTTGAGATTGCTAAAAATAATGAAAATGTGAAATATATGGGAATTTGTGATAATAAAGAAGTGGTCAGCCAAGAGCAACGAGCAATGCTCCTTGTGAATCCGAGACCTACCCATCCAGAATATACAAAGTATTCTTTTCCATCAAAAAATATGGAATATATGGTTTCGGGAACCCCACTATTGACTACCAAATTGCCAGGGATGCCAAAAGAGTATTATCCGTATATCTATCTTGCAAAGGATGAAACTGTGGAAGGTTTATGCGAGACATTGACAAATATTTGCGGAAAAGAGCTTGAAGAAAGAAATGCAATGGGAAATAAAGCGAGAATGTTTGTTATGGAACACAAAACAAATGTTAAGCAGGCAAAAAAACTTATTTGTTTTATAAAACAGGAGATTAAATAAAATTATGCGTATTGTTAAGCGTACTATATTGCAAAACTTAATAATTATATTGGTGTTATGCTATTCCATTATGCCAATAGTTTCAAGATTTATCAGTTTTATGTTTTCAACTTATTTCTACATGGCGGTAGTAGTGGTGTTGTTGCTCTTAATACTTTTTGCCAGAAAGAGAGCGTCATTGAATAGAGCTGTTGCATTGATATTGCCATTTGCTTTGTGGCAAATATTAGAATTAGTTTCAACTCAAAAAACTTTGATTTTGGGTGGGTATCAAGCGATAATAACTTTATTACCTATTTTGGTGGGAGTGTATATTTTAGAATATCGCACATATGAAATTAAATTTTTTAGTCTGATAATCTTTATTGCAATTGCTATTACGATTACAACAACAATTGTTGGACTATTAGAGAATCCCGAAGCGGCGCGTTGGTTAGCGACTGTTGATTCAACCGAAGACCCACTATTAATTTTTTATAATTGGAAAAATATGGGAGGGTATGAATTTGTATATTCCGTAGTGCTATTATATCCATTAGTCATTTTTGCATATAAAAGAAAAAAAATAAATTTGATAGGAACAATAATAATCACTGTTGGGGTTTGGACATTAGCTATTTTGGCAGAGTATACAACAGCATTATTGTTGGTGATTATAACAACCGTATTGTTTTTTGTAAAAAGAAATTTGAGGCAAAGAGATATTGTATTGCTAGTTATGTTTGCAGTGGCAGTTTGTGTTGTTTTTAGTGATTCTGTTTCAAATATTTTAATGTGGTTAGGTGATATACTTGACAGTAATGTTTTAACTCCAAGGTTACATGCCTTGGCAGGAGGACGAACAGGCTTGGAACAAGTGGAAACTAAAAGGTTGGATTTGTATTTGAGATCAATTAATACATTTCTATCTAACCCGTTGTTAGGGACTTTCTTGAAAGGTGGACAAGGGAGTGGAAATCATTCCTTTATATTTGATACCTTAGCTAAATTTGGTTTGATGGGAGCCGGTATTTTGTTTTTTATGTACAAAAAAATATATCAATGGTTTTATAAACCAATGCAGGCGGAACAAGGGTATGGATATATACTTTGGATATTTGTACAAGCAATATTTTTGTCATGTGTAAATACTGGTATGTGGTTGTATGTTTTAACGCTTTATGCACCTATATTTCTTTATATTATTTGTGAGAAAGGTGAGACAAGATGAAAATCTTATGGATTGTTAATTCTGTATTAGATACTTTAAGTCAACATTTGTATCATAAAAAAGGAAATGGATTATGGATGGATGCTTTGCTAGAAAGTTTTAAAGGCCAACAGGAATATCAACTAGTGATTGCAACAACAGCAAAGCTTAACAAAGTTGTGAAGATTGTTGAATCAGGTATATGTTATTATGCATTGCCAGACCAACCGCCTACACTTTATGATGAAAACAAGGCAGAGAATATAGCTACATGGAAACAATTGTTAGACGAAGAACAACCAGATTTAATTCAAGTGTGGGGAACAGAGTTTACACATGGTTTGTGTGCATTGCGCATAGCAACACATATTCCGAGTATTATTTATATGCAAGGCTATATGGGTTCCATTGCACGGCATTATTTAGCTGGTATTCCGGAGTATGAATGGAAGAAAACGATTACCTTTCGCGATTTTATAAAACGTGACAATGTACTACAACAACAAAAGAAGTATTACAAGGCTAGTGAGAAAGAAAAGGAAATGTTGCGTTTGGCGGGAAATGTGATCAGTGAGAACGAATGGTGCGGCATGAGCATTCAAACAATTTCTCCCAATATAAATATATATACATGCCCGCTGAGTATGAATAAGATTTTTGAAGAGAAAACATGGAAGGTAAATGAAGCAGAACCCCATTCGGTGATTTGCACAGCATCAGGATATCCACTTAAAGGGTTACATATGGTGTTACGAGCTATTGCAATGCTTAAAGAGATATATCCTGACATTAAATTATATATACCAGGCCCCAAAATGGTTTCGGATTCTTCTGTGCAATGGAGGCTGCGAAAACGGGGATATACAAAGTACATAGAAAATTTAATAGAGGAACTGAAACTTTCAAAACAGATAGAGTGGTTGGGATATATTTCGCAAGAAGAACTTGCTGAGTATTATACAAAAGCGAGGGTGTTTGTACTAAGCTCGGCAATCGAAAATCATTCGAGTTCGTTGAAAGAAGCAATGATGGTTGGAACGCCAAGTATAGCTTCATCAGTAGGAGGAGTTCCTGAATATATGCAGCATGGCGTGAATGGATTCCTATATCGTTTTGAAGAATATGAAATCATGGCTAGTTATATTATGCGAGTTTTTGAGGATGATAAATTAGCGATGAAACTTTCCCGAAATGGTAAAACGGATATGCTAAAGTTGCATGGTGGAAATGATATTTATGATAAGATGCAGAAAATTTATAATAAAGTTTTAGAAGAAGGAAATTAGTTTGGTTATGAAGAAAATTTTGGTTTCGGGAAAAACAGGACTGTTATCTAGTGCCATATCGGATTATTTAAGATTAAAGGATGGTTTTTTTGTGGAACAATTAAGTCTCAAAGGGGAGACATGGAAGGCAGTAACCCTTTGCTCGTATGAAACAATAGTACATGTGGCTGGAATTACTCCGAAAATGGCTGTTTCCACTGAAGATTATTATAAAATCAATACAGAACTAACTAAATGCTTTGCAAAGAAAGCAAAGAAGGATGGAGTTAAACATTTTATATATATTAGTTCTATGTCTGTTTATGGTGTTGAACCAAATTGCCAACCAAAGAAAGGCATTGTTTCAAATGAGACACCATGCAATCCAGTTAGTGATTATGGTAAGAGTAAGCTTTTGGCTGAAAAGGAACTTCGTTATTTGGAAGATGCTACGTTTCAAGTGTCTGTGATTAGAGTGCCTAGTATCTATGGAATGGGTATGACATTATACCTTGAACAGTATCGGAACTTAAATCACAAGTTTTTGGTGTTGCCAAATGCTTTTTTGCAAAATTATAAGAGTGCCATTTATGTTGAAAATCTATGCGAATTGATATATATGGTTAGTTGTGAAAAAGTCGGTGGTTTGTATTGTCCAGATGATGGTAAATATTCTGCTGTAGATTATTGCATGGCAATGGATGCAACAAAAAGAAAATCTAATATTTTGGGCAGAATGGTTGAATTATTGTCACGCAATAAAAGAATACAGAATTATTTTGGAGCAGTGTATTACGACGAAACGTTTGCACATGTCTTTGAAGGAAAATATAGAATATACGACCTTAAAAATGCAGTAAAAAAAACATGTAAAAATAGTGTTAAGGAGAAATGTAACATATGTTAGCGCCGGTAATTGTATTTGCATATAACAGAAAAAAACATTTACAACAAGTACTTGATGCATTGGAACACAGCGATTTGAGTGAACAGTCTTGTTTGTATGTGTTTTCAGATGGACCAAAGAGAGAAAAAAATATACAAGAGGTGCAAGAGGTTCGTTATTTTCTACAAGAGTATCAAAAGAAAAGTAATTTTCAAGAGGTTACAATTATAGAGGCTCCCCACAATAAAGGGCTTGCAAAAAGCATTATTGAAGGGGTGACGAATATTATCAACGAATATGGCAAGGCAATTATTGTGGAAGATGATACAATTGTAGCACCATATTTTTTAAAATATATGAATGAAGCACTTGACTTTTATAGAGAAAAACAAAACATATTTTCTATTGGAGGCTTAGCTTTACCTATGGATTTGCCTAAAGGATACAAGTTTGATATCATTAAGACACAACGAGTGACTAGCATGTGTTGGGCTACTTGGAAGGATAGGTGGAATACAATTGATTGGAGTATGCCGGATTACAAAAAGTTTAGGTTTAATATTAAAGCACGCAAACAGTTCAACCGTTGGGGAATGGATCGTTCTAATATGTTAGATGATCAAATGAATGGAAGAATTAACTCATGGGCTATTCGTTTTGATTATCATATGTGGAAGTTAGGAACCTATAATATTATTCCAAAAAAAACATTGGTCAATAATGCGGGCTTTGATGGAACCGGAACACATTTTGATGAAAAGAGATATGTCGAAGGTGCTTCTCGACGATTTAATGCTGGGATGTGGTATGAATGTGAAGCTATTCGGTTTGAGGATGTTCCGTATTTGGAATTCATTCGCATGGAATATATTAAACATTATGGTACAAATCGAGTTCTTAATTATAAACGTTTTTGGGGAAATGTTTGGTATTCAATGAAACGTCGCAAGGTGGATATATAGACAATGAATAAGAAAAAAGTATTATTTTTAGTTCCCTCATTATCTATGGGAGGGATGGAACGAGTTTGTGTTAATTACGCGAATCTGTTTGCGCGTAGAAATTATGAAGTGACTATATTGAATTTTACATATGACGATAAGGATATAGTCAGTCATTTGGATCAGAAGGTGCGCTATATATCACATTATCAGCCGATAAAGAATCTCTTGCGGGCCTCCATGAAAGACATTATGCGATTTAATTTTAGAGTATTGCCATGGAATTTATGGATGAAGGTTCATTCTGCCCAATATTTATACAAGAGATATGTAAGAGAGCATTATGATATAGAAATCGCTTTTTTCGGAAGTGAAGCTATGAAGATCATTAGCGGTTCTAACAATTCACAAGCAATGCAAATGGGTTGGCTTCATAATATGAATCTTGAGGGTGATATTAGAACGTTGGGCTCATATAAGAAGGCTGAAAAAGTTTATCAGAATGTAAAAAATATAATTTGTGTTTCACAGAAAGCAAAAGAACAGTTTGTTGAAGTGTTTGGGAGAAATTCAGATATCCATGTTGTGAATAATCCAAACGATACAAAAGCAATTCGGACATTGGCAGGAGAAAGAAAAGATTATCCGCACAAAAAACGATTCACGTTAGTGAATGTATCACGGTTTGTAGACTATCAAAAGGGCTATACACGATTACTGAATGTGTGCAAAAAGTTATGCTCTGAAGGATTGGAGTTTGAATTTTGGCTTATCGGTGATGGTGTGGATTTTGAAAAAATCAAGCAATTGGCACGCCAGTATGAACTTCAAAATATTGTGTTTTGGGGCAAACAGGCAAATCCTTATAAATTTATAAATAATGCTGATTTGTATGTTTGTGCTTCTTATACCGAAGGATTTAGTATGGTTATGATGGAGACCATTATTTTGGGAGTTCCGATGTTGAGTACAGATGTTTCTGGCGCGGCAGAGATGTTGGATAATGGTAAATATGGATTAATTGTAGAAAACAGTGAAGAAGGACTATACAATGGTCTTAAAAACATGATTACAAATCAAAATTTGTATAATCACTATAAACTCAAAGCGATTGAAAGAAAAGATTATTTAAGCGAAGATATCATAATGGATAGATTAGAAAACATTATTAATGGTTGAGAGGTTTTTATGGTTACTTTAAGTATTGTGATGCCAGTTTATAATGCAGAAAAGTTTCTGCACAGAAGCATTGATTCCATAATCAATCAGACCTTCACTGATTGGGAATTGATATTAGTAGATGACGGCAGTGTTGATAACAGTCCACAAATATGTGACGAATATGCGGAAAAAGATCAGAGAATTCGAGCTGTACATAAAGAAAATAGTGGTTCAGGCCCAACTAGGAATATAGGGATTGATCTTGCACAGGGGAAATTTGTAGCTTTTCCGGATTCGGATGATTGGATGGATAGTAATGCTTATGACATTGCAATAAGAAAAATGGAAGAGACCTCTGCAGACTTGTTGGTATTTGGCATCAGAACGCATATTTATAATGATTGCAATGATGAAGTTGAAAAAGTGATTCATGATACATTACAACCTGCGTTCTATAGAACGCAG
>CAMFVG010000040.1 GCA_945992055.1 uncultured Clostridia bacterium | reverse complement strand
GTATAGTTGCCTTGATTTCTACCCGCAAAACATAGAGCAGCTTGTGAGCAAGACAAAACTGCCTGTGTCAGAACTTTTAAATATTTTAATGAGTTTGGAATTAAGGGGAGTTATTCAACAAATTTCTAAAAACTACTATGTAAGAATGAAATAAATAGCATTTATTCTGGAGGAAATATAAATGGCGCGTTATCTTGTAATCGTGGAATCACCTGCCAAAGTCAAGACGATTAAAAAATTTTTGGGAAGCAGTTATGAAGTAGTTGCTTCAAATGGACATATTCGTGATTTGCCGAAAAGCACTTTGGGAATTGACGTGGAACATGATTTTGAACCAAAGTACATTACAATCAGAGGAAAAGGAGATGTCCTTGCTAATTTACGAAAAGAAGTGAAAAAGGCGGACAAGATTTTTCTTGCAACTGACCCTGACCGTGAAGGAGAGGCAATTGCATGGCATTTATTTGTTGGGTTAAAATTAGAAAACAAAAAAGTTTATCGTATAAGTTTTAATGAGATTACGAAGGCAGCTGTAAAGGAATCGATTAAAGAGGCAAGAGAGATAGACATGAATCTGGTTGATGCGCAGCAGGCAAGACGTGCATTGGATCGAATCGTAGGTTACCGCATCAGTCCTGTTCTTTGGGCAAAGGTGAAACGCGGCTTAAGTGCAGGGAGAGTACAATCTGTTGCACTTCGCATTATTGCGGATAGAGAAGCGGAGATTGAAGCATTTGTTCCGGAAGAATATTGGACACTAGACGCCACTTTTGCAATTGAAGGAGAAGCGAAATCTTTGGTTGCAAAATACCAAGGTGACATTCATTCCCAAGAGGAGATGGATAGTCTTTTGAGAGAACTGGAAAAAGCGGACTATAAAGTGGATGAAGTGAAAAAGGGTGAAAGAACAAAGAAAGCCCCACTTCCGTTTACCACCAGCACTCTGCAGCAAGAAGCTTCCAAAGTATTGAATTTTGCGACACAAAAAACCATGCGTATTGCACAACAATTATATGAGGGTGTAGAGATTAAGGGTAGCGGAACTGTTGGTATTATCACGTACCTTCGTACAGATTCCACTCGAGTTTCAGAAGAAGCGGACATGAATGCAAAAGCCTATATTGCAGAACATTACGGAGATAAGTATGTATCCAAGTCTGGGAAAAAGGCAGACAGTGAAAAGAAGATTCAAGATGCACATGAGGCCATTCGTCCAACTGATATTACAAGAACACCGGCCATGTTAAAAGATTCTCTTAGCAGAGATCAACTGCGTCTCTATCAATTGATTTGGAAACGTTTTGCGGCCAGCAGAATGCAACCTGCAAAATACGAAACCATAGCTGTGAAGATTGCTGCAGGGAAACATCCATTTGCAGTTACAACATCCAGTGTCAAGTTTGATGGATTTCGTGCTGTTTATATTGAAGCGGATGAAGAAAAAGCTGAGAATAATGTATTGGTAAAACGTATCACGCCAGATACAAAGTTGACACATGAAGGGTTTGAACCGAAGCAACACTTTACGCAACCGCCGGCGCATTATACAGAGGCTGCATTAGTCAAGATATTAGAAGAATTGGGAATCGGTCGTCCGAGTACCTATGCACCGACCATTTCCACCATTATTGCCAGACGTTATGTTGCGAAAGAAAAGAAAAATCTATATATGACAGAGATTGGGGAAGTTGTAAATAATATTATGAAACAATCTTTTCCAAGTATTGTAGATGTGAATTTCACTGCTAATATGGAAGGTCTTCTGGACATGATTGCAGAAGGAAAAGTAGAGTGGAAATCCGTAATTAGTAATTTCTATCCGGATTTGGAAGAGGCAGTTCAGATTGCAGAAAAAGAATTGGAGAAAATCAGCATTGCAGATGAAGTTACTGATATTGTCTGTGAAGAATGCGGCCGAAACATGGTAATCAAATATGGCCCGCACGGAAGATTTTTGGCTTGTCCGGGATTTCCTGAATGTAGAAATACAAAGCCGTATTTGGAAAAAATAGGAGTTGCATGCCCGGTTTGCGGTAAGGATATTGTGATTCGAAAAACAAAAAAAGGTAGAAAATATTACGGTTGCGAAGACAATCCGAATTGTGAATATATGTCGTGGAAACGACCGACAGAAAATTCCGACAAAAACTTGAAATAGCCAAAATTGTGTGATAATATATAAAATCATATCACGGAGGAAGAGAAATGAGTGTACAATTGTTAGATAAAACCAGGAAGATTAACCGTTTATTGCATAATAATAACTCAAGCAAAGTAGTATTTAATGATATTTGCGATGTGTTGACGGAAATCATGGATTCTAATGTACTGGTAGTGAGTAAAAAAGGTAAGGTTTTGGGCGTCGGACAAAGTTTGGGTGTGGATTTGATTCAAGAGTTGATTGAAAATAAAGTGGGCAGTCATGTTGATGCTATGTTAAACGAAAGAATGCTCAGTGTGTTGTCAACCAAAGAAAATGTAAATTTACAGACCCTGGGTTTTTCGCCGGAAGCAGTAAAAGGCTATCAAGCAATTGTAACTCCGATTAATATTGCAGGAGAACGCCTTGGTACACTCTTTATGTATAAACAAAACGAAGCGTATGAAATTGATGATATTATTTTGAGTGAATATGGCACAACAGTCGTGGGATTGGAAATGCTACGTTCTGTGAGTGAAGAAAGTGCAGAGGAGATACGTAAGGAGCAGATTGTACAGTCAGCTATCAGCACGTTGTCATACTCTGAATTGGAAGCAATTATTCATATTTTTGATGAATTAGAAGGAACAGAGGGCATTTTGGTTGCAAGTAAAATTGCAGATCGCGTGGGAATCACTCGTTCTGTGATTGTCAATGCATTACGTAAGTTTGAGAGTGCCGGTGTCATTGAATCGCGTTCTTCAGGGATGAAAGGAACTTACATTAAAGTAGTAAATGAGGTTATTTTTGAAGAATTGGCAGCAATTAAGAAGCAGAAACGTAGATAACGAAAGATAAAAGGGAGTCAGTCATCTGATTCCCTTTTGAAGTATAAATCAGGGGAGGGCATATGAAAACAGGAGATGTTGCAGAATTAAAAATGCAGAAAGTACTTTGCAAAGGAAAGCAGATGGATGAGAAAACATATATTTGTGAGGTTTTAAAGTACGATGCACAACAAGAATGTGTTGTGCTGATTTTAAAGACAGATAAATTGACAGACATCTCATTGGATGCAGTATACAAGTGTGAAGTAAGTCGAGATGGAGTGTGTACATGGTGTACGGGAAGAGTTTACAAACGCTACTGCAGTGCAAAAGGAAAAATCTTGAGATTACAAGTAGAGAATGGTTTTTATAAAATAAATATAAAGTAGGTTGACAAACATAGTTTGTAGTGATATTTTATTACTAGATTGTATTTAGCACTCAAAGAAGAGGAGTGCTAATAAAATATAGAAATGAGGAGGCAATCGTTATGAAATTAGTACCATTAGGAGACAGAGTTGTGTTGAAACAAGAGACAGCGGAAGAGACAACGAAGTCAGGAATTGTTTTGGCAGGACAAACAAAGGAAAAACCACAGCAAGCAGAAGTTGTTGCAGTGGGACCAGGTGGAATTGTTGATGGGAAAGAAGTTACAATGTTAGTTTCTGTGGGTGATAAAGTTATTTATTCAAAATATGCAGGAACAGAAGTAGAACTTGACGGCGAAGAATATCTTGTAGTAAAGCAAAACGATATCTTGGCTATTATTAAATAAGGAGGCATAACATCATGGCAAAAGAAATTAAGTATGGAGCAGAAGCCAGAGAGGCTTTGGAAGCCGGAGTAAACAAACTGGCAAATACAGTAAGAGTTACAATTGGACCAAAAGGAAGAAACGTAGTATTGGATAAACAATTTGGAGCACCGCTTATTACGAATGACGGTGTTACCATTGCAAAAGAAATCGAATTGGAAGATGCATTCGAGAATATGGGTGCACAGTTAATTCGTGAAGTTGCAGCGAAAACAAATGATGTAGCGGGTGATGGTACTACAACTGCGACAGTACTTGCTCAAGCAATGGTTCAAGAAGGAATGAAGAATCTTGCAGCAGGTGCAAACCCAATCGTATTGCGTAAAGGAATGAAGAAGGCAACAGACGTTGCAGTAGAAGCGATTGCTGCAATGAGCAGTAAGGTAGAAAGCAAGGAAAGAATTGCAAATGTTGCAGCGATTTCGGCAGGCGACGTAGAGGTAGGTGCTATGGTTGCAGATGCCATGGAGAAAGTATCAAATGACGGTGTTATTACCATCGAAGAATCAAAAACGATGAAGACAGAGTTGGATTTAGTAGAAGGTATGCAGTTTGACCGTGGTTATATCTCTGCTTACATGGCAACTGACATGGAAAAGATGGAAGCAGTATTGGACGATCCATATATCTTGATTACAGACAAAAAGATTTCTAATATTCAGGATTTACTTCCGGTATTGGAACAAATCGTGCAATCAGGATCAAGATTATTGATTGTAGCAGAGGATATTGAAGGTGAAGCGCTTACAACATTGATTGTGAATAAGTTGCGTGGCACATTTAATGTAGCGGCTGTGAAAGCTCCGGGATATGGAGACCGTAGAAAAGCAATGTTAGAGGATATTGCAATTTTAACAGGTGGTCAAGTGATTTCGGAAGAGTTAGGATTAGACCTGAAAGAAACTACACTTAACCAATTAGGACGTGCAAAATCTGTAAAAGTACAAAAAGAGGCGACTGTGATTGTTGACGGAATGGGAGACAAAGCGCAGATTGCAGCACGTGTATCTCAAATTAAAGCACAGATTGAAGAAACAACTTCTGAATTTGACAGAGAAAAATTGCAGGAAAGACTTGCCAAATTGGCAGGTGGAGTTGCAGTTATTCGCGTTGGTGCAGCTACAGAAACTGAAATGCGTGAAGCGAAACTTCGTATGGAAGATGCACTTTCAGCAGCGAAAGCAGCTGTGGAAGAAGGAATCGTAGCAGGTGGTGGTTCTGCTTACATCCATGCATCAAAAGAAGTAGCAAAATTGGCTGAAGGTTTAGAAGGTGACGAAAAAACAGGTGTGAAGATTATCTTAAAAGCGTTGGAAGCACCACTTTATCATATCGTTGCCAATGCCGGTTTGGAAGGTGCAGTTATTATCAATAAAGTAAGAGAAGAAAAACCGGGAATCGGATTTGATGCATACAATGAAGATTATGTAGATATGGTAAAAGCGGGAATTCTTGACCCTGCTAAAGTAACAAGAAGTGCATTACAAAATGCAACAAGTGTTGCATCTACATTGTTAACCACAGAATCAGTTGTAGCAAACAAGAAAACAGAGGTACCACCAATGCCAAATCCAGGTGCAGGAATGGGAATGATGTAATTACAAATGTGCGAAAAGGGACTTAACAAGTCCCTTTTTTTGTGCTACAATATTAGAAATATACAAAAGCGCGGAGGATTGTTATGGGCGATTATTTCATCGAACAATTAGTAAAAAGGAATGCGACAGTCGGAACCATTCTTGCAAAAGCCGCATTGATTTTAGTGACCGTGTTATCGCTGTTTGTGATGCTGTTATTCCCACTTGGGATTTGGCTCACAATTATTTTGGTTGTAGTAGATGTGTTTTTGTTCAAACGTATGGATGTTGAATATGAATACAGTTTCTATAATGGGGAATTGGATATCGATAAAGTCATGGCAAAAGAGTCAAGAAAAAGACAATTCTCTACTACTATAAAAGATATGGATTTGCTTGCTCCGACCGGTGCTCAAGAATTGCTTGGATATCAGCGTTTGAAAGCCGTTGATTACAGCACACGCACTGCAGGTAGTCAGACTTATGAAATGGTGACATTCAAAGGCGGAGAAAAGGTACGTATGATTTTTGAACCAAATGAAGAAATGTTGAATGCTATGAGAGATTTGGCACCGCGAAAGGTAGTTTTAAGTCTTGACAGACGATAATCTTTTTAGTAACATAAGACACTATAAACAAAAGGGAAAAAGAAAGAGAGGATAAGAAATATGGGAACAATTATTGGAGATGGCATTACATTTGATGATGTGCTTTTGGTACCGGCTTATTCAGAAGTAATTCCGAACCAAGTAGATTTATCTACAAATTTGACAAAGAAAATTCGCTTGAATATTCCGATGATGAGTGCAAGTATGGATACTGTGACAGAGCACCGTATGGCGATTGCGATGGCTCGTCAAGGTGGAATTGGTATTATTCATAAAAACATGTCAATTGAAGCACAAGCTGAAGAAGTAGATAAGGTAAAACGTTCAGAGAACGGAGTAATTACTGACCCATTTTCTTTATCGCCAGAACATACATTACAAGATGCAAATGAATTGATGGCAAAGTTCCGTATTTCAGGTGTACCGATTACAGAAGGTAAAAAATTAGTGGGAATCATCACAAATCGTGATTTAAAATTCGAAGAGGATTTCTCTAAAAAGATTAAGGAATCGATGACTTCTGAAGGGCTGATTACCGCATTGGAGGGAACTACGTTAGAAGAAGCGAAAAGAATCCTTGGAAAAGCAAGAAAAGAGAAATTACCGATTGTTGATAAAGATTATAACTTAAAAGGTTTAATTACAATTAAGGATATTGAAAAACAGATTAAGTATCCAATGTCAGCGAAAGACGAACAAGGACGTCTTCTTTGCGGAGCAGGTGTAGGTATCACTGCGGATGCGTTGGACAGAGTAGACGCGTTAGTAAAAGCGAAAGTGGATGTTATCGTTCTTGATTCTGCGCATGGGCATTCAGCGAATGTAATTAAGTGCGTGAAGATGGTAAAAGAAAAATACCCGGATTTGCAAGTAATTGCAGGTAATGTTGCAACCGGTGAGGCTACGAGAGAATTGATTGAAGCCGGCGCAGATGCGGTTAAGATTGGCATTGGACCGGGATCTATCTGTACAACACGTGTGGTTGCAGGTATTGGTGTGCCACAGATTTCGGCAATTATGGATGCGTATGCAGTAGCAAAAGAATATGGCGTTCCGATTATTGCAGATGGAGGTATCAAATATTCAGGAGACGTTACAAAAGCAATCGCAGCAGGTGCTAACGTATGTATGATGGGTAGTATCCTTGCAGGATGTGACGAAAGCCCGGGAGATTTTGAATTATTCCAAGGAAGAAAATACAAAGTATACCGTGGTATGGGATCAATTGCAGCCATGGAAAACGGTAGTAAAGATCGTTATTTCCAGACTAATGCGAAAAAATTGGTACCTGAAGGTGTAGAGGGACGTGTGGCATACAAGGGTATGGTTGAAGATACTATTTTCCAATTGCTCGGTGGTCTTCGTGCTGGTATGGGATATTGTGGAACCCCGACAATCGAAGAGTTGAAAGAGAGAGGAAAATTTGTAAAAATTTCTGCCGCTTCTTTGAAAGAAAGTCATCCACATGACATTCACATTACCAAAGAGGCACCAAACTATAGTGTAGATCAAGTGTAATAACTAAAATGGGGCATGTCTATACATGCCTCATTTGCTTTGTTAAAGGGGAAAAGTATGGCGAAAAAACATAGACCGAGACGGAAAACGAGATTTCTGAAGAGGGTGCGATTTTATATGCGTGCAGGTGTGTTTGCTCTGATTGTTCTGATGGCTGCTTTGGTGATAATGAAATTTTTTGAAATAGGACCGTTCAATAATGAATACGTGGAACAAGATGAAGCACAAATGAATATTGAAAAACCGGATATAACAGTAGATTTATTAACGGTGAACCCATATTCCAGACCTGGTGAACAGAGTGAAAAGATTCGGGATATTGTGATTCATTACACGGCAAATCCAGGTACCGGCGCTAAACAAAACAGAGATTATTTTGAAAATCTACGAAAAACAAAGCAAACAAAGGCCAGTAGTCACTTCATTGTGGGTCTTGAGGGTGAGATTGTACAATGTGTTCCAACATGGGAGATCGCGTATGCATCCAATGAGCGCAATATAGATTCGGTATCTATTGAGACCTGTCACAAAACGGGAGATGGAAGCTATACCAAGGAAACATATGATTCATTGGTGCACCTGACCGCATGGCTTTGCGAAAAATTTGGGTTAACGGAACGCGATATTATTCGACATTATGATGTTACCGGGAAAATATGTCCGAAGTATTTTGTGGATGATGAAAAAGCATGGAAACAATTTAAAGAGGATGTAAAGGTAGTGTTGGAGGAACAATAAAAATGATAAACATTTTTTTGATAGGATTTATGGGGACCGGGAAAAGTACGGTAGCACAGGAGCTGTCAAAGAAGTATGGCATGAGAATCGTAGAAATGGATCAAATGATTGTAGAGCGTGAAGGAAGGTCCATTGCAAACATATTTGAACAGCAGGGAGAAGCTTATTTTCGTGATA
The DNA here is from genome assembly GCA_945992055.1 of uncultured Clostridia bacterium. GTDB lineage: Bacteria > Bacillota > Clostridia > Lachnospirales > Lachnospiraceae > Faecalimonas. The sequence continues at coordinate 79 of CAMFVG010000040.1, read as the reverse complement.
TTGAAACTGCTTTTTTGCGCGAACTTCAAACACAAGAAAATCAAGTGATTTCCTGCGGTGGTGGTGTTGTGCTGCGAGA
>CAMFVG010000039.1 GCA_945992055.1 uncultured Clostridia bacterium | reverse complement strand
ATATTGTTTCCCGGATTATTACCAATCCCCTCATGAAGATGTATTTGCAACTGCAATCACTTCATACCGATAATATTGATTCTGTTGAAGAGAATACCATTGAACGGGTCGATACAAACATTCTTGAATTGGATACTTTATATAGTGCTCTTATCGATATGCATAACAGAGCACAGATATCTATGAAACGCGAAATAGCCTTGCGAAATCAGGAGGTACAGTCGCATATGCTTGCCCTTCAGTCACAGATGAATCCACACTTTTTGTATAATTCTCTGGCGACAATTCAAGCAATGGCGGATGAAGGAATGAATGAAGAAGTCATTCATATGTGTCAAACAATTTCTAGAATTTTGCGTTATATATCCTCAAACACAGATCCTCTCGTATCCGTCCGTGAAGATATCTCTCATGCTCAAGATTACTTAGAGTGCATGAAAATGCGCTATGATGAGGATTTAATTTATGAAATTGATTTGCCGGAAGAAATGATGCAGATACAAATTCCTAAATTGTGTCTACAGTTAATTATTGAAAATTCCATCAAATTCTCAACAAAATCCGTTCGTCCACCATGGTATATCACAGTGAAAGGAATCATGACAAAAACCTTTTGGGAAATTTCCATTCAGGATAACGGTATTGGATTCTCGCAAGAAGATATTAATATTTTAAACGAAAAAATTGCTTATATTAATGAAACAGAATTACTCCCCAGCCTTGAAATTAACGGAATGGGATTAATGAATATCTATATTCGATTCAAAACCCTGTACAAGGGAAAACATATATTTAAAATCAGTAATCATGCAACCGGTGGAGCAATTGTAACTATTGGTGGAGAATTATGTTATAATGAAACAGACGACTCTGTGGAATTGATAAAGAAAGGAAATACATATGAGTGAATACTACATTAATGTAATCGTTGTTGAAGACGAGAAAAGAATTGCCAAAAATATTGCCAAACACATTGAGCAAAGTAATCCCCACTTTAAGGTAACAAACATCTTTTCCAACGGTTCCGATGCCTGGGACTATATTTGCACCCAGCCAATACAAGTAGTAATAACGGATATTTCCATGCCTGTTATGGATGGAATCAAATTAGTCAAACGTATCCATGAATCAAAAAAAATCATACAGTGTATTATCCTTACCGGATACGCCGATTTTAGTTATGCACAATCTGCACTCAGATACGGGGTGACAGATTATCTGTTAAAACCAATCAATTCACAAGAGCTGTGCCAAACTCTGAAAAAAATAGAAGTTACTCTTCTTGCCGCTAGCGACAACATGCTGACGACAACCTCTGAAAACAATTATAAACCCGAAGAAATTGTTGCTCTTGTTAAGGAATATATCCAAAATCACTATGCCGATGAGATTACACTAAATACGCTTTCAAAAAACCTTGGTTTTTCGTCTTCATACTTAACCAAAGTTTTTAACAAAGTAGAAGGAACAACTCCCTCCAAATTCATACGAGACTATCGAATGAATATTGCTAAACAGTTGTTACAAGTTCCGGAAAACTCAATTAATTCTGTTTCTGCTGCAATTGGCTATTCCGATCCTTTCCATTTTAGCAAATCTTTTAAGCAAACATTTGGAATTTCGCCAACAGAATATCGGAATTCATTGTAACCTTAATTCTTAAAACATCTTATTTTATATCAACGAAAAAAAGGTTTCCATCAAAAACTTAAGAGACCGGTACTTCACGAACTTTCAATCGTAGAAGTACCGGTCTCTATATTATGTCTTTTTTAGTTCTGGGCTACATCCTTCATGGAGAAGCTTGTTCTTCCCATCTTATCTTTTCCAAGACATACAACGGTTACTTTATCACCTAATGTCAGAACATCTTCTACACGGTTAATTCTTTCACGGCAGATTTTTGAGATGTGTACCATTCCTTCCTTACCGGGAGCAAATTCAACAAATGCACCGAATTCTTTGATGCTTACAACGGTTCCTTTGAACACCTGTCCTTCTTCAAAATCCGTTACGATTGTCTTAATCATATCTACAGCCTGAGCCATTTTTGCTTCATCGGTTCCGCATACAGATACATTTCCATCGTCAGTAATATCAATCTTTACCTCTGTACGGGCAATAATCTCATTAATTGTCTTACCTCTCTGCCCTACTACATCGCCAATTTTCTCCGGATCAATTGTAAGAGAAACAATCTTAGGAGCATATTTGCCGACAGTAGCACGTGGTTTATCAATAGCAGGCTTCATACATGTATCCATAATGAAAAGTCTTGCTTCACGACATCTTGCAATCGCGCCTTCTACGATTGGTCTTGTAAGACCATGAATCTTAATGTCCATCTGGATAGCAGTAATACCTTCTGTTGTACCTGTTACCTTAAAGTCCATATCCCCAAAGAAATCTTCCAATCCCTGAATATCGGTTAATAATACAAAATCATCATCTGTATCACCGGTTACAAGACCACAGGAAATACCTGCAACCATTTTCTTAATCGGGACACCGGCTGCCATAAGTGACATACAGGAAGAACATGTAGATGCCATGGAGGTGGAACCGTTTGACTCAAATGTTTCGGATACGGTACGGATTGCATACGGGAATTCTTCTTCAGAAGGCAATACCGGAATCAGAGCTCTTTCTGCCAATGCACCGTGACCGATTTCACGTCTTCCGGGTCCGCGGCTTACCTTTGTTTCACCGACAGAGTATGCCGGGAAATTATAGTGATGCATATAACGCTTGCTTGTCTCATTGGAATCAAGTCCGTCCAGCTTCTGCATTTCTGACAAAGGTGCCAGTGTTGTAATGTTACAAATCTGAGTCTGTCCTCTTGTAAACATAGCGGAACCATGTACTCGAGGTACAATATCCACTTCTGCGGACAGCTTACGAATTTCGTTGATTGCACGACCGTCAGGACGCTTGTGGTCTTTCAAAATCATCATACGAACTGTTTTCTTCTGATACTGATAAACAGCTTCATCCAATAATATGTCAACTACATAATATTGGCAAAATCAAAGGATGCATCCCCCAAATATGCTTTTCCTGTTAATTCGTCTTTTCTTAACTGCTCCATTAAGGCGTCCAGACCCTCAAAATGAATCTCGGGACGCATAAAATGCAATATATTTGTTACAATGTTCTTACCATAGATATCTTCATCAAAATCAAATAAATGTGTTTCTACTCCGATTTCATTTTTCAGCCTCACAAAGGAAGACAATACAC
>CAMFVG010000038.1 GCA_945992055.1 uncultured Clostridia bacterium | reverse complement strand
GAAACTCCGGGTGAAGGAGAGACCCCAGGTGAAACGCCAGGAGAAAAACCGGGAGATGGTGAAAATGGTGGACAACCTACACAATAAATATAACGGAAAGTAAATACTAGTCGGAGTGAGAAATCTTACTCCGACTTTGTTCTATAAAGGAGCATATATGAAGCAGGGGAGAAGTTTAAAAGAGGCAAAAGCGGAAAGAGCCGCGAAAAAAAGAAGAGCCAGAAAGAGAAGACGAGCGATTGTCTTGATTGCAGAAATTATTACGCTTATGATTCTTTTGGGCATTGGATATGTGATGTCCAAGTATGGGAAAATGCAGTTGAATATTTTTGGTGACGATGATGTCCAGATGAATGCAGGAACAAAACAAGAGGGGTATACAACGATTGCTCTATTTGGTGGAGATTCCAGAGAAGGACAACTTGAAGCAGGAACGCATGCAGATACCATGTTGATTGCAAGTGTCGATAATGAAACGAAGGAGATAAAGCTTATTTCAGTGTATCGGGATTTATTAACGATGCAGGAAGACGGAGAGATAAAAAAAGCGAATAGTGCATATTTTTCCGGGGGTCCTCAAGCGACCATTAATATGCTGAACAAAAACTTTGATTTGGACATTCAGGATTATGTGACAGTGGATTTTCAAGCTATGGCAGATGTGGTTGACTTGCTTGGAGGAATTGAAATTGATGTTACAGAAGCGGAAGCCACAGAAATGAATAATTATATTTTTGAGAGTGCTCAGATTGTAGGGAAAAAGGCACAACGTATTCGAGCGGGAGCTCAGACTTTAGATGGTGTTTCGGCTCTCACCTATGTGCGAATACGAAAAAACGTGGGTGGCGATTATGGAAGAACAGAACGTCAACGTTTGGTAATTCAAAAATTGATAGAACAAGTGAAAAATACGGATTTATCCACCATTAATGATATTTTGGATCAAGTTTTTTCAAGGATATCGACTAGTTTCACACTGGGTGAAATTGTGAAACTTGCTTCCGGTGTATTGCAGTACGAACTAAAAGGAAGCAGTGGGTTTGCGTTTGAATACATGGACGGATATGTGGAAGGAGTTGGTAGTGCAGTTATTCCACTGGGCGTGGTAGAAAATGTACAAGAACTGCATGCGTTCTTATATCCGAAAAATGAATATGAGCCATCGGAAGTGGTTAAAGAGATTGGGACAAAAATTGAAAATTTAAGTGGCTATAGCAGAAACGATTATAAGGAAGAAGAATAGGTCAAAAGTCTAGACACAGATTATAAAATCGTGTAATATATAATATAATGTCAAAAGAAAAAAGAGAGAGGACACAAAAATGAAAAGTATGAAAAAAATCGCAACTTTTATCTTGGCTGTATGCCTTATGGTTCCATGTTTTTCTATGCTGACACATGCGGCAAATGATGGCGAAATTATGTTTAGCGATCATGTCAATCCGGCAGTACAGACAGGAACCACCGTAGAAGTAAAAGGTGTTGTAAAAAGATTGAAAGGTAATTTCGGAAAAATCGAGATTACTATGACATATGATACAAGTTTGTTGAAATTCCAAAGTGGAGATGGTGTGACAGAAACAGCGGCAGGAACGCTTCAATATAGTGGGGATGCAACGAGTGAAAATGGTTCTAGAAAAGAATTCTTGATGAAATTCCAGGCGATTAAGGCTGGTACTTCAACCATTACAATCTCAGATGCAACTGTGAAGAATGTGTCTGGTACTGTTTTGGATTACAAGAAGGGGACATCTACAATTAAAACTATAGGTGACCCAGTGGAAAGTACAACTGCACCAAGTACATCATCGGACGTTACGGTGGAAATTGATGGAAAAAATTACAAATTTGCAGATGCAGTTCCAACAAAAGAAATACCGGAAGGGTATGTGGCGGCAAAATTAGAGTATGATTTGGTAGAATATAATTCCGTATACAGCGAAGCACTTAATTTACACCTTGTATATTTGGTGGATGAAGAAAATACTGGTGGAATATTTATGTATGTGGAAGAAACTGCAACATTTGCACCGTATGAGGCGATTCAAATTTCCGACAAGACCACGATTGTTTTATTGTCAGATACATCAGCTATTGTATTGCCGGAAGAATACAAACTCACACAAGTGGTAACTACGAGTGGGAAGACGTTCCCGGCATGGCAAAATGAAAACACACCGGAATTTTGTATTTTTTATGCAATGAACAACTCGGGTGAGAAAGCGCTTTATCAAATGGATCCGGCAGAAGGTACTTATCAGAGATTTCAAGCACCGGAAGTGATAGAAGAAGAAAAAGATACAAGCATTCTCGGAAGAGTGAGTGCGATGTTAGAAAATCATTTGGATTACGTTATTCTTGGTGCGGGATTTGGATTCCTTTTGTTTGTTATTGTTATCGTTGTATTAAGTATTAAATTATATAATCGCAATGCAGAGTTGGATGAGATTTATGATGAGTATGGAATTGACGCAAATAACGAAGTGCAGGATGATCTTATTTTAGACTTGGACAATTTTGATGATGATAGTGAAGAAGAGGATGAGGAAGAATTTGCACAGACGATTCCAGAGGAATCACCTTTCTTGCAAGAAGGCATGAAGGAACTATTCCCAGAAGAACTTGAAGAAGAAAGTATGGATGAAGTGGCTGATAATTTAAGTGAAGAATCTGAAGAAAACAATGAAGAAGAGGAAGAAGACACATTGGGTAGTATTCTTGCACAACAACAAAGTGCTGATGAATCTGATGAGGAAGACGATGAGGAAGATTTTTTAGAGAATTTTTCAATTAACTTTATCGATTTAGATGATTAATTCAAACAAAGTGGAGATGCGTTGCATCTCCATTTTTGAATTTTTCTCATAGAAACACAGTTTGGTCACATTTCATTGTTAGACTGTCACTAGACAGCTGAATAAGAAAGGAGAATACATTATGAATGATGAAAATAAATATGAGGCATATCAATATGGAATGCCGGAGGAACCGGAAGGACAGGAAACTTCAGAAAACATAGAACATGGTGAAGAAAATTCTGTGGAGCATAGCGAGGAAAACAGTGTAGTAGAAACACCATATTATTTTTATGACGAAGTAAAACAAACTTCACAACCTGATGAAGAAGCTCCGAAAAAGAAAATGAAGCTGGGAGTAAAAATTGCTATTATTCTGGGAATTGCGATTGTGTTTGGTGCTATTTCAGCAGTGGCTTTTCAAGGAACAAACTTTATTTTGGAACGCTATTTTGGGGAGAACGCAAAAGGGGCATTAAAGGATTCTGTTGAACGAGAGGATAATAGTACCGGTGCTACCCTTGGGAAAACAGAAATTATAGCAAATGAAGGAACAACAGTTGAATCTCAAGTTGCGGACGTGGCAGAAAATGTGATGCCTTCCGTTGTTTCAATTACAAGTATGAGTGTCCAAGAAGTGCAAACCTTCCCGTTTGGTGGAGTTACACAGTATGAAGTTCCAAGTAGTGGTTCGGGTATTATTATTGGACAGAATGAAAAAGAAATTTTAATTGTAACGAATAATCATGTAGTAGAAGACAGCAAGACATTAACGGTAGTTTGGATAGATGGAAACAGCAATGAAGCTCAAATCAGAGGAACAGATGCAGACCGCGATTTGGCCATTATCACAGTTCCATTGGCTTCATTGAAGAGTTCGACTACGGAAGCAATTAAGGTTGCAACGATTGGTGACTCTAGTGCTTTGCGCGTGGGAGAACCTACTATTGCTATCGGAAATGCATTGGGTTACGGACAATCTGTGACATGTGGTATTGTCAGTGCTTTGAAACGTACTTTGGAAGGTGTTGAGGGCGAGTTAATCCAGACCGATGCGGCGATCAATCCGGGGAATAGCGGTGGAGCGTTGCTGAATGCAAATGGTGAAGTAATTGGTATTAATAGCGCCAAGGTTAGTTCGGCAGCAGTAGAAGGAATGGGATATGCAATTCCAATATCTGATGTAACCAATGTTTTGGAAGAATTAATGAATCAAAAAACGCGTGAGAAGGTTTCGGAGTCTGAAAGAGGAACACTTGGTATTCAGGGGATTAATCTGACTTCCGATGTGGCGGCTTTCTATAACATTCCTGCGGGTATCTATGTGCAATCTTTAGTAAAAGGTAGCGGTGCTGAAAAGGCAAACTTGCCAATCCGAAGTGTTATTACAGAACTGAATGGTAAAAAAGTAGATACACTGGATGAACTGATTGAAGAATTACAGTATTACAAGAAGGGTGAAACGGTAAAAGTGACTTGTTATGTGCAATCACTGGAAGGATATGTGGAGAAGACTTACAAAATCACATTAAATTAGTGCAAATGCTTTTCATTCTCTTGGAAGTATGATATCCTAAAACGGAAATTGATTTTTGGAGGATAGACAAATGGAATTTGAAAAGATAAATGCAGTAGATCCGGAACTTGCACAGGCAATGACAGCGGAATATGAAAGACAGAATACTAATATTGAATTGATTGCTTCCGAGAACTGGGTGAGTGAAGCGGTTTTAGAGGCAATGGGAAGTATTCTTACCAATAAATATGCAGAAGGATATCCGGCAAAGCGTTATTACGGTGGATGTGAATGTGTGGATGTTGTGGAAGATCTTGCAAGAGAGCGTGCAAAGGAATTGTTTGGTTGTGATTATGCAAATGTGCAACCACATTCAGGGGCACAAGCAAACATGGCAGTGTTTTTTGCAATGCTGGAACCTGGTGATAAAGTTCTTGGAATGAATCTGGACCACGGCGGTCACTTGTCCCATGGTTCACCAGTCAATATGTCCGGAAAATATTTTGACGTGGTATTCTACGGCGTGGAAGATGACGGATTTATTGATTATGAAAAGGTACGTGAGATTGCAATAAAAGAGCAACCGAAAATGATTATTGCAGGTGCCAGTGCTTATGCAAGAACCATAGATTTTAAAAAGTTTAGAGAAATCGCAGATGAAGTGGGAGCATACTTGATGGTTGATATTGCGCATATCGCCGGTTTGGTGGCAGCAGGCGAACATCCGTCACCAATGCCATATGCAGATGTTGTGACGACAACTACCCACAAGACCCTTCGCGGACCACGTGGAGGTATGATTCTTTGTAATCAAGAAGCGGCTGATAAGTTTAACTTTAATAAAGCCATTTTCCCTGGAATCCAGGGCGGTCCTCTGATGCATGTGATTGCAGGTAAAGCAGTTGCATTGAAAGAAGCGTTGCAACCGGAATTCAAAGCATATCAGAAACAGATTGTAAAGAATGCAAAAGCACTCTGTGAAGGATTGATGAAACGAGGCGTAAAAATCGTATCAGGAGGAACAGATAATCATTTGATGCTGGTAGACCTTAGTGGTACAGACCTCAGTGGTAAAGAATTAGAAAAACGTTTGGACAGAGCTCACATTACGTGTAATAAGAATACCATTCCAAATGACCCACGTTCTCCGTTTGTAACCAGCGGTGTACGTCTTGGAACACCGGCGGTAACAACACGTGGATTGCTGGAAGAAGATATGGATGTGATTGCAGAAGCGATTGCGCTTGTTATCGAAAGTGAAGAAAATATTGAAAAAGTAAAAGGAATGGTTGCAGAATTAACTGAAAAATATCCATTAAAAAAGTAAAAATGATAAAGTGGTTGTTTCCCTAGCAGGAGACAACCACTTTTGCTTTATAGGAACTTTGTTCCAGTTTACTTGACAGGCGATGAATAAAATGCTAAAATCCACATACCCATAGGGGGTATATGATGGGAGGAAGAAAAGTGATTTCTCAAAAATATATTATAAAAGGTATGACATGTGCAGCGTGCAGTAGTGCAGTGGAACGCGTGACAAGAAAAATGGACGGTGTGGAAGAGAGTAATGTAAATCTTACCACTGGAATTTTAACGATTACTTATGATGAAAATAAAATTACAGTCGATGATATCGTACGTAAAGTAGATAGGGCTGGATTTCAAGCGGAGCTTTTCGTAGAAAAAAAAGAAGAGGATTCAGAAGATGTGCTGAAAAAGACAAGGCGGCAAGTGATTTGCAATCTTATTTTGGCGCTTCCCCTTTTGTATATTTGTATCGGACATATGCTGCCGATTACTTTGCCTTTGCCGAGATTTATGGATATGCATCACCATCCACTTGTGTTTGCTGTGGCACAGTTGATTCTGACCATAGTGATTCTCATAAATGGGCGAAAGTTCTATCTGGTTGGTTTCAAAAGTTTTTTTAAAGGACATCCAAACATGGATTCTTTGGTGGCTATTGGTACCGGTAGTGCATTTTTATATAGTCTCGTCATGACCATTTCTATTCCAATAAAGCCGGAATGCGTTCATCAACTTTACTATGAGTCTGCTGCTGTTGTGGTTACATTGGTAATGCTTGGAAAATATATGGAAGGACAAAGTAAAAATAAGACTTCGGAGGCTATAAGAAAACTGATGGAATTGGCACCGGATACGGCGATAGTGCTTCGTGAGGGAGAACAGATAGAAATTCCTGTTGAACAGGTGCAAGTGGGAGAACTTATTCTAATCAAGCCGGGAAGCAGAATTCCTTTGGATGGAAAAGTAGTGGAAGGAAATACGAGTGTAGATGAATCCATGTTAACCGGAGAAAGTATCCCGGTTGAAAAGAATATAGATGACGAGGTAATTGGTGGAAGTGTAAATTATCATGGTGTGGTGATTGCTGAAGTTTTGCATGTAGGAGCTGACACTACGTTGGCTAAAATTGTAAAAATGATGGAGGATGCACAGGGAAAGAAAGCACCGATATCAAAATTGGCTGATACGGTAGCAGGGTATTTTGTGCCGACTGTTATGCTTATTGCGGTTGTTGCTGCTATTGTATGGGCAGTGTTAGGACATGATATTGCGTTTGTGCTTACTATTTTTGTTTCTGTATTAGTCATTGCATGCCCGTGTGCTCTTGGTTTGGCAACGCCTACTGCAATCATGGTAGGAACCGGACTTGGAGCAAGCCATGGGATTTTGATAAAAAGCGGAGAGGCTTTGGAAATCAGTCATAGGGTAGATGCAGTTGTCCTTGATAAGACGGGAACAATTACAGAAGGAAAACCTGCCGTTACGAAAATTATCAGTCACAAGCTTTCAGAAGACAGGTTGCTTCAAATTGCGGCATCCTGTGAACAGGTATCAGAACATCCACTTGGTCAGGCGATTGTAGAAGGTGCAAAGAAAAAAAGAATTGCATTGGAAAAGGTCAATCATTTTCAAAGCATTACCGGGCAAGGTATTCAAGCAAAGATAAGTGGAGAAATGTACTACATCGGAAACAGGAAACTGTGCGAGGAATTTGGATTGGATTTTTTCGAATATGAAAAAGAAGCAGTCGAAATGGCAGATAAGGGTCAGACACCGATGTTTGTGGGATGCAAGGGAGAAGTTATCGGAGTTGTTTGCGTAGCAGACACGATAAAGGAAACCAGTATAGAGGCAATCAGAAACATGAAAGCACTTGGAATTGAAGTACATATGCTAACGGGTGATAACCGCCTGACTGCAAACTATATCGGCGGAAAAGTGGGGGTTGATCATGTTGTAGCAGAGGTACTGCCAAACGATAAAGCTGCAGTAATAGAAAATCTGCAAAAGCAAGGAAAATGTGTTATGATGATAGGAGACGGAATCAATGATGCACCTGCATTGGTACAGGCAGATGTTGGTATGGCAATCGGAAGTGGAAGTGACATTGCATTGGATTCCGGAGATGTCGTGTTGATGAAATCAGATTTACGAGATGCTTATAAAGCAATCAAACTCAGTAAAGCAACGATTCGTAATATCAAGCAAAACTTGTTTTGGGCCTTTTTCTATAATGCGTGTGGACTTCCGTTGGCGGCAGGAGTATTGTATGCTGTGAATGGAATGCTACTCAGTCCGGTGATAGGCGGATTTGCAATGTCCCTAAGTTCTGTATGTGTGGTGGGTAATGCATTGCGACTTCGCAGGACAAAATTGGATTAAGGGGAAGAAATATGTCGGAAAATAATTGTTGTTATAGGCAAAAGCAGAGAACTGTGCAAGAAACAAAAAAATTAACTACACGTTTGAATCGCATAGAAGGGCAGGTCCGCGGAGTGAAAAACATGGTAGAAGATGGACGCTATTGTGTCGACATTTTGAATCAAGTATCTGCTATCCAAGCGGCTCTGAGCAGTTTTAATAAAGAACTTTTGGCCAACCATATTCATACTTGTGTGGTAGATGATATTCGTTCGGGTAAAAGTGAAGCAGTCGAAGAATTGTGTGACACCATCAAAAAGATGATGAAATAAAAGGAGGAAGGCTATATGGCAATTATAAAAGTAGAGGATATGCATTGTGAAAAATGTGTAGCCAGAATTACAAAACTTTTCACAGAAGAAGGACTTGATTTTTCAGTCGATTTAGCGAACAAGGCAGTGACAATTAATGGGTGCGAACATTGTGTCAAAACAGCGTTAGAAGCATTGGATGATTTGGGATTTGAGGGTGTTGTTGAGTAAAAAAGGGGAAACCTCCCCTTTTTTGTGGAAAAATTATCCATATTGACAGAAATGATTGAAAAAAGAAAAAAAATAGTGTATATTGGAGATATATATTGGGGAGAAATTAAAAAGGGGAGATAGGATGAAAAAAGTTCGTAGAGTACTGATTACACTGTTTGTTACAACATCTGTATTTGCAACATCTGTGTTTGCTGCACCTACGGTAGGAGAGATTACGCAGCAGAAGAATCAGGCAGAAAGTGAGATGAAGTCTCTGCAGAGTGAAATGACCACTCTTATGACGGAGATGAATTTAATAGAGCAGCAGTTGATCGAAAAAGGGGAGGCTATCATTGCTGCCACAGAGCAGTTGGAAGAGGCGAAAGAGAACGAAGAGCGTCAGCATGAGAGCATGATGAAACGAATTGTTACCATGTATGAAAATGGGAACGATAGTTTTTTGACAGCGGTTTTAGAATCGCGAAATATTGCGGATTTCTTTCAACGCATTGAGAATGTCCAAGTGCTTCATGAATATGATCGAGGCGAATTAAAGAAATTTGTTGAGACAAAGAAGGAAGTTGAAGAACTTAAGATAACACTGGAAAGTGAGCAGGAGGATTTAAAGCAACTGCGCACGCAATTATCTAGTAAAAAAGCGACCTTAACCAGCAAGATTAATGAGAAGAAGAATCAAATCAGTGGATTTGAAAATCAGTTGCAGGAAGCAGCAAGAAAGGCGGCAGAAGAAGCAGCGGCCAAGAGACGAGAAGAAGAAGCACAGAAGAATGAACAGGTTGTTGTGGGTGGAAACTCGAGTTCAGGTGGAGGAAGAGATTACACCGGTACAGGAGATCGAACCGTAGGAGATGCCATTGTTGCAGCAGCAAGAACTTACATAGGTGTTTGGTATGTGTGGGGTGGCAATGGTTATAATGGCATTGACTGCTCTGGATTAACGAAGGCAGCGCATAAGGCAGTAGGCATTACAATCGACCGGTGGTCCGGTCATCAGGCTATTGGAGGTAAAGAAATCAATGGTCTTGCAAATGCACTTCCGGGAGATATCATCTGTTATCCTGGACATGTTGCTATTTACATAGGAAATTATCGTGTTATTCATGCACCGACAGAAGGACAAAAAGTAAAAGAAGCGAGTGTATATATGGGTGGAACGATGGAAATTACCACGATAAGAAGATATTGGTAAACATAAGGCTATGAATTGGAAAAATTCATAGCCTATTTTGTGGAGTTTTTGGCAAAATATTGACGAAAAGTGCTTGCCAATACTATTGACGGTATGATATACTACTAACGTTGCAAAAAAACACATATATGGTTATCTCTGCAGGTGCCCAACTTTTTTTGCGTTCAAAAAGCGGTGGCAGAGAGGGAAGTATATGGAAGAAAAAACCAAAAAAATGGAGGAAAAAGAAATGAACGTTATCTCAATGAAACAATTATTAGAAGCAGGTGTTCACTTTGGACATCAAACAAGAAGATGGAACCCTAAAATGGCTGAGTACATCTACACAGAAAGAAATGGTATTCATATCATTGACTTACAAAAATCTGTAGGAAAAGTAGATGAAGCTTACAAAGCAATTTTTGATGTTGCTGCAGAAGGTGGTACAATCCTTTTTGTTGGAACAAAAAAACAAGCTCAAGATGCTATTAAAACAGAAGCAGAGCGTTGTGGAATGTTCTTCGTAAATGAAAGATGGTTAGGTGGTATGTTAACTAACTTCAAGACAATCCAAGGAAGAATCAACCGCTTGAAAGATATCGAAAGAATGTCAGAAGATGGAACATTCGAAGTTTTACCTAAAAAAGAAGTTATTGCACTTAAAAAAGAGTGGGAAAAACTTGAAAAGAACTTGGGTGGAATTAAAGAAATGAAAAAAGTTCCGGATGCAATCTTTATTGTAGACCCGAAAAAAGAAAGAATCTGTGTACAAGAAGCACATACACTTGGAATTCCGCTTATCGGTATTGCTGATACAAACTGCGATCCAGAAGAATTGGATTATGTGATTCCTGGTAATGATGATGCTATCAGAGCGGTTAAATTAATCGTTGCAAAAATGGCAGATGCAGTAATCGAAGCAAACCAAGGTGAAACAGCTTCTGATGAGGTATACGAAGAAGTAGCTGAAGAAGCAGTAGTTGAAGAAGTGGCTGAAGAAGCTTAAGAAAAACTCTTAATAGAATTGGAGGAAATAAAAATGGCAATTACAGCAAGTATGGTAAAAGAATTGAGAGAAATGACAGGCGCAGGTATGATGGACTGTAAAAAAGCTCTTAATGAAACAAACGGAGATATGGATGCAGCTGTTGAAGTATTAAAGAAAAGCGGTGCAGCTAAAATGGCAAAGAAAGCTTCTCGTATTGCAGCTGAAGGTATCACACGTGTTGCATTCAATGATAATGAAGTAGTTGTTGCAGAAGTGAACTCTGAAACAGACTTTGTTGCAAAGAATGAATTATTCCAAACATTCGTACAGTTAGTGGCTGACACTGCACTCGTTTCTGGCTTGAACGGTGGTAAGAATGGTGAAGATGTAGAAGCGCTTCTTGAAAAGAATGGTCTTAAAGATGAATTAATCGAAAAAACTGCTACAATCGGAGAAAAATTATCTGTACGTAGATTTGAAAAAGTTTCCGGAGAATGTGTAGCTAGCTACCTTCATGCAGGTGGTAAGATTGGTGTAATCATTGCAGCAGATGGTGCGGCAGATGTAAAAGAAGCACTTACAAATATTGCTATGCAAGTTGCAGCTATGAAACCAGAATATATCAGCAGAGAAGATATTGATGAAGCAAATCTTGCAAAAATCAGAGAAATCATTGTGGAATCTTCATTAAATGATCCGGCAAATCTTCCAAAGCCAGTTTTAAATGATTTAATCAGCAAAGCATGCGCAGAAAAGATTTGGAGCGATGAAGATATTGCTGTCTATGAAGAACAGAAGAATAATAAATATTTATTCAACTTCCTTTCAGATGAAGCAAAAGCTACTCTTGTAACTTTGGCTATGGCAGACAAAGAAAATATCATGGCAAATAAGATTTTTAACGGTGCAATTGAAGGTCGTGTTTCTAAGCAATTAAAAGACATTTGCTTATTGGATCAGACGTATGTAAGAGCAGAAGATGGAAAACAAACGGTTGCTGCATACCTTAAATCTGTAAACAGTGCCCTTGTAATTAAGAACGTAGTTCGTTTCGAAGTAGGCGAAGGTATGGAAAAGAAACAAGATGACTTTGCAGCAGAAGTTGCAGCACAAATGGGGAACTAATTCCTATAAGAAAGTAATAATAAAAACGCCGAAGCTTTTTAG
>CAMFVG010000037.1 GCA_945992055.1 uncultured Clostridia bacterium | reverse complement strand
CACTTGTCCGGTAGATACAACATGGGCACCTTCTTTCAGAATTTTAAATGTCATATTAAAACTCAAAGAACGGGCTACAAAATCTGACGTTACGCCTGCATACCGAACACTTCCAGAACCGCCTTGGGCCAGTCCAGTTCCCGAAACCCATTCCAATGCCGAAGGTGAATATGTCAGCACAACATCTGCCGAACCAATCGGTCCAGAGGTGCAATTTATCGTACATGTAATCGTAACCGCATCGCCTACTTTTCCACTTTTACTCGAAATATTTATACTCCCTGACGCTGCTTGCGATACTATGCCAAACATTCCAAATAACAGGCATACACTCACCAACATCGCCATGATTCGATTTCTGTATTTCATTATTTCTCCCCTTATTGCTGAATCGCTTTC
The DNA here is from genome assembly GCA_945992055.1 of uncultured Clostridia bacterium. Lineage (GTDB taxonomy): Bacteria > Bacillota > Clostridia > Lachnospirales > Lachnospiraceae > Faecalimonas. Next base: position 13,274 of record CAMFVG010000037.1, on the reverse strand, counting down.
ATTTTTAATATGTGTTTCTGCACTTGTAGCAAGTCTAAGGATGTTATCTTCCCATCGCGATTCGTGTCAGATACACTTTTATATACCCCACTCAATCTACTTATAGATAAAATATGTTTTTGAATACGTAACAGATCCAAAGAGCTTATACTTCCATCGCCACTAACGTCCCCATACACAACGACCGTATAAGTTGATTGATGTACACCCGAAGCGTCATAGACCCTTACTTGGTCACCGGTACCAACATTGTTCGTACCTGCTTTTTCTGTACCATTTGCAGTTGTAATCTTTATACTTCCACCTGTTGTCGTAAGTTTCGCTTTAAAATCGCTTGCCTTTATCGGGAATTCTTTGATTCCCGCAACTGTTTTACTGCTATTGTCTACCGTATATTTCGAAGATGTCACAGGATATGAAGATGCATTTGGTCCTTCTGGAACAGGTTCCGGTACGACTGCTGCCTCTCGTACAATCGAAATCACATATGTTTTCACAGTGCCATTCTGTGCCGTAACAGAAACTGAAAAATCATTATTTCCCACCTGCAGATTCTTTACACCTTGACCACTTACTGCTGCCGTAGTTGCCAAAGCCTCCGCTCCAATCGTAACACTCGTCACTTCATTTGGAACAATCAGTGAATAAGATGTTTCATACATACTGAAAGTCGGTGTCAGATTGTATCCGGCAACATATAAACTCTTCAACATATAGTTTGGATTATCATCACTTACCGGTTTTGTGCAAGCTTCTTTCGGCATGTTTTTATATACCGGGATTCTAAATACCAATGCGGCTTTTCTTGCATTTGCATCGTAAGCCTTTGCCATGTGTGTGCCTTCGCTAGCCGCTCCCTGCACGTTCGTCATATATTGATGTCCATATAAATTAGAACCCTGTACATTGAATTTCTTCAAATACAATGTATCTTGTCCCACTTTTACGTAACTCTCCCCGTAGTAAATAGCGCCACCTGTAATGGATCTTGTGGCGTTGGTCCATGGTCTCTGATAAGAAGTATATCCATTGCCGCTACCGGATGCAAACCAAAGTCCACGTTGCACAGCCGACATTGTAGAGGTCTTATATGCTCCGATATTCAGGTAATTATAATACCCTTCATATCCCGGAACGGTTCCGGAAATGCTACTTCCATAACCTTGTGCTCCTTGTTCCTGAATCATCATGGATGCCAATGTAAACGGACATACACCCGATTCCTTCGCTGCATTCATAATCACATCCACATAGGACTGGGACGTCCCCGGACATGTGTTTGCTAGATATGTACCACTTACCATATTTGTTAAATCTGTTTTCTTATTTGCCAATTGCGTCGCATTCAAAGACGATGCCCGATAACTCTGTTTGATAAATTGGAAGATGTTGGTATCATCCAAGAAGTTTCTTGGGTCCATGAAATACCGAAGCACTTCTGTAGAGGCTGCTACCCATCCGCCGGAATCGAACACCACCCACTCACCGGTTTCCCAGTTATAGGCCCCGGATTGTGTAGATTTCCAAGATGTCGGTGCACTGGAATGCACCAGGTTTCTACCCAATACACTTTCTCCATTAATGGCTGCATCCCAATCTAAATTAGTATGTTGCGCTTCAAATACCCAATTTGGATATGTTGCATGCAAAGCCTGCAATGGAGCTTTATAGGATTCCGGGAACCCTTGTGCATCCAAATATGCATCAAAGTCTCCATCTTCCACCAGAACAGTCTCTTCCACTCGTACATAAGCAGAAGATGCCCATCCTTCTCTTCCATCAACCACCATGTTATACCAAACTCTTCCCGTGGTTGCCGTTTCTTCTCCTATAATCGTACCACTATCACCATTTGACAAATATCCTACTACACCATATTCCGTTCCAGGCCCTTTTCGGAATGTCAAACTGTTAGCCACTTCCACGATCCCGGTGCGGATTATAGTATCGGCTTTTACGTTTATGTATAAAAAAAGTAAACTTGTCATAAGGCATACTACGACCAGTAGTATACTAAGACAAGTTCTCCCAAATTTCTTCTCATATAATACCATTTATTTTCTCTCCTTATACAAATGTCTTCCCCTATTGACATTATCGTACATATTATACACGAAAATCTCCTATTTTGTCAAATCTTATATATTTCCAAATTTTATGTAACTCTGTTTGACATCTTTTGTTACTCTCCCTATAATATTCATACACCGTTATTAGGGAGGATTCTATATGAAAATTGTATTTTTGGATGCCAGCACCGTCGGCAAAGATATTGATTTGTCGCAATTTCGTGAATTGGGTGAATTTTTCACATATGACTTTACCTTATTTGAAGAAATTCCAAATCGTGTTGCAGATGCTGATATCATCATTACCAACAAATGTATAATCAATGAACAGTCTGTCGGTTCTGCCTCCAAATTAAAGTTGGTGTGTGTCACAGCTACAGGGACAAATACCCATGATAAAGATTATCTCAAAAGCCGAGGTATTACTTGGCGCAACGTAGCAAATTATTCGACAGAATCCGTTGCGCAGCACACCTTCGCAATGTTATTTTACCTTTTAGAAAAACTAAATTACTATGATAGATACGTGAAGGATGGGCTTTACGCAAACGACACTTCTTTCACACACTTTGCAGAACATTTCCATGAAATATCAGGAATGACTTGGGGTATAATCGGACTTGGAAACATCGGCAAACGTGTAGCAGATATAGCCAAGGCCTTCGGTGCTAACGTAATCTATTACTCTACCACCGAAAAAAACGTACAGGAAGGATATACACGTGTAACGTTAGATACCCTCCTTACATCTTCCGACATTATATCTATCCATGCACCGCTTTCTCCGGAAACAGAGGGGTTAATCGATGGGGATGCCCTCAAAAAGATGAAATCTAATGCGCTCCTTTTAAATGTAGGTCGTGGTGCCATCATCGCAGAAAAAGACCTTGCATACGCTTTGGAAAATCACCAAATTGCAGCTGCAGGATTGGATGTACTACAAGAGGAACCAATGAATCCAAACAGCCCTTTCCTATGGATACAAGACAGCAAGAGGCTTTTAATCACGCCGCACATTGCATGGGCAAGCACAGAAGCCCGCATAAGACTAATGGATATGGTTTTTCAAAATATAAAAGAGTTTTTAGACGTAAAAAAAGAACCTCGATGAGGTTCTTTTTATTTACCAATATCTTCGATACCATGGAGAGCCGTAAACTTTTACTACTTTTACGTTTTCCCCTCTTTGCGGTGCATGTATCATCATGCCATTTCCCACATAGATTCCTACGTGTCCGGAATAGCAAACCACATCACCCGGTTGCGCATTTGCTGCCGAAACAGAGCGTCCGCCTCCCCCGATTACACGAGAAGAATGGCTTAATCTCACGCCGATTGCTCGATGTGCCAACAAGACAAGACCAGAACAATCCACACCACTCATACTAGCTCCGCCCCATACATATGGAACACCCAAATACTTGTATGCTGCACTGACGATTGCTGCTCCACCACCAGTTCCTGACGGCGGAACATAGTTACTGGAAGACCCAGAGCTACTGTTGGCTTGTGCTGCCGCTCTTTCTAGACTTGCGGAAATATTACTCACTTTCGTCTTGGCCTGTGCAATCATAGAATCCAGTTGCTTCTTGTCACCCTCGAATTTCTTCTGTTGTTTTTCAAGCACTGCCATATCCGATTCCAAAGAAACCTTCAGTGTTTCAATCTTTTCTTTGGTCTTTACATATTCATCCAATTGTTTTCTGTCATAATCATGAATAGTCTGCACATTTTCAGCCTGCTTCATCATTTCAGCAAGACTGCCTGATTCCAACACTTTCGTAACCATGGAACCGCTACCATTCTCATACATGGCAACAATACGATGCTTCATAGCCTCATATTGCTTCTGTTCCTTCTCCTCTGCAACCTTCAAATCTTCTTCTGCCTGAATGATTGCTTGTCCTGTCTTGACCATCTTCTCCTCTGCCTGATTAATCTTTCGCATGAGGGCAGTCATATCTTTTTCCAAATCTTTCAGCTCGTTTTGAGCCTGCGTTTTATCTTTTCTTAAATCATTTACTGACGGTGTCGCAAACACGGTGGATGCTACAAACACGCTCATCAGTATGGATGAAATAAGGACTCTTCCTAATTTTTTCATAATTCACCTTTTCGATACATATACTTACTATCTGTGCCATTCAAAATTATATAACATTACGCCTACTCTTTGCAATATTTTTTTAACATTTTCGTAATATCCAATTCTTGGACTCGGATGAATGCCAAGAAAAATACCGCCATACACAGGATGGTAATCCCTGCTACTCGCACGCTTCTTTCCAACATCCAAACAAAAAAATGAAACTCCGTCAGCACGCAAGCCGTGAGATTCATGACCATATGAAGAAGCATTGGCGCCACAATCGTATGGTACTTTTCGTACAGATACGCCAACAGCAGACCACATATCCCCGCATATACAAACTGCACTAAATTTCCATGGTAAATGCCAAACAACAATGCAGAAAGAATCATGGCCCATACAAACGGCATCCATTTGCGAAGAATCTTAAATACTCCGGCTCGAAAAATAATTTCTTCCATCATTGGAATCAGCAACCCGGTATATAATATCTGTTGCCCCAAACTAGGCGCATATAAAATCTCCGTTGCCTTCCGATAGGCCTCGCTGTACTTCGCAAGGTTTAACACCATCAGGATGTTATTCAGCCCAATCGCCAATGCAATTCCCATAAGTATAATCATGCTATATTGTTTTAAACCAACTTTTGTCTGCACGCTTCCATGGCCTCCCGAATTTCTGATTCCCTTCCACACAAGGAGCCTTGTACCATTTCCGGTTTCCCGCCTCCCCGACCGGCAAATACTTCATTGAACATTTTAGAAAACGGTCTTACATCCACTTTTCTGCTTCCGATCACATAGCGATACCCTGCATTTTCATCTCCCGCAAAGACGGCTGCAATATCTGCTTTCTCCTCCACCAAAAGATTCACCAATTCTCGCGGGCCATTTCCTGCCATGCTTGCTTCAAACACAAGGACCATTTCCTGCCCCGACTGAATGCGCTCCGCCTTATACGAAAGAATCTCTTTTTGCAAATGGGCTATTTCAATCTTGCATTGGGCAAGTTCTTCTTTTAATCGTTCTACTTCACTTGCAACTTCGCATTCTGGCGCTGACAACAGCACAGAAAGTTTTTTCATGCTTTCCGACTTCTCATCGTAGTCTGCAAGTGCACGATTTCCGCATAGCATAGAAACACGCACACCACCCTTATAATTTTGCATACCGATGAACTTAATAATTCCAATCTCACCCGTTTTCTTTACATGAGGGGCGCAGCAAGCACAGGCGTCATGTCCCGGAATCGTAACTAGGCGCACCTGTCCTTCGATTTCAATTTTACTCCGATAGGAGAGGTCTTTTAATTCCTCTTCCGTCGGGTAGAAAACCTCTACCTCCAGGTTTTCCACAACTGCTTCATTGGCCTTTTTTTCAATTTCTTTTAACTGCTCTTTTGTGAGCACACCATTAAAATCTATGGTAATGGCATCACTGCCCATATGAAACCCTACATTGTCATAACCGTAGGCTGCATGCACCAATCCCGAAACAATATGTTCGCCCGAGTGTTGCTGCATTTTGGAAAAACGTTCCTCCCAATCAATGCATCCTTCCACACGTTTCCCGACTTCTAATGCCCCTTCCATTTTGTGATAGATAAGGCCTTCTTTCTCCTGTGCATCAAGCACTCTCACTCCGGCAATCCAACCGGTGTCTGCACTTTGTCCTCCGCCTTCCGGAAAAAAGGCAGTTCTATCCAGAACTGCCTCATAATAGTCTCCTACTTTTTCACAAGCTTCCACAATCCCAGAGAAGGTTATCATATGGCTGTCTTCATAAAATAACTTTTCTGTCACGTTTACATCCTTTCCGGTGCTTCAAATCCAAGCACATCTATACATGCTTCTAACACACGTTTTGTAATAGCCAATAGCGCAATATATCCTGCCTTCTTTGCCTCGTTTTCTTCTGCCAGAATTTTAGTTTCGTGATAAAAACGGTTAAACGCATTTGACAAATCATAAATATATGCACAAATTTTGTGTGGTGCCAATTCCTCGTAGGCATTTTCCATCACACCATTGAATTTTGCAATTTCCAACATCAGCGCTTTCGCACTTGCAGAGGTTGCCGGAACCAGTTCGCATACTTCTATCGTTTTTCCTGATTCTACATACTTATTCAAAATCGATTTAATGCGGACAATCGTATATAAAATATATGGTCCGGTATTTCCCTCAAAGGAAATAAACCGATCTACATCAAACACATAATCTTTCGCCGCCTGATTGGAAAGATCCCCATATTTCAAAGCTGCAAGTCCTACTTTTTTGGCAGTCTCCTTCGCTTCGTTTTCCTCAATTGCATGATTTTCTACAATCTTATCATACATTTTACTATTAATATCGCCTACCAATTCCTCCAGACGCATAACACCACCATCTCTTGTTTTGAATGGCTTTCCGTCTTTTCCGTTCATGGTACCAAATCCAATGTGTTTCAATTCAGTCTCTTTGCGCACAATACCGGTCTTCTTCGCACAGCGGAACACTTGCTCAAAGTGCATTTCCTGACGTTTATCTGTGACATAAATCACTTGGTCCGGCTGATACAGTTTTTCGCGTTCCACAAGTGTCGCTAAATCTGTGGTTGCATAGAGTGCCGCCCCATCGGATTTTAAAATCATGCAAGGCGGAACCTCTTTGGTATCCGTCTCTTCTTTCACATCTACAACAAGAGCTCCTTGATCCTCATGGGCATATCCTTCTGCTTTCAAATATTCCACCATATCAGCAATATATGGTTTGGCGTCTGCCTCCCCTTTCCAGAGGTCAAATTCTACATTTAATGCACTGTAATTCTTCTTCAAATCCGGCAAAGAAACATTCATAATATGTTTCCAAAGGGCCGTGTATCCCGGGTGTCCATGCTGCAACAAATACGTCGCCTGAAGTGCTTCTTCTTTGAAATCTTCATGCTCTTTTGCATAAGCACTGGCCGTCGGATAAATCTCTCCTAATTCTTCAATTGTAAACGGAGATTCGGTTGGGTATTCACCATCAAATTGCTCATCAAAATATGGCAAATCCGGTTGACGCTTTTTCAACTCCATCATAACAAGACCCATTTGTGAGCCCCAGTCACCCAAATGCACATCACCAATTACTTTATGCCCCACATATCTTCCAATGCGTTTTACACTTTCCCCGATAATCGCCGGTCTGAGATGTCCTACATGAAGCGCTTTTGCCACATTTGCTCCACCGTAGTCTACCACAATCGTCTTCACCTTTTCCGGCTCGGAAACGCCGAGGCGTTCTTCCTTGTCCATTGCTTTCAAATAGTCAGCCACAAATCCGGCATCCAGTGTAATATTGATAAATCCCGGATTGACTGCTTCCACTTTTTCCATACATTTGCATCCTTCTAATGCTGACACTACGTCATTCGCAATCATAATCGGAGCTTTTCTGTAAACTTTAACAGCTGCCATTGCACCATTGCACTGATATTCGCAAAGATCCGGTCTATTCGAAAGTGACACTTTTGCATACTGCTTGTCATAGCCTGCTTTTTCAAATGCTTTTTCAAGTTCTACAGTTAACAAATCAACTAATTTCTTCATAGTTCCTCCCACGTCTTTTCGTCCCTACTATTTTATCATAAGCGTTTTCACGCAACAACTCTCTTTTAAAAAACACATTGAATCAACGCCATATAAAGGACAGTTCCAACTCCAATACTTAATAAATTATTTCGTTTCCAAATATGTAACAATGCAACCACTAACACAGAGATGGCCTCAGGAATACCATATGGATGTGCTAGAATCGATGTGTTTTTCAAGCAATACACCACCAACATCCCTATAATTGCCGGCGTCAACACTTTTCCCAAATATTGCACGGTCTTCGGAATTTCTTTGCCTTTCGGAAACAACAGGAAGGGAATCACACGTGTGGCAAAAGTAGTAATCGCAACCAACACAATAATGAGCAATGACATTTTTACACTTAATGGCATATGGATTCCTCCTTATCTAGTTTTTTTCTTCCTACAAACAACAATGTCATGATTGCCAACATAGCCGGCGGAACAAAATTATTTGCTCCAAAAATCAAAAGACTGATTGTCGCCATAGTCACTCCGATGATTGCCGGAATTCGGTTCTTCTTATCGATCCACTGCTCAATGAATATGACAACAAACAAGGCTGTCATAGCAAAATCGATGCCTTCCGAGCTAATCGGCAATAAAGTTCCTGCAACTGCACCAATGACAGAACCAAGAACCCAGTACGAATGATCCAAAACGGAAATTGCAAACAAGAATTTCGATTCATCCACGTCCTTTGGTACTTTCGTCGTGCAAAGCAGCGAATATGTTTCGTCTGTGAGTGCAAATATCATATACCATCTGGATTTTCCTATTTTATTAAATCTTTCCACAAGGGATATTCCGTAAAAAATGTGTCGAACATTCACCATAAACGTCAAAAAAACAACTTGGACAAAAGAAATACCCGGCACAAAAAAGTTTACTGCCAGATATTGACCTGATCCCGCGTAGACTAAAACGCTCATTAACATCGCCCACAAAAAAGAATATCCTTTTTCCGCATACATTACACCAAACGCAATTCCAATAAACAAATATCCGGTAAGCACTGGAATTGTATAAGGAAATGCTTTCTTAAAAGCCTTTTTATATTGCGACATTTCTCTTCCTCTATTCCGTATAAATAAAAAGCACACCTAGGCGGATTCGAACCGCCGCACCCGCCTCCGGAGGGCGGTGCTCTATCCCCTGAGCTATAGGTGTATCTTTGTTTAAAAACCTCGTTAATCGTAACATATTTATTTTCAAAAGTAAAGGTGTTGCTTTTTCACATTTCATCAGTTATAATCAAGAAACCATAATATTTATCAATTCATTTTTTCACGACAATTTCTGTCATTTTTCAACTTTTTATTGAATACGCGCCTTGAAACGAAAGGAGTATTTATGAACTATCAACAATTTGTTGTTGTAATCAAAGAAAAGGTAGCCCTTTCCTTGGGCAGTGGTATTGACCTGCAAATATGTACCACATTAAAGAATAATGGAAAAGAACGAATAGGATTGTCCATCTCTGATCAACATGTGAATATTTATCCGACCATTTACCTGGAGGAATATTACAAACAATTTCAAAATGGTCATTCCGTTGATCTCATTGCCAAAAGCATTGTGGATGTTTACCATGAAGTAAAATTCGAACATACTTGGAAAGTGGATTGCATCAAAAATTTTTCTTTTATCAAATCTAAAATCACTTACAAACTAATTCATGCTCAAAAAAATAACACATTATTGAAAAAAATCCCACACATTCCATATCTGGATCTGGCAATCGTTTTTTACATTCTGTTTGACGTGGATGAATCCGGAACAGCTACAATCCCCATTACAAATGAACTTCTACAACTTTGGGAAATCGATGTGAATCACCTCCATCAAATCGCCATGGAAAACTCCCCTCAACTTCTTCCAGCCACATTTAAACCGATGCGTACCGTTATAGCTGAATTAATGGATGAATCTTGTGACGAATTCGTACAAAAAGATGATATTATGTTTGTTCTGACAAATCCTCTTCGCACTTATGGGGCGGCCTGCATTTTGTATAATGGCATTTTAGAACAAATTGCAAGTCAGCTGGGTGAAAATTTTTATATTCTTCCAAGTAGCATTCACGAAACCATTCTTATACCGGAAAGCAAAAGTCCTATCAAAGAAGATTTGCAGGAAATGGTTCTCGAAATCAACACTACACAAGTCGATGCAGAAGAAGTATTGTCCGACAGCGTATATTATTACGACTTTGAAACCAGAGAATTGCGATTATAGTATGTATTTTTCTCACACAAAAAGGAGTATGAACATTCATACTCCTTTTCCACTTCTGTCACTTAAACTCTTGATAAATATTCACCTGTACGTGTGTCAATCTTGAGAACATCTCCCATTTCCACGAACAATGGTACATATACAACAGCACCTGTTTCTACAGTAGCCGGTTTTGTAGCACCTTGTGCTGTATCGCCCTTGAAGCCTGGCTCTGTATCAGTAATAGCAAGTTCTACGAACAATGGTGGTTCTACTGCAAATACATTTCCTTTGTGTGAACAAATCTTAACCATCTCGTTTTCCTTTACAAATTTCAACGAGTCACCGATAGCATCTTGGTTTAATGCTATTTGGTCGTATGTTTCAACATCCATAAAGTGATACAACTCACCATCTGAATACAAATATTGCATATCTTTTCTCTCGATATGTGCTTTTGGAAACTTTTCAGTTGGTCTGAATGTTTTTTCGACTGCACCACCACTGATGATGTTTTTTAATTTAGTTCTAACGAACGCTGCACCTTTTCCCGGTTTTACGTGTTGGAATTCTAAAATCTGATAAATGTTGCCTTCAATTTCAAGAGTAACACCATTTTTAAAATCGCCTGCTGAAATCATTTGTTATCCTCCTTATTTATTCCCACTTGTTTTGCGGGACATGCTTGTAGCATAAATTTCTTTCATTTCCTACAATTTTATAATAGATTATGTTTTTTTTCAACCTTTTTTTATTCTTACTCATCCCGATGTAATATTTCCAGAATTTGTTTCAATTCCTCTACTGGTAATTGCCCTGGTGCAGATGCCTTTTGTACGGTTCCAAAGGTTACCGATGACCCAAACATTTCCCCTGCCACTCTGCTTACTACGCCCTGTTCCGACATTGACATCGTAATAATCGGTTGTCTGGCATGTTTGCAAAACATCTCATGGGTGGCTTGGAGCAACGTCAAAACATCTGCTTCATTATGTGGCATTACGGCTATTTTCAGAAGGTCGGCTCCCATAGTCTGCATATCACATAATCTGCGAACAATTTCTTCTCTGTTCGGTGTCTTCTCGAAGTCATGATTGGATCCTACTACTTTCACACCGTGATTCTTAATTTCGTCAATCAGTTCTGCAACATGCTCACTGATAAAAGCCTCAACATCAATCAAATCCACTTGTTTTGTTGATGCAACCTTGATTAATAACTCTGCATACTTCTCATAAGAAATCTCTCGTTCGCCACCTTCTTTTTTCGTACGAAAGGTAAACAAGATAGGCATATCCCCTAAAAGTTTCCGAAGCTCTATTAATATACTTTCTATCGATTCTATTTCAAAGACGGACTCAAACCAGTCTGCGCGCCACTCTACTATATCTGCTGAAACATCACGCAGTTCTCTGGCCGCTTCCAAAATATCACATTTTTTTATTCCTACAATCGGAACACAGATTTTTGGCATACCCTCACCGATTTTTAAGTCTCTAATCACTACAGGATTCATATGCATTCCCCCTATTGACTATAGACATTATCATAAAATAAATTTCTTTTTATTTCAAGCACTCCTTGACATTTTTACTTTTTCGCTTTAATGTAAAGAAGTAATCTTGCTATGAAGGAGATACAATATGATGAAAGAAATCACAGGACACACCATACTTACAGGTCTTTTGGGAAGTCCGGTTTCCCACAGCATTTCACCAATGATGCATAACGAAGCGTTTAAACAACTTGGTTTAGATTATGTTTATCTTGCCTTTGACGTAGGGGTAGAACAAATGGCGGATGCAGTAAATGGCCTCCGCAATTTAAATGCACGGGGATTTAACGTTACCATGCCGGGAAAAAACATAATGGCAACCCTATGTGACCAACTTTCTCCTGCCGCAAACATTATTGGTGCTGTAAATACGGTCGTCAATGATAACGGAATTCTCACAGGGCACATCACAGATGGTACCGGTTATATGCAATCATTAAAAGCAAGGGGACTGAATATGGTTAAAAAAAAGATGACCCTTCTTGGTGCCGGCGGAGCTGCCACTGCTATTTTTGTGCAAGCTGCATTAGATGGTGTATCAGAAATTTCTATTTTCAGCCGTCGGGGAGCACACTTCGCTCGCGCCGAAAAGATAATTGCACGGCTGAAGGAATATACAACTTGCAAACTCAAGCTCTATGATTTCGAAGATGATTCCATATTGAGACGGGAAATTTCAGACAGTCATCTATTGACAAACGGAACTTCTTTGGGCATGGCGCCAAATATAGAATCTTCGATTATTTCAGACATTACGATGTTTCACAAAGATTTGTTCGTCTCTGACGTCATTTATAATCCTCGTGAAACCAAACTATTGAAATTGGCAAAAGAAGCCGGTTGTGCAACTGCTAACGGGCTGGGAATGCTCCTATATCAAGGCGCGGAAGCATTTAAACTTTGGACCGGAAAAGAAATGCCAATCGACATAATAAAAGAAAAATACTTTTCAGAATAAGAAAAAACCTGCGACTTGTATCGCAGGTTTTCTTTTACTTTTTACTTCTGTTATAAAAATACAATACTATCTTTTCTAATTTTCTCTTAAATACAATCTGAATTTCTTCTTTCGGATGAATCGGTTGAACCAAAATATTTCGAATACCGGTGCGCTTTGCTCCCCAAACATCCGTAAACAACTGGTCACCCACAAAAATCGTATTTGTCTTATCCGTTCCCATGAGTTTCATGGCCTTCTCATAATTGGTGACAGATGGTTTGTGCGCATTAAAAATATAATTCACCTGTATATCCTCGTTAAACATCTTCACACGTGGCTCCTGATTATTAGAAAGCAGGCAACAAGAAAACCCGATATTCTTTAACCTTGCAAACAATGCCTTTGCCCTATCATCTGCAGGTGCTCCATGCATAACAAGTGTATTATCAATATCAAATATAAGACCTCGATACCCTTCTTCATAGAGTGTTTCAAATGGAATCTCATATGTGGATGCTACATATTCATCCGGAAAAAATGTTTCAAACATACTAAAGCCTCCTATTGATTTATTCTAGCAACAATTTCATCACAAATTTCTTCTGCAGACTTACCGTCCGTTTTGATGATTATATCTGCTGCATTTTCATATTTCATACGCCTTTTTTCCATCATCTCACGTATGAAAGCAATATTTTTATTCCCTTTGAGCAAAGGACGTTCATTGTCGTCTTTCACCCTCTCTAAAATCGTCTCAGGTTTCGCAGTCAAAAGAACCACCGAACCACTCTTTTTCATTGTATCCATA
>CAMFVG010000036.1 GCA_945992055.1 uncultured Clostridia bacterium | reverse complement strand
CCGCAAATCCTATCCTTTGTTGCACAGAGCGGGCGTGAGAATATCAAGAAACGGCAAGCCGAAGGGATCGCAGCAGCAAAGGCAAAGGGTGTCAAATTCGGCAGACCCGAAAAGGCTGTACCCGATGATTTTGGGAAAATCGTGAAAGCATGGGAGCAAAAGAAGCTGCCGATGGCAGAGGTTTTGCGGCAATGTAATATGAGCGAAGCTACTTTTTACCGCAGATTGCGGGAGTACAGACTACTCCGGGACAGCAAAAAGGCCGGATAACAGGAATGTGGCTATCAGAATATGTACCTTTGACAATTATTCCCTCAAATACATAATGGCCTCAGAGCGGGTGGAGATGGAACCATAAATCCAAGCAGTTTGCAGCAAAATGTTTGATTCTCTTGCTTTATTTCCGCTTTGTGCGTATAATGATTATGGATTTTGGTGGCTATCAGAAGGTACACCTTTTGATTATTGTTACAGACTATTATGCACCGCCATATCAATATTTCTTGCTCTTCAAAAGGAGGATAAGGATGAACAAAATAGTTTTAATATTCGGAGTTTTATTTATCGTGATTGCCGGTTGCTTAATTGGAACCAGTTTATCCCATTTAGAGGATGAAGATGTCATTGTGATGGATGAAAATGCAGAAACAGTTGAAATGGAACAGCCGTCCAACACAGAATTTTCTGAGGTTTCTACAGATGATGTGGAAACCTCGGAAGACGATGCGATGTTTGTTGCCGTTGATGCTTTAAAATCACCCAATAATGAGATTCAGCAGTATATTTCTGCACAGGTACAAATTGACGAGACGCATATTCGCATGACTGCTGATAAAATGGGAGAGGTATATCTCTCCGGAAAAGCAGAATCCGTATCTGCTTTTCGTTATGGAAGATTTTCTTTTCGTGTAAATACTATGAAAGGCGTAGGATTGTTTCCTGCAATTTGGATGTTGCCATCCGATACCAATTCCGATTATCCGGAAGTAGATATTTATGAACTGATTGGGAATGAACCCAACATATTTTATGGAGTGCTACATTACATGGAGGAAAGTGAAAAATCAAGAGATTTTTTTAGACATACCTTTCCAGTTGATAAAATACCGGAAACATACCGTATTACATTTGAATGGACGCCGGAAGAAATGATCTGGTATCTGGAAGATGAAGTAGTCTATACGATTCGGGAGAATGTTCCAGATGAACCGATGTATTTTATTTTTAATCTTGCGGTAGGAGGAGATTGGCCGGGAAGTCCGGACGCTTATACTGAGTTCCCGGCGATGTTTGAGGTGAAAATTCTGGAGTTTGAGCCGCAGGAAATCTATTCGAGATAAGGAAAGAATGATACTATGCAGGTAAAAAGAACCGAGCAAAAATTTATATTAAACAGTCAAGAGCGTGTTCTTGCACAAAAGAGCATTGGCGCAGTTATGCCGAAAGACCCCTACTGTGTTTCGGCGGACGGCTATGAGATCCGATCGCTTTATTTTGATACCTTTTCTGATCGAGCTTGCGCTGAAAAAGAAGAAGGATTGCAAGAGCATGAAAAAATTCGGGCAAGGATTTACGGAACGAATGACCGTATCATAAAGTTGGAAAGCAAAAGGAAGAATGGAGAATTACAAACAAAAGACAGTATGTTGATCGATCGAAACACATTGGAAAATTTATGTGTCGGAAATTACAACGTCCTTTTGCAAAGTAATGATCCGCTGGCCATGTATTTTTACATAAAACTTTCTCAGGGGATGGCACCGAAAGTGATTATACAATACAAAAGAGTGTCCTACTGTGCTGCCGGTAATCATACGAGGATTACATTTGACACCGATATACGAGCCACTGAGAGCAATTTCGATTTGTTTCAAGAGAAACTGCTGACTTATCCAATTCTTTCGTCAGATCAGACGATTATGGAAGTGAAATATAACAACTTCCTTTTTGGATATATAAAAGAGGCGTTAGCCGGAGTAAAAAAATCCACCACATCTTTCAGTAAATATTTTAACGGAAGAATGTTTTATAAATACATGATATAGGGAGAGAGTAGAAATGAAGGAATTTATTATTGAAAATCTTTTGGCGGGAAGTACTGTGTCTTTTTTTGATGTTGCCATTAAGCTTTTTATGGCACTTTTGATTGGGGTTACTATCTATATTGCATACTATTTTACATCAAGCAAGGTTTCCTATAACAGTAACTTTAACCTTTCACTGGTTGCTATGGCGATCATCACTACAGCGATTATGGCAGTTATCACGAATAATATTGCTTTATCTTTGGGTATGGTTGGTGCGTTGTCAATCATTCGTTTTCGTACAGCTATCAAAGACCCACGTGATGCCATGTTCATCTTTTGGAGTATTATGGTTGGCATCTGCTGCGGAGTTGCACAGTATGTGATTGCGATTGCCAGCACGGTGGTTCTCTTTTTATTCTTTATTCTTGCAAAAGCTGTCAAAGAGGAAAGAAGATATATTTTAATTATTCGCTGTGAAGTTGATGCAATGGAATATGTGAAATCGGTTACCTACCACTATTTCAAAAACAGCCGAATCTCGGTTCAAAATACAACCAATGAATATGCAGAATTTATCTATGAATTGAAACAATTTGAAAAGGCCAAAACAGATGATTTTCTCAAAGAATTGTATGCTTGCCAAAAAATTGAGTGTGCAAACTTTGTTTTACAGGAAGATAAAGCAAGCGTATAAGGGAGCGATTCTGTTATGAGAAGAAAATGGATTATGCTTGGTGTGGTGCTTACTTCATGTGTGATAGTTGCGCTCCTGCCCCTTTATCCTAAAGTAGATACCTCTGTTGTTCATCAGCATCAAAGTTATCCAGCGGAAAATAAAGAAATCACCGGTTTTGATGAGAACGGTGTTCTGACTTCCCATCTGCCGCTGATTGTTTTAAAAGCGGGCGGCAATGTGATTCCGGGTGCAGATAGGCCTACCGATCAGGAATTATACTGTGAATTTGCTGTGATTGACAATAACAATCACTTAAACCGTTCAGACGATGCCCCAACGCAAACCGGCAGAATGGCGATTAATGTTCGTGGAAATTCTTCACGTTATTTT
>CAMFVG010000035.1 GCA_945992055.1 uncultured Clostridia bacterium | reverse complement strand
GAGATAAATCCGATACAACAACGCCAACCGGTGGCAAGGATACAACAAGCCCTCAGACCGGAGATAACAGCAATATGCTTCTGTGGGTAGCTCTGCTGTTCGTAAGCGGAGCAGGCGTACTCGGAACAACAGTTTACAGCAAGAAAAAAAGAGTAAGATAATATTAAAGGAATCTACTTTGCATATTTGCAAAAAGCCCTCCTGTTCGATGCATACCGGACAGGAGGGCTTGCTTATTTAATATGAAGTGTTACTCAAAATGCAGTTCAATACCTATTAAAAAGTATGAAATTACCGTGTTGATCGTATTAAATTGTGTTAATCAAATTGCTGTTTATGATTTCTGAGGCTCTGCTGCGAAGGTTGTTCATTTGCCTTACCCATTCCATTTGGTTTTCCGCTTTAAGCCGTTCTGTTACACCTTCGCGCTCTGCCATTTGCTTTACGAGACGAGAAAACATATCTTCTGCCTGTTTGTCAAGATCTGAGAGGTAACCGTTCAGTTTACCGCTTGTCAGCAGATTATGATAAAAGACCTTGCGATTTTGCTTGATATACCGCAAGTGTCGTTGTCCCCATAAGCCGACAGGCTGTTGTTCTACTTCAGGTAATTTTAAGCAAGGTAGATAGCAGTCGTCTTGAAGTTCATACCAAAGCCCGTTTCTTTCGTCAAAAATGTACTTTTCCATAATCACGCCCCCTTGAAAATTACTTTGAATTTCTTTTGTTTTGCACTAATGATTTTCAGCAGAACCTCATCCACCGCGTCGGTGTACTTGCCATCAGCAATAAGCTTGTTTCTTAATTGGTTCAGGCTCTCAATTATAAGCCGATGTTCCTGATCGTTTAGCACAAGATAGTATTTTTGCTTCATCATCGGTTCTCCTCTCAATTTTTGCAATTATTGTAATATAAGTAATCACGAAAATCGAATGTGCGGATAAAAATGAGCGTACCCACCGTTTCGGGTGAGCACGCTCAATGTTATATTTCGGGATAGATTACTTTTAATTGCTTATACATTTTTCTTGACGGTCTGCGGCTGCCCGATTCCCATTTCGCATAGATACTCGGAGAAATACCGGCATTTTCAGCAAAATCAACTTGGTTAAGGCCATAACGCTTTCTGACCTTATGTAATAGTTCCGTATATGGCGCACTTATGAAAACACAAAAATCATCAAACAGCAGAGACTTGGGTATTTGCATCATTTGAGTAGCAACTACGGAAATTTCATACGGTATCGGGAAACGCCCCTGTTCATAGCCGAGAACTGTTGCCGGTACAATGTTTAATTTCTCTGCAAGCTGCCTTGTGGTAAGCCCTCTCAGTTGGCGATAGTAGCGCATATATTCTCCGGGAGTGCTTAAATCACTCAACGCTTCAAAGATAAATCTCAAGTGCATCAGCATTTTGCCGCGCCGGTATTCATATAGCCCTGTGTGATTGAGAATAGTATCGCATTTGCACCAAAATACAGACGAAAAGTAATATACAAACAGATTAAAAAAGACATAGCAAAAATATTAAGTGAGCTATGCAAAAGAAAAGGAATAGAAATTATAGAAGCAGAAGCATGTTCAGATCATATTCATATGTTTGTGAGAATACCACCAAAGTATAGTGTATCTGAGATAATGGGATATTTAAAAGGCAAAAGTTCGCTAATGATATTTGAGAGGCATGCTCATCTAAAGTACAAGTATGGAAACAGACATTTCTGTGTAGAGGATATTATGTAGACACAGTAGGTAAAAATGCAAAGAAGATAGCAGAATACATCAGAAATCAGTTAAAAGAAGATTTAGAATACGACCAGATGACACTCAAAGAATACATTGACCCGTTTACGGGTGAGCCGGTAAAACCGGGCAAATAAAAAAGAGGCTCTTTAGAGCCAGCCCGTGACCGCAGTGCGGAAGGCGAACTATTCAGAGCCTCTTTAGAGGCAAGCAGGTAACAGCGGCTTATAGCCGCAGAGCAAACTACCGGCTAAGCCGGTAGTCATGATTTATTATTAAAAATGTTTGCAAACGTTATATTTAGTGTTAGAATTACTTTATACAAATGTACGGAAGGAAATTTATATGAATCCAACAGATAAAGCAAAAACAATCAACGGACTAATGATTCATCTTCGAGATGATTGCAATATTCGTATTGGCGGTAGTAAAGACAAGCTACAATTAACACAATATGGTTATTATCATGGCTATAAGGGATATCGGTTTTTAAAGAAAAGACAGAATGTCATACCATATCGCAATTTTTCGGAAATAATAGCTGTTATTAATTATGATAATGCACTCAAAAAATTAGTGTATCCGGCCTTGATGTTTATAGAAATGGCAGTTAAGAATTTTGCCTTGGAGCAGATAGTTCCGGGGATGAAAGACAAATCTATAGATAATATTTACAAAACAAAAATGAATGATGAAATGTCAAATAGTAATCTCCGCTTGCGTCGACTGAGATTAAGAGACAAACTTCATTCCATGCTTTCAAATAGTTATTCGCATGATAGTTCAATGGTTTCACATTTCTATGACCGAGGACAAGAAGTTCCGATTTGGGGTGTGTTTGAAATCATGATGCTAGGGGATTTCGCTGATTTTCTTTATTGTTTAAATAAGGATACTCGCGAAAAAGTCAGCAGAGCGTTAGATATGAAGGTGAGTTATGATACCAATTATCAATTGGTAGCGAACGCACTGTTCACTATCAAAGCGCTTCGCAATGCCACTGCGCATAATAACATAGCGTTTGATACACGGTTCAAAGATCGTGATGCCAATAAGAATATTATTAAATGGGTTGAAGTCGAAACGGGTATCAGCAATGTTAAATTTGAATATTTCTCGGATTATATTGCTTTAATAGTTTGCTTATTAAAACATGTTCAGTATCCGAAAAAGATGTTGATGAATTTTTTGCGTGAGTATGAAGAATGTATTGATGATTTATATAAAGAACTGCCATTGCCAATATATAATAAAATTGTTGCAACAGGTATAAAAGGTAAAATAGCAAAGTTAAAAACTTATGTGAAAAAATAGCGCCAAAGACTTGCATAATTTGTCGCGATAAGGTATATTATATATAAGGATTGAGGCGTATGTTTGCGGACTGCGCTGGGGCGAGGCAGATAAATTCTGACCTCGCTATTATATATTATGGGGGATTGATTACTTGAGTTTATCGCATTCCACCCGCTGGCTCCATTTTGGCTCCAAATTTCAAGGTAACCAAAATACCACATGCTTTTAGTAGACAGAAATGTTGAAAAATCAAGAAAATCAGACTTAAAATAGTAAACCAAACCGTAAAATTGTTTCGTGAAGGTGGACGTACAGTAGGTTCAGGTGTTGTTAAGACAATCATCGAATAATTCGCTGAAAACCCAGCAAAATCAAGGCTTCCGAGGATTTCTCGGAAGTCTTTTTTTCTGTAAAAATTTCCTCAAAAATGGCTTTTGGGGGCTAAATGGGGGCTTTTTTAAATCGTATCTCCAATCATTTTAATGGTGGAATAGCAAGTGGTGATTTTGCATATGCTAAAAATAATATGCATTTAATCTCCTTCATTTTATTGAAATCTCCATCATTCAATGGTAAAATGATGGAGATAAAAAAGAAATGAGGGAGATAAACGTGAGAAATTTTGATTATAAACAAGTTCCTGAACAACTTTTGACACCGGAAATTGTACAGATGATTGCGAGTATTCACGAGCATAAGGGCAGACAGGAGTTGTTTCTAGAAGCAAATATAGATGAATTAAAAACACTTTTGGAAGTGGCTTTGATTCAAAGCACGGGGGCTTCCAATCGAATTGAAGGAATTTATACGAGTGATAAACGTTTGGAAGAATTGGTAAGCCAAAAGGCGGAGCCGCGTAACCGATCCGAACAGGAAATTGCAGGGTATCGTGAGGTACTTGCGACGATTCATGAAAGTTATGAATATATCGTGCCTAGACCAAATATGATATTGCAATTGCATAGGGATTTGTATTCCTATTCCCAAAGTAGCAAGGGAGGTAATTATAAGAATTCCGACAATGTGATTGCAGAGACAGATGCAGAAGGTCATCAGAAAGCAAGATTTATTCCGGTTCCGGCATTTCAGACAGCAGAAGCAGTGGAAGAATTGTGTAATCAATTTTTAGAAGCGTGGGAGGCAGAACGGATTGACAGACTTCTTTTGATTCCAATGTTTGTGTTGGACTTCTTGTGTATTCATCCGTTTAATGACGAAAACGGGCGTATGAGTAGACTGCTTACACTACTCATGTTTTATAAATCAGGATATATTGTAGGGAAATATGTAAGTATGGAGATGCTGATTGAAAAAACAAAGGAAACTTACTATGAATCCTTACAAGATAGTTCAACAGGATGGCATGAAAATGAAAACAGTTATGAACCTTTTGCCAAATACTATCTTGGGATTATATTAAAGGCTTATAACGAGTTTGAAGGCAGAGTAGAACATCTGAAAAATCGCAGCTTGTCTAAACCGGAGAGAATCAAATTGATTATCGAGCAGAAGGTTGGAAAGATTACGAAGAAAGAGATTCTGGAGCTTTGTCCTGACATCAGTAAAGTAACCGTGGAAAGAACACTGACCGATTTAGTTAAAAGCGGATATATTGCGAAAGTAGGAGCAGGACCTTCGACTGCTTATGTTAGAATATAGTGAAAAAATTGTGATAGCCATTAGGGAGCATTCCTCAGTGGCTCTTTTTTTACCACTGGGGAGGTGAGTATGTGGAGATTAGAAAAGTAAAAAATCAGCAGATGAAGATACGCCGGGCAAAAAAGCAGAGTATCAAGGTGAAAACAGATTCCATCAAGTTGGCTGGTGTGCAGGGGGCGAAGTCTGCCACCCGGCAGATTGAGGGTGGGCAGGAAGTATTGGATGAAGCTATGACTGCGTATGTAATTAGTCAGCCTGTAAGGGCAGTTGCAAAGCAGGGAACGAAACTGGTAAAAAAGAAAGTCAAAGAGAATAAAGATAAGCAGAGCGAACGTAAGGAACAGCAAAGGAGAATGGAACGAAGCGTGGATAAGGAAAGGCACAAATCTCGTTCAGATAAAAAAGCGAAAAACACCGATTCCGGAAAACCAGATAAAGAGTATAAAAAGAACAGGAAGCGTGGCATCAAGAAACTCATCCATAAGGCACAACTTGCCTTATTACTAAAAAGCAATCCGCAAAAGGAGAATCAAAACGGAGCCAGTCGATGGGAGATACTTTTGATTCATCGGATAGACATACCGATGCTTGCCCTTTTGGGATTAGGACTTTTGTTGGTTACACTTGTGGCGCTTCCGGTTATGCTGATTGTTGCCCTTATCTACAACTCGCCTTTTGCCATCTTCTTTCCACCGTTGGAAAGCGGAGATACGGTACAGTCTGTAACGAGTGCCTATGTGCAGAGTTTGACCGGGAAGTTAGTGAACTTGCAATACAGCATCTTGGCTATGATAGAGGAGAGATAGTGTATGTGGGACATGAAGATACAGATATCGTTCCCACAAACTACTATGATATACTTGCTGTCTATATGGTTAAGCACGGAATGGGAGAGGCGGCAACAGTTATCAATGACACGACGAAAGGGTGGATAGGAACCGTTGTAGATGATATGTGTGATTACACAATCAGTGACGGAACAGAGGTTATTGTGAATGAGGATGGCACAGAAGTTAGTCAGACAGTCCTCTATGTCAATGTAGAATTAAAAAGTTATGAAGATATGATTTCTGCCTATGGGCTAAATGAAGAACAGGTGAAGATAGCTGGGCAAATAAAAAATGACCTAATGAGCAATTGAAAGATTGTTTGTTAGGTCATTCTACGAAAAAAGGATATCATACTGGATACTGATTATCAAAGCAAGCCTTACATAATGGTAAATTACCAACCATTTTGCTAAAGTCTTCGATTTTTAAATATCCTAATGAATCTGCACCAATCTGATTTGCAATTTCTTCAGGTGTATGTTTAGAGGCTATCAGAAGATTGTTTGAAGGTACATCTGTTCCATAGTAGCATGGATATAAAAAAGGTGGAGAACTAATTCTTACATGGACTTCTGTTGCCCCGGCGCGTTTTAGCATCGTTATGAGTTTGGATATTGTTGTTCCTCGAACGATAGAATCATCTATCAGAACAATACGTTTTCCTGCTACGACGCTTGGAATTACATTGAGTTTTATATGTACCGCAGACTCGCGCTCTTGTTGTGTCGGTTTTATAAAGGTTCGCCCTACATAACTATTCTTATGAAATGCCATGCCATAAGGAATATTGGATTGCTCCGCATACCCTATTGCAGCGGCAATTCCAGAATCGGGTACACCTACTACTAAATCTGCATCTATAGGATAAGCGTCTGCCAGGGCCTTTCCGGCACTTACTCGTGCGTCGTATATATTAATCCCATCCATTTTTGAGTCAAGTCTGGCAAAATAGATATATTCAAAAATACAGTGTGCGTGCGAATTCATACACAAGGAACGATTACTAACTATAGAATCTTTTGTGATGGTCACGATTTCCCCAGGACGAATATCTCTCACAAATTCCGCGTCAATTGCATTCAGGGCACAACTTTCCGATGCCAAAATGTAACTATCTCCACGTCTCCCCAAGCAAAGGGGTTTGAGACCGTAAGGATCCCTTACCCCGATTAGCTTTTGTGGACTCATAATGACAAGAGCAAATCCACCTTTCAGTTTCTTGGCTGTTTCGCATACGGCATCTTCTATATTTGGAGACTTGGTACGTTCTAAAGCGATTTGATATGTGATGACTTCAGAGTCCGTAGTAGTGGAAAAAATGGCGCCATTCTCCTGTAAATGATTTTTCAACTCATCCACATTTGTTAAGTTACCATTATGTGCCAGTGCGAGTGTGCCTTTAAAATAATTAATCGCAATCGGCTGTGCGTTTTTTGCAGAACTTTCACCTGTTGTCGAGTATCGAACATGTCCGATACCAATATTTCCTACTAAATCTTCCAAAGTTTTTGGAGTAAATATTTCATTTATCAATCCCATATCTTTATGGCACACTAAGTTCCCAAGGGGGCCGCTGGTATTGCAAACAGCAATACCGGCGGATTCCTGACCTCGGTGTTGTAGAGCGCATAAGCCATAATAGATAGAATTAGCGACATTTTCGCCAGAGGCATCTAACATGCCAAATATACCACATTCTTCGTGAAGTTTGTCACATTCATATTGCATTTGTATAACCCCTATCTTTCTTAGATTGAGAACAACAATTGTTCGTAATTTGGATATGGAAGAACGTCGTCCGGCAAATAGCATTCTGTCAAATCTGCTATAACACGAATTTCTTCCATATCAGGTATAATTGTTTCGTGATAATATTTTGCGGCCTCTAACATATCGATAATAGATTCTGCAATCAGTGTATCAGCTACTAGTTTTTCTTCCAGTTCAAACAGCTCTTCATAATAAGAAGACAAGGTTGCAAGGAGTTTTTGTTCGCCGTCACATGGGAGAGTAGCGACTTGTTTTTTTGTTTGGATGCCACATGCTAGTTGGTCTGTATAAGCAGAGAGGGCAGGCAGAAAATCACGGCGAATCATGTCCTTTAGTGTTTTTGCTTCTATGTGTAATAGTTTGCAATAATCCTCCAACAAAATCTCATATCGAGAACGTATTTCAGTTTCGGTGAAAACATGGTGTTTTGTAAAGAGTTTAATATTCTTTTCGGCAACAAAGCACGGCAATGCATCCGGAGTAGATTTCATATTCGGAAGACCACGACGTGCAGCTTCCTCAAGCCATTCGTCCGTATATCCATTTCCGTTGAAAATTATTTTTTTATGCTCAATAATCGTACGTTTGACCAGTTCGTGAACGGCATTTTCCATTTCGTCTACCGAAATATTCTTTAATTTCTCATAAAATTCAGACAAAACTTCAGCAACAGCAGTATTTAGTACAATGTTTGGACCGGATACTGATAAAGAAGAGCCGAGCATGCGGAACTCGAATTTGTTTCCGGTAAACGCAAATGGAGACGTTCTGTTTCTGTCAGTGGTATCTTTTGTAAAGTGTGGTAGCACTTTTGCACCAGTGTTCATCTGTACGCGCTTTTGTTTTCCAAAGAACATGTCTTTTTCAATAGAATCAAGTACTTCTGAGAGTTCGTCCCCTAAGAAAATAGAAACAACAGCAGGAGGAGCTTCGTTAGCACCAAGCCGATGATCATTTCCGGCCGTTGCAACGGAAAGTCGCATTAAATCAGAATACTCATCTACAGCTTTGATAACTGCCATCAGGAAAATCAAAAATTGTGTGTTCTCAGCAGGTGTCTTTCCTGGCTCCAACAGATTAACGCCTGTATTTGTTGACATTGACCAGTTGTTATGTTTACCGGAACCATTGATACCGTCAAATGGTTTTTCATGAAGCAGACATACTAGATTATGTTTTTCGGCTACTTTTTTCATGATTTCCATAGTGAGCTGGTTGTGGTCAACTGCGATATTTGTAGTTTCAAAAACTGGAGCTAGTTCATGTTGTGCTGGAGCGACTTCGTTATGTTTTGTCTTTGCTGGAATACCTAATTTCCACAGTTCCTCATCTAAGTCATGCATAAAGGCAGCTACACGTGGCTTTAAGGCACCAAAATAGTGATCTTCCATTTCCTGTCCTTTTGGCGGCTTTGCGCCGAGAAGTGTACGACCCGTAAAAACTAAATCTTTACGTTTCTTATATAAATCCTTATCTACAAGGAAATACTCTTGTTCTGGTCCCACAGTCGTGGAAACACTTGTTACTGATGTATTTCCAAGAAGATTTAGAATTTTCGTTGCCTCTGTACTTAAAGCTTCCATGGAACGCAAAAGTGGTGTTTTCTTATCGAGAGCATCCCCACTGTAGGAACAAAAAGCAGTAGGTATGTATAGTGTACCATCTTTGATAAATGCTGGAGAGGTAGGATCCCAAGCAGTATAGCCTCTTGCTTCAAATGTTGCACGAAGTCCACCGGAAGGAAAACTTGATGCATCCGGTTCTCCTTTTACCAGTTCTTTTCCAGAAAAGTCCATGGCAATTTCGCCTCCACCGAGTGGGGAAATAAAACTGTCATGCTTTTCTGCTGTGAGACCGGTCATTGGCTGAAACCAATGCGTAAAATGGGTCGCACCGTGTTCTACCGCCCATTCTTTCATAGCAGTGGCAACGGCATTTGCAACATCTAATTCCAAATGTGTGTTATTTTCAATTGTTCTGTGAAGTGCCTTATAAATATCTTTCGGTAGTTTCTCCCGCATAACTTTGTCGTTAAATACGAGACTTCCATAGAGTTCTGGGATTTTCTTTGTCATAATACATTACTCCTTTCAAAACATGTTTATGATTTTTATGGTTTTAGACAAAAGGAAAAGGCGCCTTGGAAAAAATCCAAGACGCCCTTGCCTATGTTTCGGATTGTAGTACGAAAAAAACGAATTGTCAACAGTTAATTCAAAAAAGTTTTTTAGCAAAAATGCTTTACAAAAGAAAATTTTTGCTATAGAATTACTTGCGTAAAAATAATATTTCAGATGACAAGGGCGTCAAATAACCTAGAAATTAGGTGTATTTGATGCCTTTTTTTATTTCAAAATCTTGAAGGAGGTAGCATAATGAAATACGTTTTTGTCACAGGCGGTGTTGTATCAGGGCTTGGGAAAGGAATCACGGCAGCATCTCTTGGCAGGTTATTAAAAGCGAGAGGATATCACATCACCATGCAGAAATTTGATCCGTATATTAATGTGGACCCGGGAACTATGAATCCGATTCAGCATGGAGAAGTATTTGTTACCGACGATGGAACTGAAACAGACTTGGATTTGGGCCACTATGAACGCTTTATAGATGAAAGTTTAGATAAAAATTCCAATGTTACCACAGGAAAGATATATTGGTCTGTGCTTAATAAGGAAAGACACGGTGATTATGGTGGGGGAACCGTTCAGGTAATTCCACATATTACAAATGAAATTAAAGACCGATTTCACAAATCCGAATCAGAGAGTGATAAGGAGATTACAATTATAGAAATCGGAGGAACGGTAGGAGATATCGAAAGTCAGCCGTTTTTAGAAGCAATTAGACAGTTCCAGGCAGAAGTCGGAAGAGAAAACGCGATTCTGATTCTCGTTTCGCTGATTCCTTATTTAAAAGCTTCGGGAGAAATGAAGACGAAACCAACTCAGATGAGCGTCAAGACGTTGCAGGGTATGGGAATCTGGCCGGATATTTTGGTGTGCCGTTCTGACTATCCACTAGATCAAGGCATTAGAGAAAAACTTGCCTTGTTCTGTAATGTAAAAAGAGAGCACGTCTTACAAAATCTGGATGCAAAGTCTCTTTACGAAGTGCCAATTATGTTGGAACAGGAGCATTTGGCGGAGGCAGTGTGTGACTGTCTTCATATTGAGTGCCCAGAGCCGGATTTGAAGGATTGGAAGGAAATGCTCGCAGATATGAAAGCAGCTTCGAATTCTGTAGATATTGCAATTGTTGGCAAATACGTAGAACTGCATGACGCATATCTCAGTGTGGCAGAAGCGTTGAAGCATGGAGGAATCGCAAATCGTGTAAATGTGAGAATTCACTGGATAGAAGCAGAAGATGTTACAAATAAAAATGCAAGAGAGTTGCTTGGTAACATGCAGGGGATCCTTGTGCCGGGAGGCTTTGGGAAACGTGGTACGGAAGGAAAGATAGAAGCTATTCGTTATGCACGAGAAAAGAAAATCCCATTTCTAGGAATTTGTTTAGGAATGCAACTTGCGATTGTGGAATTTTCAAGAAATGTAATTGGAATTTCAGATGCAACAAGTATTGAATTGGAACCTGATACCATAAATCCGGTGATTGCACTTATGCCAGAACAAAATGGAGTGGAAAACTTAGGTGGAACTTTGAGACTGGGTGCATACCCGTGTGAATTATTAAGAGGCTCATTGGCTAAGAAACTTTACGGAACTTCAAGCATATCGGAAAGGCACAGGCATCGGTACGAAGTGAATAATAAATATCGTCTTTTATTGGAAAGATGCGGAATGATACTATCAGGTTTATCCCCTGATAAGCGAATTGTGGAAATGATTGAATTGCCAAACCATCCGTTTTTTATAGCGACGCAGGCGCATCCGGAATTTAAATCAAGACCGAATTTACCGCATCCGTTATTCAAAGGTTTTATTGAGGCGGCCAGTCAGAAGGAGGAATAATCTATGAATCAGAATATTTTAAAAAAGGGATTATACGACCCGAGTTTTGAACATGATAACTGTGGCATCGGTGCAGTTGTTGATATAAAGGGCAAGAAAAGTCATCAAATCGTGGCGGATGCACTCCGCATTGTCGAAAATCTAGAACATAGGGCTGGGAAGGATGCAGAAGGAGAGACTGGCGATGGTGTCGGAATTCTGACACAGATTTCCCATCGTTTCTTTAAAAAAGTATGTAGAGAGTTGGAAATTCCAATCGGCGGAGAACGTGAATATGGTGTTGGAATGTTTTTCTTTCCTCAAAATGAACTTCTTCGAAGTCAGGCGATGAAAATGTTCGAAACCATTGTAGAAAAAGAAGGAATGAAATTCTTAGGCTGGCGTGAAGTTCCAACCCAGTCAGATGTATTAGGAGAAAAAGCACTTTCTTGTAAACCGGCCATTTTTCAGGGCTTTATAGAAAAAACAAAAGATGTGAAAAAAGGCATTGATTTTGACCGCAAACTCTATGTGGTTCGACGTGTGTTTGAACAAAGTAATGCAAATACATATGTTCCGTCATTGTCTTCCAGAACCATAGTGTATAAGGGTATGTTTTTAGTGAATCAGTTACGCACATTCTTCTTAGACTTACAAGATGAGACTTACGAGTCAGCGATTGCAATTGTACATTCGCGTTTTTCAACGAATACAAATCCAAGTTGGGAGAGAGCGCATCCAAATCGTCTGATTGTCCACAATGGAGAAATTAATACAATTAAAGGAAATGCAGACAAGATGTTAGCAAGAGAGGAAACCATGATTTCCGAAAAATTGTCGTCGGATGATTTTACGAAGGTGCTTCCTGTTGTAAATACAGCTGGTTCCGACTCTTCAATGTTGGATAACACTCTGGAATTTTTAGTGATGAATGGGATGGAGCTTCCACTTGCGGCAATGATTATGATACCGGAGCCATGGTCGCATAATGACACGATTTCGCAGGATGGAAGAGATTTCTATCAGTATTATGCCACTATGATGGAGCCTTGGGATGGTCCTGCTTCAATCTTGTTCTCAGACGGCGATGTGCTTGGTGCAATCTTAGACAGAAATGGTCTCAGACCATCGCGGTACTATATCATGGACGACAATCGTCTGATACTGGCTTCAGAGGTTGGTATTTTGGACTTGGATGAGGCGCATGTTGTCCGAAAAGAACGACTTCATCCGGGAAAAATGTTATTAGTGGATACAGTTTCGGGAAAAGTAAAGACGGACGAAGAACTGAAAGAAGAATTTGCTCACAAAGAACCTTATGGAGAGTGGCTTGACAGTAATCTGCTTACCTTGAAAGAAGTGAAGATTCCGAACGAGAAAGTCAGAAGTTACTCAGAAGAAGAAAGAGCAAAATTGCAGAAAGCCTTTGGATATACATACGAGGAATACCGAGACAGCATTTATGCCATGGCACTCAATGGAAGTGAACAGATCGGTTCCATGGGAATCGATACTCCGATAGCAGTACTATCTAAGGAATATCAGCCACTGTTTTACTATTTTAAACAGTTGTTTGCACAGGTTACCAATCCTCCAATTGATGCGGTGCGTGAAAAGATTGTCACCTCAACTGCCGTGTATGTTGGGAAGAATGGAAATTTGTTAGAAGAGAAACCGGAAAATTGTCAGGTGTTAAAAATCGAAAATCCTATTCTGGCAGATTTAGATTTACTCAAAATATGTTCCATGCAAAAATCGGGATTTAAAGTGGTTAAGGTGCCGATTATCTTCTATAAGAGCACTCCAATTGACAGAGTGCTGGACCATCTGTTTGTCCAGGTGGATAAAGCGTACCGTGAAGGTGCAACGATTCTTGTCCTTTCAGACAGAGGTGTAGATGAAAATCATGTGGCTTTGCCATCACTTCTCGCTGTGGCTGCAGTGCATAAGTATTTGGTACAGACAAAGAAATGCACGGCAATGTCACTGATTTTGGAATCTGCAGAACCGAGAGAAGTGCATCATTTTGCAACACTTTTAGGATATGGTGCGAGTGCGGTCAATCCTTACCTTGCCCACGCGACCATTGGACAACTAATTGAAGAGGGTCTTCTTAATAAAGATTATTATGCTGCGGTAGAATCCTATGATCACGCAATTTTACAGGGGATTGTAAAGATTGCATCGAAAATGGGTATTTCTACGATTCAGTCTTACCAAGGCAGTAAAATCTTTGAGGCAATCGGTATCTCTAAGGAAGTGACGGAGAAATATTTTTCGGGAACAGTCAGCCGTATTGGCGGTATTACATTAGAGGATATTGCGAAAGCTACCGATGAACAGCATTCAAAAGCCTTTGACCCATTAGGATTAGAAAATGATTTAACGTTTATCTCCATGGGTCGTCACAAAATGAGAAGTCAGGGAGAAGAGCATCGTTATAATCCCAAAACGATTCACATGTTGCAGGCGGCTACCAGAGAAGGTGATTATGATAAATTTGTAGAGTACACAAAGATGATTGACGAGGAACAGAGTGGTTATCTCCGAAGCCTTATGGATTTTCAGTATCCGGAGCAAGGAGTTGATATTTCTGAGGTCGAGAGCGAAGAAGAGATTGTGAAACGCTTCAAGACAGGTGCCATGTCTTATGGCTCTATTTCGGAAGAGGCGCATGAGGCACTTGCAATTGCTATGAATCATTTGCAAGGAAAATCAAACAGCGGTGAAGGTGGAGAAAGTGATGAAAGGCTTCAGACCGCCGGCACGAAGGATGACAGAAGCTCGGCAATCAAACAGGTGGCAAGCGGACGTTTTGGTGTAACCAGTAAATACTTGGTAAGTGCAAAAGAAATTCAGATTAAGATGGCGCAGGGAGCAAAACCGGGTGAAGGCGGTCACTTGCCTGCTAAGAAGGTATATCCTTGGATTGCGAAAACCAGACATTCCACACCGGGGGTTAGTTTGATTTCCCCTCCGCCTCATCATGACATCTATTCGATCGAGGATTTGGCGCAACTTATTTATGACTTAAAGAATGCAAATAAGAACGCAAGGATTTCCGTAAAACTCGTTTCAGAAGCCGGAGTTGGTACGGTTGCTGCAGGTGTGGCAAAAGCAGGGGCGAGTGTCATTCTGATTTCCGGATACGACGGTGGTACGGGAGCTGCACCACTTAGTTCCATTCACAATGCAGGACTTCCTTGGGAATTGGGGCTTGCGGAAGCACATCAGACACTGGTTGCAAACGGTCTTCGCAATCGTGTACGGATTGAAACAGACGGAAAACTAATGAGTGGTCGTGATGTTGCAATTGCCGCCATTCTTGGAGCAGAAGAATTTGGATTTGCAACAGCACCCCTGGTAACACTTGGATGTGTGATGATGCGTGTCTGCAACCTAGATACTTGTCCAATGGGGATTGCGACACAGAACCCAGAACTGAGGAAATGTTTCATCGGAAAACCGGAATATGTGGAGAACTTTATGATTTTTATTGCAAGACAGCTTCGTGAATATATGGCAAAACTAGGTGTTCACTCTGTGGATGAATTGGTTGGCAGAACAGATTTGCTCAAGAAAAAAGATGGACTATCCGGAAATGCCGAAAAAATAGACTTGAGTCAGATTTTATTGCAAGATAAAAGTATTCATGGAGACAGCACCATATATAGTCCGGAACATGCGTATGATTTCAACCTAGCATCAGTCAAGGATGAAGCGGTCTTGTTAAATCGAAAAGATATGAAAGAAGCGATAAAGAGAGGCTCGAAAAAGCGTTTTGAGATTGCATTATCCAATGTAGACCGCACCTTTGGAACGCTGACAGGTGCCGAGATTACTAGAGTACATCCAGAGGGACTTTCGGATGATACAATTACAATCGACTGCTTGGGGGCAGGCGGTCAAAGTTTTGGTGCATTTATTCCAAAGGGCTTGTCTTTAAATCTCTGCGGTGATTGCAATGACTATTTGGGTAAAGGTCTATCGGGCGGTAAACTTGCGGTATATGCGCCGAAGGAAGCGTCTTACAATCCGGAAGAAAATATTTTGATTGGAAATGTGGCTCTGTATGGGGCAACATCAGGAGAAGCTTATTTAGCAGGACAGGCCGGCGAACGTTTCTGCGTCAGAAATTCGGGTGCTACGGCAGTTGTAGAAGGTGTCGGCGAACATGGATGTGAATATATGACAGGTGGCAGGGCAGTTATACTTGGTCCTACCGGTAAGAACTTTGCAGCTGGTATGAGTGGCGGTATTGCTTATGTTTTGGATGAGAGTAACCAGTTATATCGGAATCTGAACAAAGAACTTGTTCTTATGGAGAAAGTGGAAAACAAATTCGAGCAGGAAGAATTGCGGAAGATAATCGAGAAACATGTCAAAGCCACAAATTCGAAGAAAGGCCTAAAGATACTTGTGCACTTTGAAGAATATTTGCCGAAATTCAAGAAGATTATTCCGGCGGATTACAAAGAACTAATGATGGCAACAGCAAACTTTGAGGAACAGGGACTCAGCAAAGAAGATGCGCAGATAGAAGCATTTTACGCTTGTGTTGGCGGGAAGAAAGCATAGGGGGGATTGACATGGCAAAAACAACCGGTTTTTTAGAATATCAAAGAAAAAATGGACCAGAAATTCCTGCATGTGACAGAATTCAGAATTTTGAGGAATTTCATGGACGATTATCATTAGAAGAACAACAGAAGCAGGCAGCACGTTGTATGGATTGTGGCGTTCCGTTCTGTCAAGCGGGAATGATGATATCCGGAATGGCTTCCGGATGCCCACTGCATAATCTGGTTCCTGAAATGAATGATTTGGTATATCAGGGCAATCTGGAACAGGCGTATAAAAGGCTTGCGAAAACACATTGTTTTCCAGAGTTCACTTCTCATGTCTGTCCGGCTCTTTGTGAAGCAGCATGTACTTGTAACACGCATGGGCTTCCGGTAGCTACAAAAGAAAATGAAAAAGCAGTCATTGAATATGCCTTTGAACATGGGCTGGTTTCTGCAGATAAGCCGAAAACAAGAACCGGAAAGAAGGTTGCAATTGTAGGAAGTGGTCCTTCCGGACTTGCGGCTGCGATGCAGTTGAATAGAAGAGGACATAGCGTGACCGTTTATGAGAGAAGTGACCGTGTGGGCGGACTGCTTCGATACGGTATTCCAAATATGAAGTTGGACAAATCCTTGATTGACCGAAGAGTCAAACTTATGGAAGAGGCTGGAGTTACATTTGTCTGTAACACGAACGTAGGTATTGATATTACCGGGGAAGAATTAATCAGCCAATATGACAGAGTTATTCTGGCATGTGGTGCTTCTAATCCAAGAGATATCAAGGTGCCGGGCAGAGAAGCAAAAGGAATCTATTTTGCAGTGGATTTTTTGAAACAGGTTACAAAAACATTATTGGATAGCAATTTTAGAATCGTACCTTATGAATTGGCAAAAGATAAAAATGTTCTGGTTATCGGTGGTGGTGATACGGGAAACGACTGTGTAGGAACGGCAATTCGTTTAGGTGCCAAAAGCGTAATGCAGCTGGAAATGATGCCAAAGCCACCGGTAGAGAGAAGGGCAGAAAATCCTTGGCCAGAGTGGCCGAAAATACTGAAAACAGATTATGGTCAGGAAGAGGCGATTCATGTCTTTGGGAAGGACCCAAGGCAGTACGAAGCTACGGTGACAGAGTTTGTCTGCGACGAAACAGGTAGCGTGTGCGGAGCTAAACTTACGAAGTTAAAACCAGAGTATGATGAAGCAACGAAAAGAATGAAAATGATGCCGATATCAGGCACAGAAGAGGAAATTCCGTTAGATTTAGTCTTAATTGCAGCAGGTTTTTTAGGGACAGAGGGTTACATTACAGAGACAATGGGTGTAGAATGTGATAGTAGAACAAATGTAAAGACCTTACCGGGTTCTTACAAAACAAATGTAAAAGGTGTATTTACAGCAGGAGACATGCATAGAGGTCAGTCACTGGTTGTATGGGCGATTGCAGAAGGCAGAGGCGTTGCAAAAGAAGTGGACGCTTCCCTGATGGGATACACCAATCTTTAAAAGGAGTGCGAAGTTATGACGAAGAAAGAGATTTTGGAATTAGTGGGACAGGAAGACGTGGAATTTATCCGCTTACAGTTTACGGATATGTTTGGAAATTTGAAAAATGTTGCCGTAACAGCCAATCAGCTTAGCAGGGTTTTAGAAAACAAATATGTATTTGAGGGTTCCGCATTATTTGACGGGTTCAAATCTAGTGAAGAGGATTTGTACTTATATCCAGATTTGGATAGTTTTGTTGTATTGCCTTGGCGACCACAGCAAGGGAAGGTCGCCAGACTTCTCTGTGATATTCATTGTGAGGATGGAACACCATGTAACTTGAGCCCAAGAGTGATTTTAAAGAATGCATTGGATAAAGCAAAAGAAAAAGGGTATGAATTTTATGTGGATCCGGAATGCGAATTTTTTCTCTTCCATGCCGATGAAGATGCGATTCCGACTACCCTTACACATGAAGTGGCAGGCTATATGTCGGTCGGACCGCTTGATCTCGGGGAAAATCCAAGGCGTGATATGGTTCTGACTTTGGAACAAATGGGATTTCAGGTAGAATCTTCTCATCACGAAAGCGCACCAGGTCAGCAGGAAATTGATTTTCGTGAGGCAGAGGCACTTATCAGTGCAGATTCTGTAGTTACATTCCGAAGTGCAGTCCGTTCGATTGCAAGACGTTTTGGACTTCATGCCACTTTTATGCCAAAACCGAAGAAAGGTGTGGCGGGTTCGGGAATGCATATGAATATTTCTGTATATAAAGATGGAAGAAACATTTTTAATTCGAACAACAAGGATATTCGGGACGAAGCAAATTGGTTTATGGGCGGTCTTATGGCGCATGCAAAAGGAATGTGTGCAATTACAAATCCATTAGTGAATTCCTATAAGAGAATCAATACCGGATTTGATGCGCCGAAGGAAATTTCATGGACTCAAAAGAATGAGAATGCATTACTACGCTTGCATACCAGACTGGGAGAGGATACAAAGGTAGAAATCCGTTTTCCTGATTCAGCAGCAAATCCATATTTGGCAACAGCAGTATGCATTGCGGCGGGGCTTGACGGAATCGAAAAGCATATTTCGGCTGGTAAAACCTATCGCGAATTAAAAGAAGAAGGAACTGTAATTTCAAGACTTCCGGAGACACTCCGAGAGGCCATTAATGAGATAAAAAAAGATATTTTGATGGAAGAAACTTTGGGAAAAGAATTTCTCTCCGTTTATACGGATGCCAAGAAGGTAGAGTGGAAAGAATATTTGGAAGAGGTAACGGACTGGGAAGTTCGTAAATATTTAAATCGAGTATAGCGAGGTGGTCGCATGAGTACTATTATTGTGGCAATGCCCAAGATAGAAGATGCGAAAAAAATCAGCGATATGCTAATATCTCGTGGAATAGGTAGAATAGAGATTTGCACAACCGGAACTTCTATTTTATCAAAAGCTCATCAGTTTGATAGTGGAATCGTAATTTGTACAAGAAGATTCAAGGATATGTATTGTAATGAAATTGCGGAGAGTTTACCCGACTATTTTGAGATGTTGCTATTGACATCCCAAGAAGGGATTGCATATTGTCCACAAGGAGTCGTGACAATCACAATACCATTTCGAGTTTCGGATTTGTTAAGTTCTGTAGAAATGATGTTAATGCAATTAGAACGTCGTATTCGGAAGGAGCGAAGCAAACCAAAAAAACGGAATCAAGAGGAACAGGAATGCATTGACAAAGCTAAGAAAATCTTGATGGAGAGAAACAATATGACGGAACCGGAGGCGTTTCGATACATTCAAAAATGTAGTATGGATTCTTCTACCAATATGGTGGAAACCGCACAGATGATTATCTTATTACAAGTTGATTCATAAAGCATATTTCTAAGGAAGGGCTGACAAGATGTATACAATAAATGAAAACTATTTAAATCTGCAGGGTAGTTATTTATTTTCTACTATTGCAAAGAAAGTAAACGCATATAAAGAGGAACACCCGGAGGCTAATATTATCCGATTGGGAATCGGTGATGTGACACAGCCAATTGCACCGGCGATTATTGAGGCACTTCACAAGGCAGTGGATGAAATGGGAACAGTGGAAGGATTTCATGGATATGGTCCGGAGCAAGGGTATGAATTTCTGCGCAGTGTGATTGCAAAAGAAGATTATCAGGCACGTGGATGTGACATCAATGCCGATGAAATTTTTATTTCTGATGGCGCGAAATGCGATATCGGTAATATTCAAGAAATTTTCGGACAGGATAATGTAGTTGCAGTCTGTGACCCAGTGTACCCGGTCTATGTAGACACCAATGTTATGGCAGGACGCTCAGGAAAATTTGATGCCGAAAAAGGCGGGTTTGAGAACATTGTCTATATGCCATGTACGGAGGAAAATGGATTCGTACCAGCATTTCCAGAAAGACATGCCGACCTAATTTATCTTTGTTTTCCAAACAATCCAACCGGAGAAGTGATGGATAAACATTCTCTGCAGAAATGGGTGGATTATGCAAACAAAAATGGAAGCATCATCATTTATGATGCGGCATATGAAGCGTATATTTCAGAAGAAGGTATCCCACACAGCATTTTTGAATGTGAGGGTGCGAGGACTTGTGCCATTGAGATGCACAGTTTTTCAAAGAATGCAGGATTTACAGGACTTCGTTTGGGCTATACCGTGATTCCAAAAGATTTGATTTGCAATGGAACAAGCCTGCATAGTATGTGGAACCGAAGGCATGGAACTAAGTACAATGGGGCGCCATATATCGTGCAGAAAGCAGGAGAAGCAGTTTACTCAAAAGAAGGGAAAGAGCAACTGAAAGCGCAGATTGCGTATTATATGGAAAATGCTCGAATCATTAAGGAAGGGCTAGAAGAAGCCGGATTTACCGCATATGGCGGTGTGAACTCCCCTTATGTGTGGTTAAAAGTTCCGGAAGGTATGGGCTCTTGGGAATTCTTTGATAAACTTTTACATGAAGCACAGGTAGTTGGAACACCGGGCGTTGGATTCGGTGCCAGCGGAGAAGGATTCTTTCGATTGACTGCTTTTGGAACAAGAGAAAATACTATAGAAGCGCTCGAAAGAATTAAGACAATCCAGTCTTGACAGAAACACCAGATTGTGCTACTTTCTAAAGGTATAGAAGCGATTGAGTTCGCAAAAAAGGGGTCGCACAAAGGCGTGTGGCAAATAGGTAAGACGCGGATAATGCAGTTATTCGTCCTATTAAGGGACGAGTAGCTGTTTTTTTATTTCTATGAAGTGATTCAGGAGGAATATTTATGTGTTCTATTTTAGGTTATTTAGGAAAAGATATTTCAAAAGAAGCAGTAGAAGCTGCACTAGCTAAAACGCAGATGAGAGGACCGGATGCAAGCCAAGTAGTTGAAACAGAATTTGGATATCTTGGGTTTGCGAGATTGGCAATTATGGGATTGTCACCAGAAGGGATGCAGCCATTTCGCTTGAAACAGAACTGGGTAGTCTGTAATGGCGAAATCTATGGTTTTCGTACCATTAAGAATGAATTGAAAGAACGCGGATATGAGTTTCATAGTGGCTCGGATTGTGAGATCTTACTTCCGTTATATGAAGAATATGGGCTAGAAATGTTTGCACATTTAGATGCGGAGTATGCTTGTGTCATTTATGATGGTGCAAAACGCAAATTGATTGCAGCGAGAGACCCGATTGGAATTCGTCCCTTGTTCTATGGATATTCGAAGAGTGGCAGTATTATGTTCGCCAGCGAAGCAAAATCCTTAGTTGGACTGACCGATGAGATTCGCCCGTTTCCGCCAGGACATTATTACTATGATGGCAAATTTGTGAGTTATGAAAATATCGCCCATGTGCACGGATACATACATGATGATTTGGAAACGATTACGAAAAACATACATGATAAGTTAGTAGCTGGCGTGGAAAAACGTTTGGATGCAGATGCGCCGTTAGGATTTCTTCTTTCTGGTGGATTGGATTCCAGTTTGGTATGTGCCATTGCAGCAAATATTACAAAGAGACCGATTCGGACTTTTGCAATCGGTATGGATAAAGATGCGATTGACCTTAAATACGCAAAGCGAGTAGCAGATTACATTGGTGCAATACATACAGAAGTTATCATGACAAAACAGCAGGTGTTAGATTCACTGGAAGAAGTAATTGCCACGCTTGGTACATATGATATCACGACTATCAGAGCAAGCATGGGGATGTATCTGGTATGTAAGGCAATTCATGAGAATACGAATCTGAAAGTTCTTTTAACTGGTGAAATTTCAGATGAACTTTTTGGCTACAAATATACAGACTTCGCTCCAAATGCACAGGCATTCCAAGAAGAGGCTGAAAAAAGAGTGCGTGAACTTCACTGCTATGATGTTCTCCGGGCAGATAGGTGTCTTGCTGCAAATAGTCTAGAAGCCAGGGTACCTTTTGGCGATTTGGATTTTGTGCGTTATGTTATGGCGATTGATCCGGCAAAGAAATTAAATACATATAATATGGGAAAATATTTGCTGCGCAAGGCATTTGAAAAGGAAGAAATTTTGCCGGAAGAAATTCTCTGGAGAGAAAAAGCTGCTTTTAGTGATGCGGTTGGCCATAGTATGGTGGACGATTTGAAAGAGTATGCGGAAAACTATTATATCGATGAAGAATATGACAAGTTGGTTCAAAAGTATACCTTTGCTACTCCATTTACAAAAGAAAGTTTATTGTACCGCGAGATATTTGAGAAATATTATCCAGGGCAGGCGCAGATGGTTCCGGACTTTTGGATGCCGAACAAAGAGTGGGAAGGCTGTGCAGTAAATGACCCGAGCGCAAGAGTGCTCACAAATTATGGAAATAGTGGGGTGTAAATCGATGAGACAATTTGATGCGAATAAAGTAAAAGATGCATGTGTTGCATGGATTCAGAATTTTTTTGAGAAGAATGGACCGGGGTGCAATGCCGTTTTGGGAATTTCTGGTGGAAAAGACAGCTCCGTAGTAGCGGCTCTCTGTGTGGAGGCACTAGGCAAAGACAGAGTCATTGGCGTGCTGATGCCATGTGGAAAGCAGCTGGATATAGATATGGCGAAGTTAGCAGTTGAGCATCTTGGAATCAGAAGTGTGGAAATCAACATTGAGAACGCCGTAGATGCACTTCTTGAAGAAATTGGAGAAACGGTGGAAATCACGGCTCAAACCAGAATCAATCTTTCACCAAGAATACGTATGTCTACAGTATATGCGGTCAGTCAAAGTATGAATGGTCGAGTGGCGAATACCTGTAACTTATCGGAAGACTGGGTGGGGTATTCTACCAGATACGGGGATGCAGCAGGCGATTTCAGCCCATTGGCGCACTTGACCGTGACAGAGGTAAAGGAGATTGGAAGGGTATTGGGATTACCAGAGGTACTGGTTGAGAAAACACCGTCCGATGGTCTGTGTGGAAAAACAGATGAAGATAATCTTGGTTTCACCTATGCCACATTAGACAGATATATCCGTGAAGGAGTTTGCGAGGATGAGACAGTCAGAGCGCGGATTGATGATTTGCATCGCAAAAACAAATTTAAAATGGAATTGATGCCATGTTTTCGAATGGCAGAAGAGGAGGCATAATGATGAAGAAGGGTACGCAACTCTATGAAGGTAAGGCAAAAAAAGTGTATTTAACAGATGATCCGGATGTACTGATTGTAGATTACAAAGACGATGCAACCGCATTTAATGGAGAGAAGAAGGGAACAATTGTAGGTAAAGGTGCAATTAATAACCGCATGTCTAACTATCTTTTCAAACAGTTAGAAAAGGAAGGAATACCGACACATCTGATAGAAGAACTCAGCGATAGGGAAACTGCAGTGAAAAAGGTTTCTATTGTGCCGCTTGAAGTTATCGTTCGCAACGTGGCAGCCGGCAGCTTCTCAAAGAGACTGGGCGTTCCGGAAGGAACAGAGTTTACAGAACCAACCATTGAATTTTCCTATAAGAATGATGAACTAGGCGACCCGTTGATTAATGACTATTTTGCCAGAGCACTTAATCTGGCAAGTTGGGCAGAAATCGAAACAATTAAGAAATATGCACTTAAAATCAACGAAGTTTTGAAAGAATTTTTCCTTGCAGCAGAGTTGCGTTTGATTGATTTTAAGATTGAATTTGGACGGTATCATGGTACTATAATCTTAGCGGATGAGATTTCACCGGATACGTGTCGTTTGTGGGATGTACACACAAACGAGAAAATGGATAAAGACCGATTCCGCAGAGACTTGGGAAATGTGGAAGAAGCATACCAAGAAGTAATGAAGAGAATAGGACTTTTGTAGGAGAATACATTATGCAAAACACAGACAGATATCAAAGCCCATTATCCGAAAGATATGCGAGCAAGGAGATGCAGTACATTTTTTCGCCGGATATGAAATTCCGTACATGGAGAAAACTTTGGATTGCGCTGGCAGAAACAGAAAAGGAACTGGGCCTCAGTCAAAATGGAGTGCCAGTTATTACCGATGAACAAATTGACGAACTGAAGGCCCACGCAGAAGACATCAATTATGAGGTTGCAAAAGAACGAGAAAAGAAAGTTCGCCATGATGTTATGAGTCACGTTTATGCTTATGGACAGCAGTGTCCGAAGGCGGTAGGCATTATACATTTAGGAGCAACATCCTGCTATGTAGGAGATAACACGGACATTATCGTAATGACAGAGGCTCTGCGCTTAGTGAAGAAGAAACTGATTAACGTAATGAAAGTTCTGTCTGACTTTGCAGAAGAATATAAAGGTTTGCCGACCTTGGCATTTACCCATTTTCAACCGGCGCAGCCGACTACAGTTGGAAAGCGAGCATGTCTTTGGTTACAAGAATTCTTACTTGATTATGAAGAATTGGAATTCGTGCTTTCGAATATGAAGCTATTAGGCTCCAAAGGAACAACAGGCACACAAGCTTCATTCTTGGAGCTGTTTAATGGGGAACAGGAAACGATTGATAAAATCGACCCGATGATTGCAAAGAAAATGGGATTTGAAGCATGCTATCCAGTTTCCGGACAGACCTATTCCAGAAAGATAGATACGAGAGTTTTAAATGTGCTCTCCGGAATTGCGGCCAGTGCACATAAGATGAGCAACGATATCCGTCTTCTGCAACATTTGAAAGAAATCGAAGAGCCATTTGAAAAGAATCAAATCGGTTCTTCTGCTATGGCATATAAGAGAAATCCAATGCGGAGTGAAAGAATTGCTTCTTTGGCTCGTTTTGTGATGGTGGATGCGTTAAATCCTGCAATTACATCAGCTACGCAGTGGTTTGAGAGAACGTTGGATGATTCGGCAAATAAGAGACTCTCTATACCGGAAGGTTTCCTGGCAGTCGATGGTATTTTGGATTTATGTCTCAATGTAGTGGATGGATTAGTCGTATATCCAAAAGTAATTGAGAAGCGACTGATGAGTGAACTGCCGTTTATGGCAACCGAAAATATCATGATGGATGCTGTGAAGAAAGGCGGCAACCGACAAGAGTTACATGAGCGTATTCGTGAACTTTCAATGAAAGCCGGACGCAACGTAAAGGTGGAAGGCAAAGAAAACAATTTGCTGGAACTCATTGCGGCGGACCCAGAATTCAATATGTCGATCGAAGAACTTCAGAAAACGATGGAACCGAGTAAGTATGTGGGGCGTTCCAAAGAGCAAGTGGAAGCATTTCTTTCTAATTGTGTTCAACCGATTTTGGAAGAGAACTCAGAACTTCTGGGAATGTCGGCGGAGATTCATGTGTAAGAAGTAATACGTAAAAATCAATGTATAAAGCGAGGTAATTGATATGGTAAAGGCAGTAGTTGGAGCTAACTGGGGAGATGAAGGAAAAGGGAAAATCACAGATATGTTGGCGGAGAGCGCAGATTATATCGTGCGTTTTCAAGGAGGAGCAAATGCAGGACATACCATTGTAAATAAATATGGAAAGTTTGGCTTCATACTTTGCCATCCGGTATCTTCTATGAGCATACAACCAGTATTATCGGGAATGGCGTTGCATTGGATATCCCGATTCTGTGCAAGGAGATTCAGTCGATTGTAGAAAAAGGTGTGCCAATGCCAAAGATTTTGGTATCCAACCGTGCACAGATTGTGATGCCTTATCATGTACTGTTTGACCAATACGAAGAAGAACGTTTGGGCAAACAGTCATCCGGTTCCACAAAATCAGGAATCGCACCATTTTATTCTGATAAGTATGCAAAAATCGGAGTTCAGGTAAGCGAACTATTTGATGAAGAAAGGTTATATGAAAAAATACAAGGCATTTTAGAGAAAAAGAATGTCATGCTGGAACATTTGTACCATATCGAGTGTTCTTAACCAACCTGAGAGTTGGATGAGAGCACTCGATTTCTTTTTGCCTACATTTTGCATCTTCTTGTATGTATGAGCAGGGATTAACCTGCTCACTTTTAGTTTTCTGTTGTCTTAACAATTTGCGTTTGCGCAAATTGAAGGCGAAACCGTGATGATTACCTTCAAGCATTTGCTGAGTGTTTCGCCGGTTATGCCGGTAACGCATTCGGTACATACTCTACGGCAACGCCTTTTCGGGTTTCCTC
>CAMFVG010000034.1 GCA_945992055.1 uncultured Clostridia bacterium | reverse complement strand
TATAAAAATAATGTCAGAGATTTTCTGAAATTTATCAACAAACACCCTGAAGATCTCACTTGTGAAGACGCAAGAGATTTCCTTTTATATTTAAAGGACAAAGGCGATAAATCATCTACACTTAATAATAAAAATGGATCATTGGTATTTTTCTATAAGCGTGTTTTAGGAAAACTTTGGGATGATAACCTTGTTCCCAGAGCCATCAATGACTATGCTATCCCACGTGTACTGACTCGCGAAGAGGTTGAAAGACTGCTTGATGCTACTCCTAACTTAAAATATAAAGCAATGTTTTCACTTATGTATTCTTCCGGATTACGTGTATCGGAGGTAATTCACCTTAACTATGAGGACATTTCCCGTACAAATATGCAGATTTATATCCGCAATTCAAAAACACATTCCTCTCGTTATGCTATTTTATCCAAAAGAGCTCTCGACATTCTTACTGAGTACTGGTTTAAGTGTGGCAAGCCGAAAGGAATTCTCTTTCCGAATCAGTGGACAGGTGAATATCTTACTCCTTCAGCTACTGGTTTGGAAATGCGTAAATCCGTAAAAAAAGCAGGTTTACCCAAAGATGTACATTCCCATTGTCTAAGGCATAGTTTTGCAACACATCTCTTAGAGGATGGCGTTGATATTCGATATATTCAATCATTACTTGGACATCGTTCACCTAAATCTACTGAAATTTATCTGCACTTGAGCAATAAAACTGTTCTTGGCATCGTCAGTCCTTTTGACAAGGAAGAAGGTGGAGCTCTTGGATAAACCAACGGTACAGGATATCTTTTTGAGATTCTATCCTGGATATCTTGAAAAATACTCACCTTCTCCGGTGCAGTCTAAGGTCGCAAACTGTATCATCAACTGTAAGACCGGTGCCTATGGAGCTAACATCAGTATATGTGAAGATTGTGGTCATACCCAGATTCATTATAATTCCTGTCGTAACAGATGTTGTCCCATGTGTCAGGCTTTACCAAAAGAAATGTGGATGGATAAACGCCGTGAAGATGTATTGGATGCACCTTATTTTCATATAGTATTCACAGTACCTCAAGAATTAAATCCACTAATCTACAGCAACCAACAGCTTCTATACGATACACTGTATCATTCTGTGTCAGCTACAATCAATGAGTTAACAGAAGACACGAAGCATCTGGGTGCAAAGGTTGGATATATCTGTGTATTACATACCTGGGGCTCTGAAATGAACTTTCATCCTCACATTCATGTCATTCTACTTGGTGGTGGTCTGACTGCTAAAAATCAGTGGCGTGATAAAGGTGAAGAATTCTTTCTTCCCGTAAAAGTTTTATCAAAGTTGTTCCGGGGTAAATATCTGAATGAACTTAAGATCTTATGGGAAGAAAATAAACTTCAGTTTCATGGTAGCAGTGTAAAATATCTCAACCACTATGCCTTCAAAGAGCTTCTTAACACCTGCT
Source organism: uncultured Clostridia bacterium (assembly GCA_945992055.1). GTDB lineage: Bacteria > Bacillota > Clostridia > Lachnospirales > Lachnospiraceae > Faecalimonas. The sequence goes on along the minus strand of CAMFVG010000034.1, from coordinate 4,371 downwards.
ATGAAAAAGACTGGATCCCTCACTGCAAGAAAACCTTCAATGGTGCCCAGTCTGTTATTAACTATCTTGGTAAGTACACACATAGAATCGCTATCAGTAATCACCGCATCATCCGTATGGACGAAAATACTGTTACATACTATGTGAAAGATTATCGTGAAAAAGGTAAGTGGAAAGAGTTCACCATTTCCGGAGTTGAATTCATCCGTAGATTCCTGATGCATGTACCGCCGAAACGATTTGTTAGAATAAGACACTACGGATTACTATGTACTCGAAGCAAGACCAAGCATCTGGCATTATGTCGGAATCTTCTTGGTTGTAAGCAGTATCTATCACGACTGAAAGATATGGAAACACCTCAGATACTTGAAACCCTTTATGGTATCAAGGTTACTGTTTGCAAATGCTGTGGTGGTCATCTTGGAAAACCACAGCAGAGAATACCTTTGCGCATTTAGAATCGACTAACTAAATAATTTCAAAAAGCCTCAGCAATGAGGTTTATTTGTCGTGCCAAGATTTTGCAAAAGCACCATGTAACAATGCAGAGAATTCTTGTATCTCACTTGTATTCATAAAAAAAGCAAGAATTGAAAATCCATACATATCGGCTACACGGACGCGACTTTGTTCACTTTGGCAAAATCAAACGCGGTGCAAACGAAAGGGCAGTTTTTCTATAGTTTAAGACTGCTTTTTCGTTTACACCGCTATTGATTGTAGCCTAAAGAAGTTTTCGCTATTTATAATAACATAATCCTTTCCTCAATTTGCTTGATTACTTCTTTAAAGACTTCATCACCTTGTCCTGTTGGGTCTGGTAAACTCCAGTTATCATCAAATGCTCTGCCAATATACGGACATCCTACATCACATCCCATTGAAATCGCAATATCGGGTGTCGGAATTCTATCATAAGTTTTACTAAACTGTTTCTCTTCCATATCAATCCCATATAGTTCTTTCATCAGTCTGACCGCATCCTGATTTATCTGTGGCTTCGTTTCTGTACCACAGGAGTAACATTCAAAATCATTACCTCTCAAATGATTCCCTAATGCCTCAGCTATTTGGCTTCGACATGAGTTATGAACACAAATAAAAGCAATTTTCTTCTTTTCCATTAGCCTCTGACCTCTTTAAGAATTTTTACAACCTCATCTTTCTTTAATACCTTTCCAAAGGAAACAACTTTTCCGTCTATCACTAAAGCAGGAGTTGTCATTACTCCATAGGAGGCAATTTCTCCCCAATCTTTGATATGTTCAATAGTTGTATCCATACCTAACTCGGTTAATGCTTCTACTGTCGCAGCTTCAAGTTGATTACACTTTGCACAACCACCACCAAGAACCTTTACTCCCATACCTGTTTTCTTTTCTTCTGCCTTTTCCATTGTGTCAGGCGTGCAGGTTCCGCCACAGCAACATAACGACTTTGTTTCTTCTTTCTTTTTTCCTAATCCAAATAATGCCATAATCAGTTATCCTCCTTTATATCAAAAAATATTGTAATCCGTTAAATACATAACCAACCACTATAATTCCGATTGCACAGATAGCAATAAAAATTCCAAGAAGTTTTGGTTTAATTGCTTTTCTTAGCATAATCAGAGATGGGAGGCTCAATGTGGTTACCGCCATCATAAAAGATAAAATAGTTCCAAGTTGGGCACCTTTTGCAAGAAGAGCCTCTGCAATCGGTATTGTTCCGAAAATGTCAGCATACATTGGGATTCCGATTAAAGTTGCCAATATTACACCAAAAGGATTATTACTTCCAAGAATACTTTCCACCCATACTTCCGGAATCCAATTATGAATCAATGCACCAATACCCACACCTACCAGAATGTAAGGAAATACTTTTTTAAATGTAGATACTACCTGGTCTTTGGCATATTCCAGTCTTTCCTTTTGTGTTAATGTTGGAGAATCAATATCTACTGCACTTGCATTTCTTATAAAATCCTCTACATAATTTTCTAAATGCATTTTTTCTATGAAGGTGCCTCCAACTACAGCAATCACAAGTCCGAATACAACATATACCACTGCAACCTTTGTTCCAAAAATACTCATCAAAAGAATCAAACTGCCAAGGTCAACCATCGGAGATGAAATCAAAAAGGAAAAGGTTACTCCTAACGGTAGCCCAGCGCTTGTAAATCCTATAAACAAGGGAATAGATGAACAGGAACAAAACGGTGTTACCGTTCCAAGCAAAGCGGCAATACAATTTGCTGATACACCTTTAAATCTTCCCATGATTTTCTTACTTCTCTCTGGTGGAAAGTAACTTTGAATATAGGAAATCACATAAATCAGGAAACAGAGCAATACTGTAATTTTCAACACATCATAAATAAAAAATTGAATACTGCCACCAAGTCTGGAATTAACATCCAATCCTACTACCGTAAGTATTTTTCCTATCAACTCATTGAGCCACTTCATCCCCAGCATCTGATTCTGAATAAATCCCCAAATCATAAATTGCAACAACCCCCTTTATCACCAGAACAGGATAACCCTTCAATAAACTGTTTATATTCCTTTAATGTTTCACAGTTTAAAGAATAATGACTCCATTTTCCTTCCTTACGTGCATTTACCAAACCACACTCTGTTAATATTCTCATATGATGAGAAAGAGTTGGCTGAGTAATTTCAAAAGCTTCTAAAAGTTTACAGCCGCATTTTTCTCCCTCTGATAACATTTGGACAATTTGTAGTCTATTGCTATCTCCAAGTGCTTTACAAATAAGAGCAACATCCATAGTATTCATTACAATCACCTCACATAGATATTTATCTATGTGTTATTATATGCAATACATAGATGATTGTCAATGTATTATTTTAAAAAAGAATATGAATCACTCGACTCATATTCTTAATCATCTAATTCATATTCTCTTATTTATTACGAAAATTCAAATTCGTCTCTCAGTATTACTGAATGTTTATTAATATCCCAAGTTTTCATGTATTAGAATTATTTCAAATTCGCCAGTCATAGGTTTTTCCCATAATACCGACAGTCCTCTACATATTCTTTCCGGGCTTTTACAATCATAACATTTGTCCGCTTTTATTGCACAAGGCGTTTTGACTCCTAGCCTTTGGGCATTTAACGGAGCTGCAATATTTCTTGCCCTGTACAATGCACTGTCATAATCCTTCTCAATCTTGTTCTCACCTATGACAAAATAAACCTTTTCATGCCCATAAAATATGGATGCAACACGATTACAATTTCCATCTATGTTGACAATTTCACCACTTTCAGCAATTCCATTTACTGACGTAATATATATGGATGCTGCGTTTGCCTCTAGACGAACCTCTTTACTTGTTTTTCCTTCCGGTATCCTATGATGCCAAAACACTTGATTATGTGTACTTAGACTTTCAAAAAGTCCCATCTTTTCTAATGTCATAGAACCTGCAAATCCTACAGTTTGATTATCAATTTGGGAATTTATATAGTTAGCTGCTTCGGAAGCCGTTTCAAAGCAATTAACAATATAGCCTAATGAAATCAAGTTTTTCTTTATCAAATCAAATTTTCTTCCCACGATGTTCTCTCCAAATTCATGCAAAAATTCAAATAAACGCGTGCTTTTATATCTCGCCTCTCAAACGTGCTTCTATATCAGATGCCGTGTATAACACATCCGTTACAATTACCCTTTCGTCACGGATTGTGTAAAACACTGAATAATTATCGACGAGCATTCTACGCAACTCCATTCTCTTTTCCGGCTCAGAATCCATAATCCTAAATCGTTCCGGGAAAGTGTCTAATGTAAGTATTTCATCTGCAATGCGATTATATTGCCCCATTGCATTATCAGGAGCAAGCAAATCTATAGCAATATAATTGTATATATCTTCCATATCCTGCAAAGCTTCTTTTGTAATCTCTACCTTATATTGCTTCATTAATGCCTCTCTCTAAATGCCACAAACGCACTAGCTGCATCCTCAACATTTCCTTTCTCTATATCGGCATACCCTTTTTCTAACTTTTGATGAATCTGTGTAACAGACATCATATCTGCATTCACTGAATTAGCTGCTTTTGGTAATACAATAGAAAAGGGAATTCCTCCTACTAATGATATTTGTTTTAAATACATATCTATAGCAGTAGCCATTGGTATCCCTAATTGTGCCAATACACTTTCTGCATTTTCTTTTACCTCTGGATTTACTCTTATATTTAATGTTGCTGTTTTTCCCATAGAATACACCTCCATCTTTCTTTTATTGTAACGTCTTTTGTGTTACAAGTCAATCTATGAAATATATTTTCGATGCGATAGCTTCACATTGTTTTGATTAACCATTGCATATCTGAGCG
>CAMFVG010000033.1 GCA_945992055.1 uncultured Clostridia bacterium | reverse complement strand
GAGAGAACTTTTTTCTCGAACTTCCCTATTGCTCCCTTGCGACAGCTTATATAGATTACCACAGCGTTTTTGCATTGTCAACCTGTTTTTTTTATTTTTCACAAAAATAAAGGACGAAAAAACTCGTCCTTTATCGTTCCTTATTATACAATTTTCACAATTTTAGAGTAATTGGATTGCTTCATTAATATTTCGCACACCTACAATCTTAATCCCCTTAATTTCTTTGACTGCTTCTTTGGAAACTTCCGGAATAACACAGGTTTCAAAACCTAGCTTTTTAGCTTCCGCAACCCGTTGTTCAGGCATATTTACTGCCCGCACTTCACCGCTAAGTCCGACCTCGCCAAAAACAATTGTTTTTTCATCAATGGGATGATTCTTATAACTTGAAACCAAAGCCATTACAATACCAAGGTCGATTGCCGGTTCATTCATCTTGACTCCACCTGCAATATTGACATATGCATCATAATTAGATAAATGCAGCCCAGCTCTCTTTTCCAAAACGGCCATCAAAAGATTTACACGATTATAATCCGTTCCAGCTGCCGTTCTTCTCGGCATTCCAAAATTACTGTTGCATACCAACGCCTGTATCTCAATCAAAATCGGTCGGGTCCCTTCCATGGAACACGCTACCACAGAACCGGCCGCATGTTCCGGTTTGCCATTCAACATAAACTCCGATGGATTTTCCACTTCTACCAAACCATTTTGCCGCATTTCAAAAACGCCGATTTCATTTGTTGACCCAAAGCGGTTCTTCACACTACGCAAAATACGATACGAGGCATGGCGGTCACCTTCAAAGTATAAAACGGTATCCACCATATGTTCTAAAACTCTTGGTCCTGCCACAGTTCCTTCTTTTGTGACATGCCCCACAATAAAAATAGAAATTCCAAGACCTTTTGCCAATTGCATCAACACATTCGTCGATTCTCGCACCTGCGATACACTACCCGGTGCCGATGCCACCTCTTCATTATACATTGTCTGGATCGAATCAATGACTACAAAACTTGGTTTCCTGTTTTCAATAATAGTTCGGACGACATCCAAATTGGTCTCACATAATAAATACAAATCTTCCGTGAAATCACCAATTCGATTTGCTCGTAGCTTAATCTGCTTCAAAGACTCTTCGCCGGAAATATACAGCACTTCCTTTTTCTCTTTGCACAGGCTTTGACATACCTGCAGCAATAAAGTAGATTTCCCAATGCCCGGATCCCCGCCCACCAACACAAGCGAGCCTGGAACGATTCCACCTCCAAGTACACGGTCAAGTTCCCCAATTCTTGTAAAAATCCGTTCTTCACACTCCGTTTTTACTTGATTTAAAGCGACTACATCCGCTTCGTGTGTGCGTTTCACTGTGCTACTCTTGACAATAGAAACTGTTTCTTCTACAAAAGTATTCCATTCTTTGCACATTGGGCACTGACCTAACCATTTATTTTCTTCATGTCCGCAATTTTGACAAAAAAATACGCTCTTCTTTCCTTTTGCCATTAGTGCCTCCTTTTTTTATTCTTGAGCAGTAAATTGGATTTCTCCTTTAAGGACTCCCACATTTACATCACTTCCCGGCTTCACAATCCCTTCTAATATTGCTTCTGCCAACTTGTCCTCCAACTCATTTTGTAATGCACGACGCAGTGGTCTTGCACCATACTTTTTATCCGTTCCTTTTTCCACGATAAACTTTTTCACCGAATCTCGAATCATCAAATGAATGTCCAGTTGTGTTTTTATGCGTTCCACCAACTCTCGACACATCAATCCCACAATCTTTTTCATATGCTCTTCGGTCAAGGAATGGAACACTATTATTTCATCAATACGATTCAAAAACTCCGGTCTAAACAGTTTTTTCACTTCTTCCATTACATTGGATTTCATCTTTTTATAATCTTCTGCCACATCTTCTTTGGCACCGAAACCTAATTTTTTCGGTTCCACAATTGCCTTTGCACCGGCGTTGGATGTCATAATAATGACCGTATTTCGGAAATCCACCTTCCGTCCTTGCGAATCGGTGATATGTCCATCATCTAACACTTGTAATAAAATATTAAAGACATCCTGATGAGCCTTCTCTATTTCATCAAACAAAACAACCGAATATGGATTTCTTCGCACCTTCTCACTCAACTGACCGCCATCGTCATGGCCAACATACCCCGGAGGTGAACCAATCATCTTCGACACACTGTGCTTTTCCATATACTCTGACATGTCAACCCGAATCATAGCCTCTTCTTTTCCAAACAAAGCCTCCGCAAGCGCTTTTGCAAGCTCTGTTTTCCCCACACCTGTCGGCCCAAGGAACAAGAAAGAACCAATCGGACGATTTGGACTTTTAATACCAACACGTCCCCTTTTAATGGCTTTAGCAACGGCAGATACTGCTTCTTCTTGACCAATCACTCGTTTGTGTAAAACTTGTTCCAGTCTCCTCAATCGTGAACTTTCCGATTCTGTCAGCTTTTGTACCGGGATTTTAGTCCATGCAGAAACGACCGTGGCAATATCCTCCTCCATTACGAATAATGCATTCTTGTCCTGCATTTTATGGAAACGTTTTTTGATTTTGTCAATCTTCTTTGCAATCAATTCCTGTTCTTGATGAATTTGTGATGCCTCGTCAAAATTTCCCGCTTTAATCTGTTCTTCCTTCTCACCAGACATTTCCTGGAGTTCTTTCTCCAATTCCTCTAATTGATTCGGCACCTTAAACCCTTTTAAACTCACCTTGGAACACGCCTCATCCAACACATCAATTGCCTTGTCCGGCAAATGCCTATCATGAATATAGCGTTGTGACAATTGAATGGCAGCATCCAGTGCCCCCTCTTCTATTTTCACGCGATGATGCAACTCATACTTTTCCTTTAATCCCTCTAAAATATCTCTACACAGCGTCTCATCCGGTTCCTCAACCATAATCGGTTGAAATCTTCGTTCCAAAGCCGCATCTTTCTCAATATGCTTTCTATATTCAGTGATAGTCGTTGCCCCAATCAACTGAATCTCTCCCCGAGACATGGATGGTTTCAAGATATTCGCGGCATCCAATGCACCTTCCGCTCCGCCTGCTCCAATAATGGTATGGATCTCATCCAAAAACAGAATCGCATTCTTGTCTGCTTTCACCTCACGCAACAGTTTCTTCATACGCTCTTCAAACTCTCCACGATACTTTGAACCAGCTACCATTGCAGATAAATCCAATGTGAGAATTCTTTTTTCCTTCATACTATTTGGCACTAGACCTTCCGCAATTCGAATTGCAAGTCCTTCAATAATTGCTGTTTTTCCAACACCCGGTTCACCGATGAGACATGGGTTATTTTTAGTTCGTCTGCTAATCACCTGCATCAGACGTTCAATTTCTTCTTTTCGACCGATAACCGGATCCAATTTACCCTCTGCAGCACGCACGGTTAAGTCTGTCGCAAACTGCTCAAGTATGCCACCCGGAACACGACCGCCTTCATATTCTTCTTCAAAATAGTCCTTCGGATTAATTCCCACTGCATCCAAAATATCTTCTTGTATTTTTTCTAAATCCGCATTCATTGTGACTAAAATACGTGTTGCCACACAATCACTGTCCTTGGTCATCGCCAGTAACATATGCTCGGTGCCTATTTTCTCTGAATTTTGGCGCGTAGCCTCCAATAGTGCATTATCTAAAAGGAATTCTAATCTCGGACTAAACGTAATTCCCTTCCGTTTCACACCTTCTACCGGAGCTACCAGTTCCTCAATAATCTTTGTGATTTGTTCTTCTTCTATATGATTTGCGACAAGCACCTGACCTGCAACGCCTGTAAACTCTTTTCTCAATGCCAATAGCAAGTGTTCTGTTCCTACATATGGATGATTCCATTTTCTTGCTAAGCTTTTAGCAGTCACCAAGACTTTCTCGGCCTGTGCTGTGAATTCTTTCTGCATAATCGTTTTGACCTCCCACTAGCAATATTCTTTAAATATTTCGTCTACCAATTCGTAAACATCCTCTTTTGTAATGTTTTTACATCGACCTTTTGCAAGAACGACTCTTAATTGATGTTTCATATCCTCCAGTGCCTGCAACTTATTTATATCTATCGCAATAACTGCTCCGCGCCTTCTGTCTAATTGAATAATTCCTTCTTCGCGCAAAACAGCATATGCTTTATTAACAGTATGCATATTGATGCCAATAGTATCCGCCATTTGTCTTACTGAAGGAAGGGAATCTCCCTCGCGAATTCTGGAAGTTGCAATCCCCATAATAATCTGATTGCATAGTTGCATATAAATTGCTTCCTCACTATTAAAATCTATTTTAATCATCATATATCTCACCTTTTTCTTGTGTATTTGTTATACAAAGATTATAACACAGTTTTTTCTAAAGTAAAGAAAAAGTGCATCCACACTAGGATGCACTTTCCATCTAAAGAATACATTGTAATAAATAAAACATAATCGGTATGGTAATGCACGAAAGTGCGTGGGATGCAAGTGTTGCCCCGGCTGCTACTGATGTATCTTTACCATATGCGCTCGGAATAATAATGGGACTCAGCCCCAAAGGCATAGCCAAAGATGCAATCGTGCACACCACTACTGTATCCGATAAAGCAATGGTCGTATAAGTTTTCATCAAGAAAAATACACCAATGAAAATCACCGGAAATACAACCAAACGTACAATGGAAACAACATAGATACTAATCATAGACATAATCTTTTTAAAGTCCATTCGTGCAACGGTAATACCAGTAAGAATCATCGCGATTGGAGACATACAGTCACCGGTTACCTTAAGTAAGTTCGTTACCGGAGCTGGCATTGGGATATTACAAAGGCCGATTACCATTCCCAACAACATGCCACCGAACATCGGATTTGCAAAAGATTTCAGTCTGGTACGAAGGGTCTGTTTTCCGCCCTCTGTCGGAATTAGTAAAGTTGGAACTGCCCATAAATATATCATTGTCCACAACGGCAATGTGAAAATAAGGTACTCCATAAAAATTTCCGGGAACACAGCTTTCACTACTGCATTACCCATGAAACCAAAATTAGAAAACGATAATCCATATGTATAAATATTTTGAACAAATTTATCCTTCGAACAACATTTAGAAACGGCAATTGCCAAAACAATCATTACAATACCGATGCCCGTGCTAATCAAAAGAAGTTTCCATGCGCTTCCTATTGTCTTAACAGTAAAATTCTCAACGAATGTACTCATAACCAAAGCTGGAAGCAAAAGATTGTTTTCCAATCTTGACAAAATAGTAGATGATTCATCCGTCATAATCTTAATCTTGGCCAAGAAAAATCCTATAAAAATCAATGCAAACAATACAAACATCTGGCCTAGTGTCGTTGTTAATATTTCCATGTAGTACCTCCTATCATTTATTCCCATAATGTGCCTAGAAAAGTTTATCTTATAAACCAATAATTGTCAATCTATTTCCGTTGGGTTTATACCATAAACTTGCACAATTTCCAAACAATTGGCATGCAGAATATCGTCTGACGTCACCAAACGTCCCCCATCCGAATCAAGATCATACCCAAACCGTTGCCATGCATACCACGCAAGATATGCGCACTGCAACCCGAACTGTTCTGTTTCTGGAGACGGGGCTTTTTCAAACCCCAAGCCCGCAGTCAATCGGTAGGGTACCCCACACAAAACATCTCTTGCATATGTCGCCACATTTTGCTGCACCTCTTTCGTAATCCCTTTTACGCGCAAGACTACATAATTGGAATATTTCCTCCAATGCTTCGGATGTACGATGGAAGAGTTTTTCCCCAATGTGGTGCACTCTAAAACTGCATTTTCGTCAAGCACCAATCCTACATGTCCGTGCCTCCAGCCCAAACTATGGGTTGAGAGACTGACAATAACATCACCCGGTTGCAAATCTACAAGCGGTGCCGTTTTGGATTTGTCTACACGATCACTTCGTGTCACCCAGCCAAAAATAGGTTTACACCATACCTTATCCTTACTAAAAAACGCATCCTGTACCTTTAAAATTTCATCAAAATTTTTCTCTTTCAGAAGATTTTCTATAGCAATTTCACCTAATCCAGTCTGCCGAAAAAAGCTCGTACTATCTGTTTTCTCCGTCAACAATACTTTTTCGTATTTTGGCGTAAAGGGTTCTTTTCGATGCACCCATATATTCTGAATGAAAAGCAAAAAAAGAAAAGCAAACGCCGGGAAAAGTAACCATAAATACATAAACTTTTTCCGGCATTTTCTTCTCTCTTTTATCATTCTTCCGCAGTTGACTCCTTATCGTTTTTCAGAGTCTTCCACGTTCCCAATATTTTTATTCTAGTATTTTTTTACAATTGCTTGCATTTCATCCCATTTTTTCTCCATATCTGCCACCAATGCAAATTGGGTTCTGCATCGGTCAAGGTTATGGTTTACACGATGAATTCTAAAATATGTATCTCCTTGAAGATGGTCTGTCAAAAATCGCATACCACATTCCAAAGTCATCATTTTTGCACCCATTGGAAGTAACTCAACTTCCAAATCAGTCAAACTGCCCTTGCAGCCCTCTAAATATCCTTTGACATAAATCTCGTAAAGGTCTAAATCAAGAGATACTTTTGACAAATCCTGCTCGTCTTCCACTGCAGTGTTGGCGCCAAAACGAATAGAATCTCCAAAATCATACAAGGATGATCCAGGCATTACTGTATCCAAATCGATAACACAGATTCCCTTGCCTGTAGCATTGTCAATCATAATATTATTCAATTTCGTATCATTATGCGTAACACGAAGCGGTAACTCTTTCTTCTCCAAAAGATCTGTTAGGAATGTCATTTCTTTCGCGCGTTCCATTACAAAATCAATTTCTTTTTGCACGCTTGCTGCTCTTCCACAGCTATCGGCCTTCACCGCTTCACAAAACGCTTGGAAACGTTTTCCTGTATGGTGAAAATCCGGAATTGTTTCATACAATGTTTCAGCAGGATACTCTGATAATAAGTATTGGAAGTTACCAAACGCTACTGCACTTTCATAAAAATCTTTTGGACTTTCTACTGCATCAAAACTGGTCGCATCTGTAATGAAACGATACACGCGGTATGCTTGCCCATCCTCATCGCGATAGAAATTTTTGCCTTCTCTTGTCGGGATTACCTGCAATGTCTCTCTCTTTGGATCTCCATTGCGTGCTTCAATCTGTTTTGTCAAATATGAAGTTACCCCTGCAATATTTTGCATCAATTGATCAATATCAATAAAAATGTCTGTATTTACTTGTTGGAAAATATATTGTTCAATTTTACCATTTTCATCTACATCTACTAAATATGTAGCATTGATATGACCACTACCATATTCTCCCATTTTTACGATTGTTCCGTCTACTGAAAACTTTTCAAATAACGCAACTTGATTTTGCAATTTCCTTTTTTCCATTTGTTTACCTAACCTTTCCTATCTTTTGGATAACAACGCTTTAATTTTATTGTTAACCAATGCTCTTGTTTCCAAAATATATTGGTTGTTTCTTGGATAACATCCAAAACCTTCCACGTCACTTAATAGATTAACTACTGTTTCACGATTTGTCAATAATTCCAACAATTTTAAGGCACGCAAATCCTGTAATGCTTCATGGAATATATATAAACGCGAAGAACATATAACCTCTCCTTCTTCATTTAGTGGGTATACAACAAATGCATCACCGGATTGGAAAGCTCCACCCGCTGTTGTATCAGCATAAGGGTTTACAACACCAACAGACAATTCTTTGAACCAGAAATTGTATCCCCAGTGCAAGAACCCTTCAATTTCATATTTATATAATTGATACCCCAAAATACGGTTACGATAAGAAGGCATGGCCATAAAACGGTTCGCCACATCTTTTCCTTCCGATGTACAATAATACGCCCAAAGACCTTTTACATCGTGTGCAATAAAATCATGGATATACTTGGTGCTTACCACCGGCTTTGTTACAATTCCCTTTTCATAGAAACTGTAATCAGACAAAGCATCAATCAATTGTGAACTATCCAAGTGAGCAAGCAAGATTTCCTTTACATTTCTGTACTGCGTTTCATGTATTTCTCGCGGTTCATCGGACACATGGAATAAGCAATCCTGCATAACACCTTCTCTCTTGAGAAATGCGATCAATTCTGGGAGAAGCGCATGTAAAAATCCTTTATATTCATCCGATAACGCATCTGTTTCCCAACCAAAAATCTTTTTATATTCACCATCCACAGTGGCCATGATCTTCGGTGCGTGATATGCACCCCACTGCGTAAAGAAATGAGCCATTTCAAAATATTTAATTCCAAAACCACGGCACAAATCAATCCAATATTTCAACTTGTCGAACTTAAACGTATATTCCCCTTGGTTCAACATAACATCCACCAGTTGATTTGTCGGTCTTTCGCCACCTACTACAGTATCCAACGGTGGGGTGAAAATAGGGGTCAAAATCATATTGTGACCAAATTTCACAAATACCTGAAGATACTTTCTCAAAATTTCATAGTACTCTTCGCTTAAAACCTCTACATTGTGTAGAACTGCTAAACAATCGCCATGAACCCAACATGTATTATGTATATCTAATTCCGGAAGGGTTGCATCTATAATGTCTAATTCGAAAGTCACTTCTGACAAAAGTTGTTCTTCCGGTCCATAAACTTTAAAAGTAATCGGATAAGTTCCTGCCACCTGTCCATTCGGCTCCACCGTAATCCACAGTGTACGTGCCTGATGCAAGAACACCTCAATTTCTCCATTCTTTACTGGGAAAAGTGGATCTGGGAACATCACTCCCGGCGTCTTTACAATATAATCATCATCCGCCTTTGCCTCAACCAACGGCAAATCTGATGGTACATATCCAATTTGCTTGATTTGGATATACGGTTCTAATTCAGATTCCACCTTTATCTTACATTTTTTTCTTGTAACTATCTCTCCCTCTCCCCACGTTACTAATTGGAAAGAATAAATTTCATTTTTCAGCATACTACCGGATGTATGTTCCGGCATATTAACTGGTTTTTCAAAAAATACTTTTTCTAAACTACTAACTAACTTCAATTCGCACTTCATATTGTTCTCCTCAAGCATTTAGACTCTGTTTATTGATTTTAAACCACTTCTATGTTAGCATGATTTATATCATAAGTACAGAAAAATTCCATGGGAATTTAGCATTATTTTGATATTCAGGAGGCATTATGTTACTTTTTAGTGAAAACAATCAAGAATTAACTCCAATTGATTATAACCCGGCAGCTATTAAAATCTTAAAATTTTCCATTCCCGAAGGGGAAGACTGTTTTCGCATCCACTGGCATGATCGAATGGAATTTCTCCGTTTACACAAGGGGGAAATGTATGTGACCCATGGCGCGAATGTGACCAAACTACATGCTGGCGAAATCATTCTTTTACCACCAAAGGTGCCACATTATGCACATGCAGGCCAAGGGGAACTTTTATATGACGTGCTAATGTTTGACGTTCGATCCTTTTATAACGAGAGCGACATTTGTAAAACATTTCTTCCTGCTATCTATAATGGCCGTGCAAAATTCAATCCTGTAATCTCTCACGCAGAGACAATTGACTCTTTTGACCAGATTATAGCAAATGAGAACTGTGGTTCTTTGGAACTTATTTCATACATTTATCTCTTTCTCTATCAATTATTCAAACACAACCTTTTAGAACTGCAGACCGGCATAGATGGGAACGAAATTGTAAGAAAAATTACAGAGTATATAGAAGAAAATTTTGCAGAGGATCTTTCCACCGCAACTCTGTGCTCACACTTTGGCTATACTGCTGCCCATTTTTGTAGAAAATTCAAAGATGTGACTGGTTTGACACCTATGAATTATTTAAAGATCCGACGTATGGAAGAAGCTTACAAGTTACTCAAAAGAGGAAATCACAATATCAACGAAATTGCTATGCACTGCGGATACATGGATGCAAACTACTTTACACGTTGTTTTAAATCTCACTTTGGAATTCCACCATCGCAATTAAAATAAATTAAGCACACAAAAAGGAACAGGACGCCCTGTTCCTTTTTCTTTCTTTTTTAAACTTCATCAATCGCTTTTCCAATGTCATTTCTCTTATATTTATTCTCAAATGACACCCACTCTGTCGCCGCATAAGCATTCGCTCTTGCTTCTTTAAGGTCTTTTCCTTTTGCAGTTACACCAAGGACACGTCCACCATTTGTCACGATTTTACCATCTGCAAATTTGGTTCCTGCATGGAAGCAATAGTAACCTTCATGTTTATCGAACTCCTCTAATCCTTGAATCGGGAATCCTTTGTCATATTTCAATGGATATCCGTCTGATGCAAGCACTACACAAACTGCCGCATTATCTTCAAACTCCAAATCCACCTGGTCTAACGTTCCATCAATACACGCTTCAAAAACTTCCACCACATCGCTCTTCATACGTGGAAGCACTACCTGTGTTTCCGGATCACCAAAACGAGCATTGTATTCCAACACTCTTGGTCCGTCTGCCGTTAGCATCAATCCAAAGAAAATGATTCCTTTAAATTCTCTTCCTTCTGCTTTCATTGCATCTACGGTTGGTTGATAAATATATTTCTTACAGAATTCATCCACTTCTTCCGTATAGAAAGGACTCGGGCTAAAAGTACCCATGCCACCTGTGTTTAATCCTTGATCCCCATCTTTTGCACGTTTGTGGTCTTGCGCAGAAGTCATTGTCTTAATGGTATTTCCGTCCACAAAAGAAAGTACGGACACTTCGCGGCCGGTCATAAATTCCTCTATAACCATACGGTTTCCGGCTGTACCAAACTGCTTATCCAACATAATGGATTGAACGCCTTCTTTCGCTTCTTCCAAAGTATTGCAGATTAATACTCCTTTGCCCAAGGCAAGTCCGTCTGCTTTCAACACAATTGGGAACTTTGCTGTTTCCAGATATGCAAGAGCCGCATCTGCATCATCGAAATTTTCGTATGCTGCTGTTGGAATATTGTATTTTTTCATCAAGTCTTTTGAAAATGCTTTAGATCCTTCTAAGATAGCAGCGTTCTTTCTTGGTCCAAACACGCGAAGTCCTGCTTCTTCAAATGCATCTACCACACCACCAACCAATGGGTCATCCATGCCGATTACGGTAAGGTCTATTGCGTTTTCTTTTGCAAAGGCAACTAATCTATCAAATTCCATTGCCCCTATCGGCACACATTCTGCATATTCTTCAATCCCTGCATTTCCCGGCGCACAATAAATCTTATCTACTTTCGGGCTTTGCGCAACCTTCCACGCGATCGCATGCTCTCTACCGCCACTTCCAACGATTAATACTTTCATCTTAAGCCTCCGTTTTTATCCAAACTTTTCCGTCTATGATTTCTAATTTATCATTTGCAATCAAATCAATTGCCTTTGGCAGAATCATCCATTCCGCCTGTTCCATGACCTTTCGTTGCAATATTTCCGGTGTATCTCCCTTCTCCACTGCAACCGGTTTTTGCATAATAATAGCACCTGTATCCGTCCCCTCATCCACAAAATGAACGGTCGCACCTACAATCTTGACACCCTTATCCAAAGCAGCTTCATGAACCTTCAATCCATAAAATCCTGTACCACAAAATGATGGTATTAAGGATGGATGAATATTGATGATGCGATTACGGTAGCTCGCAATCATTTTCTCTGGAATCACCACCAAGAAGCCGGCCAACACTACCAAATCTGCCTGCATGTCATTCACTGCCCGCAGCAAAGCATCATTAAACTCTTCTCTGGTTGTAAAATCTTTTGGAGAAACACAAAGGTTAGGAATACACTTTGCCTTTGCCCGTTCCAATGCATATGCATTTCTATTATTACTAATAACACCAACAATCTCTGTATTTGTAATCGTGCCATTATCTACTGCATCAAGAATTGCCTGTAAATTTGTTCCACCTCCGGAAACCAACACTGCAACTTTTAACATAAAGTAACTCCTTTGTCGCCTGCTTCAATATGACCTACAACATATCCCTCTTCACCTGCTTCTTTGATTGCTGCAAGTGTAGCATCTACATCCTTTTCGTCCACAGCGAGTACCATACCGAGTCCCATGTTGAAGGTGTTGTACATCATTTGCTCTTCAATATCTCCATCTACTGCCAACATCTTAAAGATTGGAGGAACCGGATAGCTGTCTTTCTTCACAACCGCATGTGTGCCATCTTTGAGCATACGTGGAATATTTTCATAGAATCCTCCCCCTGTGATATGGCTACATGCTTTGATTGTAACACCTGTTTCCTTAATTGTTCTTAACGCTTTCACATAAATCTTTGTAGGCGCAAGCAACGCTTCTCCAAGCGTGCATCCCAATGATTCATATTCTCTCTTTAAAGATTCTTCTGTCATTGAGAATACTTTACGAACCAATGAAAAACCATTGCTATGTACACCAGACGATGCCATACCAATCAGGACATCTCCTGCTTTTAAGTCTTTTCCTGTAATCAAATCTTTCTCATCTACGATACCTACTGCAAAACCTGCGAGGTCATATTCGTCAATTGGATAGAATCCCGGCATCTCTGCTGTTTCCCCACCTATCAACGCTGCACCGGATTGAATGCATCCCTCTGCAACACCACTGACAATGGTTGCAATCTTTTCAGGTTCGTTCTTACCACAAGCAATGTAATCAAGGAAGAATAATGGTTCCCCACCTGCACATGCAATATCGTTTACACACATTGCAACACAATCAATACCAATTGTATCGTGCTTGTCCATAATAAACGCTAATTTCAACTTTGTTCCAACACCATCAGTTCCTGATACTAAAGTCGGTTTTTCCATGTTTTTAAATTTATCCATGGCAAATGCACCCGAAAAACCACCAAGGTTTGTTAACACTTCCGGTCTCATCGTTGCCTGCACATGTTTTTTCATAAGTTCTACTGATTTGTAACCAGCTTCAATATCTACGCCTGCTTTCTTATAATCCATTTTTTCTTCCTCCGATGTATTTATAATTGTTTAATATATTCCTTATAGCCAATTTCATCTAACTTGTTTGCTTTTCCTTGAACCGTCTCTCTCATCTCTGCAGAATAAGCTTTTAACTTTTCAAGTATTTCCGGATTCGATGTTGCAAGAATCTTTGCTGCTAAAATCGCTGCATTCGCTCCCCCATCAATTGCTACAGTTGCTACCGGAATTCCAGGTGGCATCTGCATGATAGAAAAAACCGCATCCATACCATCTAGATTTTTCCCTGAAATCGGCACTCCGATGACCGGCATTGGGAAAATTGCCGCACACATTCCCGGAAGATGTGCTGCCATTCCTGCTCCTGCAATAATCACCTTATAGTCTTTCGATTCCGCTGATTTTGCATAATCAAAGAAAATATCAGGCATACGATGTGCTGAAATAATTGTCATCTCATACTCAATCCCGAATTTCCCCAACATGTCTGCTGCTTTACCCATGACCTTTAAGTCTGAGTCGCTTCCCATTACAATTCCTACTTTTGGCATTCTTGTTCTCCTTTTCCTTATTCGCATACAGTTTTATTTTACCGATACCGCCTTGGAATGTCAACCTTTATCAAGGTTATTAATCCTTATAAATACTTATAACTTTGCCGCATCCAATGGTTGATTTAACACTTCTGTCCCTTTTAGCACAAAACGACCTTCCAAAAGCAACGGAATGCGTTTTCCTTCTTTGGTAACTACACTAATTTCCTGAAGCTCATCATACGGAATCGTGATATCTGTATGACAATTAAAATACGCTTTTGAAACATCTTCTTTCCGCAAAATAGAAATAGAATTATCCTTTGCTACAATCTCTTTCCCATTACGATTGTATACCTTGTTTTCTTCACTCCAGTGATAACAAGTATCTCCTACAGCAAAATGTGGACCCGTCTTTTCTGCAATCAAAATCGGCATCTTATCTTCAATCTGATACTTTTTACCCACTACATAGGCAGTAGTATTTGTTCCAATCGCAAACTCGCCCATTGGAAGTGTTTCATGATTATGAAGAAGATTGCTCTTAATAAACTTTTTGCCTTCTTCTTCATCAGCGAAATTACTACAACTGTAATCTACAATTCTTCCGTCTTTAAAGACCAACTTTAAATCCTTATATTGCAGCTCATGCAAATACACCTTGCTCACGTAAAGCACACCATCGGTTCCTTCCAATACAGGCGAAGTAAACACTTCTCCGACCGGAATATTAACATCGGCTACACAGTTTTCAAAAATCGTCTCTTTGTCCGGGTTCGGCAGTCGATATAGCTGAACCTTTAAATTTGTTACATTATGGCCTTTACCAAGAACATGAACATACGCACCTTCATCCAGTGCATCAATCAAGGTCTGTTGCACCCGTTCATACAAATCCGCATCCAACGTATTAAGACGAATCACTTCGTTAAAAATCTCCGCATACTGTTCGCCAATTTCCGGAACCGGATATGCTACAATGGTAAAACTGCGCTCTTCTCCTTTGATATATTGATTCACTAACTGTCCACCCTTATTTTCATAAAGCACAGTTAGTTGCTCCTGCTTTTCATTCAAACGAATTGCCTCTGGTTTCTGCACCGGTGCAAACGGTTTCTCTCCAAAAACTTCCATAACAGCCGGCCCGGCAAACTGACTCGCCAACTCCTTGTATTGTTCGTAAGTATGCTTCATCACGTCCAATTTACGTTCTACCAATTTCTTATCCAAAAAGAGTCCTTGGTCTTCGCGATGATCATAGTCATACTGCTTATTTGGCGTTCCGCCTGCGAAACCGATCTTGTGTTGCCCTTTCTTAGTCATCACATTCGTTGCTGCACGATAGATCGTCGGACGCAATCCTAATAATTCAAAATTTTTAATAGCTTTCCGAATCACCCTCTCGAAACCGAGTTGATAACGGATGTTCACAACCCGTTTCTTCGACAAATCAATACCCGCTAACTCGAATCCTTTGCGATAGCCTTCTGTATAAACGTCTGCCATACAGTCAATGGTCGCCTGTGACAGAGTATTTAGATGTTCTGCTGTCTTCCATTCGTTCTCTGATACATACTCTCCATAAAAATAGAGATATCGAAGATCCGACAAATCACTATTCATAATGAGATCCGTTGCAAATGAGTACTCCGGATTTAATTGTTCCTTAATTCTATCTGCCACAAACACATCGCAATAGTCACTTGCATACCAGTAAACAATACTCCTTAACTCTTTGTAATCCGGAGTTTCTACTCCTTCAAAACAATTGTAAATCTCTATAAACAACTCATTACAGATAGTCAGATATTCCAACCGTTTTTCATATACGTGAGGAATTTCACTACGAATCTCGGTGTACAAAAAACTCAAAAGTTGTCCAATCTCTTCGCCCATCTTTTTAACAGCATAGGCCGGATTCGCATAACTCGTCTCATAACGAATCCCCGTCACATCTCTGTAAATCCATTCATTTTCTTTTTTCAGTTCTTCCCATGTGCAAATTTCATTCGGTCGATTTTCTAATCGTTCATAGATGGCATGAATTTTCAAAACAAACTCTGCTACATGTTGGAAGTAATCACGATAACCTTGCGCCACCGTCTCTTCCTTTGCAATGGAACGGATACGTTCAATTGCAAGTTCATATCTTTCATTCATTTAAAATAAACCTCTACAAAAAATAATAATAAAGATAAGAATAAAAAAACCGCTGCTTCCCGCACCAATCTTACAGGTGAGATAATCCTTTTCTCGTTCTTTAAATCCCTTAATCCCCATATAAAGGGCATTGCACGCCAATACTAATGCACTTAAACCAAATGCACCAATAATCGGAGCCGCTGTTCCTTTGCTGAAATACGCAATTCCAAGTAACGCAACAAGCAAAACAAATACTATTGCAGAAAGAATACATGACAGTACTCCTCGTTTAGCATGTTTCAATTTCGCTTGTCCATATTTTCTTTTTCCTCTTTTCTTTCGTTCTCTATCTCTTTGCGCCATACATTCTCCTTATTGCATTGCTCACGACAAATATTAAATACCCGGCCAATGCTCCAAATGTGTTTAAAATCAAATCGTCCACATCAAAACGGCCTACCTTGGAAACAAACTGAAATACCTCCACCAGAAGGCTCAACAAAAATCCATCAAATATAGTTTCGAAAAAGCTTCTGCTTTTGCTTGCCATAGGTTTGAAAAATCCAAAGGGAACAAAAATCAGCACGTTCCCAAACAAATTGATAACAGCCCAAAATCCCAGTTGTTCCCGATATTCCCAAAAACGTTTTATTTCACGAAACGGAGTCATGTTGTAATGATAATTCTCCATAACTCCGCTTCTTCCATACCAATCTGAAAAAATCAAAAAATAAAGTAGAAATAAAATGTACACTACAAACAGAACTTTTCCTAATAATCGAATCCGTTTCGCTTTTTTAGTGTTCAAAATATCGTCCTTTCTGAATTTTATTTTACACCGTACTTTTCATAGTATGCATCAATTGCCGCTTTCAATGTATCGTCAATCACAACTTCTCCATTCACTTCTTTGTTGTGCAAACATTCTACAACATCCGCCATAGATACGATTGCTGCAGTCTGGAATCCATATAAATCTTTCACTTCATCCAAAGCGCTCTTTTCTCCACCTTTTCCAACTTCCATACGGTTTAAAGAAACCATCAAGCCAACGATTTCTACATCTGCTGCACTTCTCACCTTTGGAACGGTCTCTTCCATCGATTTTCCTGATGTAGTAACATCTTCAATCATGATAACTCTATCGCCATCCTGCAACTTACTTCCAAGGAAACTTCCTTTGTCTGCGCCGTGATCCTTTTCCTCTTTACGGTCCGAGCAATAGCGGACTTCTTTTCCATATAATTTGCTATACGCAATTGCTGTCACAACTGCAATCGGAATCCCTTTATAAGCAGGTCCGAATAATACATCAAAGTCGTCTCCATAAGTATCATGGATTGCTTTTGCGTAATACTCCCCTAATTTCATCAATTGTGAACCGGTTACATAGGCACCTGCATTCATAAAGAATGGAGACTTTCTACCACTCTTCAATGTGAAATCCCCAAATTTCAAAACTTTGCTATCCACCATAAATTGAATGAATTCGCTCTTGTATTGTTCCATGACTATTCCTCCGTAATTCTATACTTTTCCCGTTCTTTTCATAGTAGCACAAAATAGAGGGTATTTCAATGCACGACTTCTAGCATATTTTTATAGAAGATGGAAATTATAAGAATATCTATTTCATTTAGGGGGACGAAAAAATGACTGCAAATACATTAAAAGAATCTTTGGAGTCTTTCTGCAAAAAAACGTTGAATTTTTGCTCGGAAGAGGAACTGTATATTGCATTATTG
>CAMFVG010000032.1 GCA_945992055.1 uncultured Clostridia bacterium | reverse complement strand
GTCCTTAACACGTCCACCACGGATCAAAACAACGCTATGCTCCTGTAAGTTGTGACCTTCACCCGGAATGTAAGAAGTAACTTCGATACCGTTTGAAAGACGAACTCTGGCGATCTTTCTAAGAGCTGAGTTAGGTTTTTTAGGGGTTGCTGTCTTAACTGCTGTACAAACGCCACGTTTTTGTGGTGCTGAAGCATCAGTTGCTCTCTTTCTCAAAGAGTTGTAACCTTTTTGAAGAGCTGGTGCTGTAGATTTCTTTACAGAAGTCTGACGTCCCTTTCTTACTAACTGGTTAAATGTTGGCATTCTTTTCACCTCCTATGAATTCTGTTGGTTGCTTTGTAAATGTCTTTACAAATATTTTCGCGCACCAAAAAACAATGCATTTTCGTGCACGCTAAAATAGTTTATTATGAATTTGCCCAAAAGTCAAGCATCTCTTCATATATTTTTCCATTTTCTTTCCTATTATACTAGCAAACACCATAATGGTAATGTGACCATAGATAAAATGGTGCTGAAAAAGATCATTCCTGTTGCATACTTTTCATCTCCACCGTACTTCGCAGACAGCAAAGCCGTAGTAATTGGCGCAGGCATTCCTGCCATTATTACGGTAATACCTCGGAGCATCGGATCAATAGCAAAAGGCATCATAACTACAAATATCACTGCCGGTATCACAAGAAGACGGATTGCTGTATAAAAAATCACGGTTCTATCAATCAAGCCTTTCGGATTCACTTCTGCCAGCATCATTCCTATTAACATCATACTAATTGGAGTATTACAATTACTGATTCCTGTAATTGTATTTTGTAAGAAAGTCGGCAATTGTACTTCCGAAATCATCACCAACACACCCAAATAAATTGCCACGAGGCACGGATTTGTGAGCACATTTTTCCAGGCCTCATTCTTCTTGCCTTTCAAGAAAACTGCCATACCAACTGTCCACATTACAATGCGTACCGGGAGCATAAAAAGACTTGCATACAACAGCCCGTCGCTTCCATATATCCCCTCTATCATCGGATTTCCAAAAAAACCACTGTTAGAAATGATCGTACCGTATCGAAGTGTTTTTTGTTTGTTTTCCGTTTCTTTCCTATATAGCACTGAGCTAAAGCCGATGCTAATCAGATTGAATCCTATAGAAAAAAGCAGAATCATCCCACACGAAATGAAAAGATTCCAGTCCCAGTCTCTTAAAAACGAATGGAATACATTGAAAGGAAGTGTAACGTTTAAGCACAAATCAATCATGTTCATGCGCCCTTCCGTCCCCACAATTTCTTTTTTTCTTACATAGTAACCAACTCCCATGAAGAGAAACATCATGAGTTGCATATTTATCATATTTTTAAATATCATATTCTAATCCCCTGTTTTCATATCGTATGCAACCACCCTACTACCCGTTGCTTATACAAACTTTTTTTATTATATTGCGGTGCGGCATCTGGTGTCAACTTTTTATCATTATATATGAAAACAGGGGTTGTCCACATCCCGTGAACAACCCCATTGCATATTTTCTTTATTATTTCTTTTGTTCCCTTGCAAGAAGTGCATCCAGTCTTTGGACAAAAAACTGTACCAAAGCCCATTCCATTTATTCTATGAGCATCGCAGCAAGCACCTGCGCGTGACATCTGATGAGAAAGTCATTCGGGTGGTTCAGATTGTTGCCTGTCATGTCAATGAATCTTTTCTTATTCATAAGACATTTTTGCATGGTATAGAAATCAGCAATCGCCACACCTTCTGCCTGTAACTTCGTCAATGCTTCTAAATGTTCATCCTGATAATAATAGAATCCCTTCACCCTATCATTTGGAACGGTTGTTGCGCAAAGAATAAATTCTGTTTTCGGAGATGTTTCTCGAACACATTCCATAATCTTTCGAATCCTTTCTGCAAACACCTTTCCTCTATCTCGGTCATTCATTCCAAAGGCAATAATGGCCAAATCCGGTTTGTAATCTGCCACCTTGCTTTTGGCGCACTCTAACCCCCAATAAGAGTCTTTTCCACCAACAGACGGGTTGATAAATTCTACCTTCGTGTTGTAATAGCGTCGCAAACTCTCCACAAACAAATTTCCCCATCTTGGCAAAAACGGAGTCGTCAATGTCATTCCGCTGCTATTCGCTCCCGCCGCAATACTATCGCCAAACAAAACAACCTTAAGGGGTTCCTGTTGATACAATTTTGCCATGGTTTTTGGAAGCAATTTTCCTTGAAATTTTGGTGCAAACATTAAATTCCCATCTGCCTTCTTGTAGGTGACTGCCATTTGTCTGTCATGGAAAAAATGTCCTTCTTTAAAAAGAGAATATTTGCCATCTGTAGTAGGAAAACTTTCCTCTGGTTTGCATTCATCAAAAACAAGCTCTTCTTCCTCAAATGCAAAAATTCTGCTTCCTTCCGTAAGACATAGCATGTTTTCGCGAATAACCCAATCCTTACCCTCTTCATAGTATGTTAACTTATCCGCACTTGTCACAGATAAGATTTCTTTTGGTTCAAAAAGCAATGGCGCCTGACAGACACCATTGCTTCTTACCATTGTCAAAAACTCATCATATATAATTTCCGAATCCCAAATTGGGCTCATTAATTGTTCAAATGTATTCACTTTTATCTCTGCACCCTTCCTGTTGCATTCCCTGCTGCCAATGATTCTACCTCTGCAACACTTACAAGATTGAAGTCTTGCTCAATCGTGTGTTTCAAGCAAGATGCTGCTACCGCGAAATTAATCGCATCCTGTGGTGTTTTCTCTGTCAACAACGAATAGATCAATCCACCGCCAAAGCTATCGCCACCACCAACACGATCTACAATATGAATTCGATATGATGGTGAGAAATATACCTCACCGTCTGTATATAACATAGCTGCCCAATCGTTATCATTTGCTGAAATAGAGCTGCGGAGAGTAATGGCAACTTTTTCACAACCAAATTTGTCACAAATCTGTTTTGCTACAGAAATGTATCCTTCATGATTTAATTTTCCTGCATTGATATCTGTTCCCTCTGCCTCAATTCCGAATACATCTTTGGCATCATGAATTCGTTTTGTGGTAGCTCCACAGCAAGGACAAACCTGTTCATGAGGCTTAGTTTCAAGATAAATTTTCACAAAAGTCTCAGCATGTCTAATTTTTTTAATAATTACATCTTCAATATTTAGAAGTTTGTTGGTATAATGACTATGCATTTGATGTGACCTCCTAGTGTTTGGTTTTTGGTATGACTGGCACTGGGAGGTCTTCTTTTCATTATAAACGAAAAATGTTGGCATAGATGATTATTTAAAATCATCCACCCCAACATTTATTTTAGAGCCCGTAAAAAAGCTACCCACATTTCTGTGAGTAGCTTCTCATCTTATTCTTCAACACTTGCTTCTTCCAAAACCACTTCTTCTGTAGCTTCTTCTACTACTTCTTCTACGATTTCTTCAGCTTTTACGCCTGTGTCAAGTTTTACATCACGGTATTGTCTCATACCTGTACCAACCGGAATCAACTTACCGATAATAACGTTTTCTTTCAATCCAAGCAATGGATCCACTTTTCCTTTGATTGCTGCCTCTGTAAGAACCTTTGTAGTCTCCTGGAAGGAAGCTGCTGAAAGGAACGAATCTGTTGCAAGGGATGCTTTTGTGATACCGAGCATGATTGGTTCTCCAACTGCCGGTTCTTTGCCTTCTGCAATCAATTTTTCATTCGTTTCTTCAAAGTCAAGCATGTCTACCATTGTTCCCGGCAAGAATGCGGAATCACCATTTTCTTCCACACGTACTTTTTTAAGCATCTGACGAACGATAACTTCGATATGTTTATCGTTGATATCAACACCTTGGAGACGATATACACGTTGTACTTCCTGAATCATGTAATCCTGTACCGCACGAAGTCCTTTAATCTTTAAGATGTCATGTGGATTCACACTACCTTCAGTCAACTCGTCACCGGCTTCTAATACTGCACCGTCTTGAATCTTAATTCTTGAACCATATGGAATCAAGTATGCCTTTGTTTCTCCGGTTTCGTTGTTTGTTACAACAACTTCTCGTTTCTTCTTTGTATCATTAATTGTAGCAACGCCACCGAACTCTGTAATAATTGCGAGCCCCTTTGGTTTTCTTGCTTCAAAAAGTTCTTCCACACGAGGAAGACCCTGTGTAATATCTCCACCAGCCACACCACCGGTATGGAATGTTCTCATGGTAAGCTGTGTACCAGGTTCACCAATCGATTGAGCCGCAATAATACCAACTGCTTCACCAACCTGTACCGGTTCTCCGGTAGCCATGTTTGCACCATAACATTTTGCACATACACCGATGTGTGATTTACAGGTGAGGATTGTACGAATCTTCACTTCTGTGATTGGATTTCCATCCTTATTTACACCAAACTTCATGATTTGCTCTGCACGTTTTGGTGTAACCATGTGGTTTGCTTTCACAATGATATTTCCATCCTTGTCACAGATATCTTCACATACATAACGTCCTGTAATACGTTCTTGCAAGCTTTCGATTTCTTCATTTCCTTCCATGAATGCACGAACATACATACCTGGAATTTCAGCACCTTTAGGTGCACAATCTACTTCATGGATACTGAGTTGTTGTGAAACGTCTACAAGACGTCTTGTTAAGTATCCTGAATCGGCTGTACGGAGCGCAGTATCGGAAAGACCTTTACGAGCACCATGGGCTGACATAAAGTATTCCAATACATCAAGACCTTCACGGAAGTTTGACTTGATAGGCAACTCGATGGTACGACCGGTAGTATCAGCCATAAGACCACGCATACCTGCAAGCTGTTTAATCTGCTTGTCAGAACCACGGGCACCGGAGTCAGCCATCATAAAGATGTTGTTGTACTTATCAAGACCATCCAATAGTGCTTTTGTAAGTGCATCATCCGTGTTCTTCCATGTTTCAACAACTTCTTTGTAACGCTCTTCTTCTGTGATAAGACCACGTTTGAAGTTCTTTGTAATCTTGTCTACAGTATCTTGTGCATCCTGAATCATTTGTGGTTTCTGCGGAGGCACCGTCATTTCTGAAATGGATACGGTCATGGCAGCTCTTGTAGAATACTTGTATCCTGTTGCCTTGATTTTATCCAATACTTCAGCTGTTACTGTAGCACCATGTGTATTGATTACTTTTTCGAGAATCTGTTTGTTTTGCTTTTTACCTACAAGGAAATCTACTTCCAAAAGAAGTTCATTTCCCGGAATGCTTCTGTCTACAAAACCTAAATCCTGTGGAATAATTTCGTTAAACAAGAAACGTCCCAATGTAGATTCTACAATTCCACTCTTCACTTCGCCGTCAATGTTCTTTGTTACACGAACTTTAATGCGTGAGTGTAAAGTGATAACATCGTTTTCATAAGCCAAAATCGCTTCATTTAAATTTTTGAAACTCTTGCCTTCCCCTTTTGCACCAGGTCTTTCCTGTGTCAAATAGTAGATACCAAGAACCATATCCTGTGAAGGAACGGCTACCGGTCCACCATCTGAAGGTTTCAATAAGTTGTTTGGTGAAAGGAGCAAGAATCGGCATTCTGCTTGTGCTTCTACGGAAAGTGGCAAATGGACAGCCATCTGGTCACCATCAAAATCGGCATTGTAAGCAGTACATACCAACGGATGAAGCTTAATTGCCTTACCTTCTACAAGGATTGGCTCAAATGCTTGAATACCAAGTCTGTGAAGGGTAGGAGCACGGTTTAGCATAACCGGATGTTCTTTAATTACTTCTTCCAGTACATCCCAAACTTCCGGTTGAAGTCTTTCTACCATTTTCTTTGCATTTTTAATATTGTGAGCAGTACCGTTTGCTACTAACTCTTTCATAACAAATGGCTTGAACAACTCAATCGCCATTTCTTTTGGAAGACCACACTGATAAATCTTCAGTTCCGGTCCAACAACGATAACAGAACGTCCTGAATAGTCAACACGTTTTCCAAGTAAGTTTTGACGGAAACGTCCTGATTTACCTTTGAGCATATCAGACAATGATTTGAGGGCTCTATTTCCAGGTCCTGTTACCGGACGTCCACGACGTCCGTTGTCGATCAGTGCATCGACAGCTTCTTGGAGCATTCTCTTTTCATTGCGAACAATAATATCCGGAGCTCCTAATTCCAAAAGTCTTCTCAAACGATTATTTCTGTTAATAATTCTTCTGTACAAATCATTCAGGTCAGATGTTGCAAAACGTCCACCATCCAACTGTACCATTGGTCGCAAATCCGGTGGAATAACCGGGATGACATCCATAATCATCCATTCCGGCTTGTTTCCAGAACCGCGGAAAGCTTCTACTACTTCCAAACGTTTTACAATTCTTGCACGCTTTTGTCCTGTTGAGGCTTTTAAGCCTTCCTGTAATTCTTCATATTCTTTATCAAGATCAATTGCACGAAGAAGTTCTTGAATCGCCTCTGCACCCATTCCTACACGGAAGGTATCTCCCCATGTTTCTCTTGCTTCTTGATATTCTTGCTCTGACAATACTTGTTTGTATTGCAGACTTGTTTCACCTTGATCTAACACGATATAAGATGCAAAATACAATACTTTTTCCAGGGTTCTCGGTGACAAATCAAGAACCAATCCCATACGGCTTGGAATCCCCTTGAAGTACCAAATGTGAGAAACAGGAGCCGCAAGGGCAATATGCCCCATACGCTCACGTCTTACACTTGCCTTTGTGATTTCCACACCACATCTGTCACAAACAACACCTTTATAACGGATTTTTTTGTATTTACCACAGTGACATTCCCAGTCCTTGCTAGGTCCGAAAATTCTCTCACAGAAGAGCCCGTCTCTTTCCGGTTTCAAAGTTCTGTAATTGATTGTCTCTGGTTTTGTAACTTCGCCTCTTGACCATTCTAAGATCTTTTCAGGTGACGCCAAGCCAATCTTGATTGCATCAAATGTAATTGGCTCGTATGCTGGTTCATTATTATTTACTGGCATTCGGCAATCCTCCTATTCTTCGTCTAACACATCGTTAAAATCAACATCCATTGCATCTAGTGCATCGAATGTATCTTCGTAAGATTCTTCTTCTACGTCTACAAGTTCGCCGCCTTCAAATTCTTGTTGGCTGAAACCGTGTGCGCCGAGAGATTCCTCTTCGTGATATCTTCTGTCTCCTTCAATGATGGAATGTAAATCGGTCTCACCATAGTCGATTGTTTCTGTAATTTCTACTTCTGTATTGTCATCTCGGAGTACTTTTACGTCCAAACCAAGTGATTGTAATTCTTTCAGAAGTACCTTGAATGATTCAGGGATACCCGGTTCCGGAATATTTTCACCTTTGATAATTGCTTCGTATGTCTTCACACGACCAACAACATCATCAGATTTCACAGTCAGGATTTCCTGCAAGGTGTATGATGCACCGTAAGCTTCCAGTGCCCAAACTTCCATCTCACCGAATCTCTGTCCACCAAATTGTGCTTTACC
>CAMFVG010000031.1 GCA_945992055.1 uncultured Clostridia bacterium | reverse complement strand
GCATCAAATCTACTGGAAATCGTTTCCTTCCGAATCAATTTTGATAACTGTTTCCCATATTTTTCTGCACGCGGTCCTTGTTCCAATTCCACCTTTGCGCATTTCGCTGCAGTCGGTTTCAACAACAATGCACGTCCAACTACTATTACGACCAACACTACCAACAAGGTCAAAATAAGTAACAGTACTTTCATTTCAATCTACCTTCTCTCTTATATTTTTCCCTTCTTGAACAAAAGGAATCCTATGAGCAGCGCAAGCCCGCCACTTGGAATCAAAAGGGTGCTTGTCTGACTAATCATAGATGGCACAAAAATACAAATCAGAGATATTAAAATCACCGGAACTACCGCGATCTTTGGGCTCTTTGCAAAATACTTAAGCCCTAATGCCCCAAATAATGCCGGAACTACGTAATCAAAGGCCGGTGCCAATACCTCACTCTGTAAAACAGGCTGCAACGGAATCAAAAGAATCACTCCTACAACAATGACAAGCATCGTCACAATGGCACTGGTCGCAACACTAATCGTAGAAACGATCTCATTCTCCGGTGTTCCAACTTCTGTCCCTGCAATATCCCTTGCGTTCATTGCGCATGGAATTTTCATGTTCGTCACATTTCCTGTAACAAAAGCAAGATAACTTCCACCAACTCCCAGCATCGGAGTATAAATCAGAAACTCTACAACAGAGATTGCAATATATAAAAATCCAATATTTATCATGCCCGCGAGGAAGCCTTTTCCATCAATGGTAACTTGGTTCATAATTGCAATTAAAAATGGGACTCCTGTAAGCAATATAATCGTCAGTACCATCATTGCCTTTCCAATTCGATGGAGACCTTTATTAAATTCGTCAAAAAACTTCTGCTTTTCGTTCATATCTCCACCTCCTACATAAATTGAATCAGCACAGCAGCTGTCATAGCAATTAACATGCTTGCCGCCAAGCTAAAGTTTTCAAGTACTTTCTTGTCTTTTTTCTGGATAAAGAATTCAAATACCGCCATGGCCGCTGCAGCAATACATGCAACGGTAAGTGGCATCAAATCCCGCGCAAACCCTCCAGTTTCCATTGGACGTCCCACAATAGCTTCTCCTACATAAGCTCCAATATATGCTCCGCACAATCCCACGAACAACGCTGTTGTGGCATGTGCACCAAACCCCGGTTTTCCGGTACTTTCCTTTTTCGGCGCTTTCTGAAGCTTACCCAAATATTTCTTTAGGAAAAAGAGACAGCAAACAACCCCTCCCAAAATACCAACAGTCATAACAAGCGCAATCGTGACAAATGCTTCCATACTCATTAATTCCGGCTTTAATCCTGCAAGTCCCAGGCTCTGCGCCGCCACTTCTGCCACATTTAATTCATACTGCAACGCACCGATTACGGATAGACGAAGCCAAGAAAATGGAACTCCCAAACTTCCACTGAGTGCAATAACACCAAGCAAAATACTAATAGATGGCAGCAACGTAAAGGTCGCACTTGAAATAATCGTTTTCCGAAGGATGGACTTATCCATCCCTATTTTAATGCCTGCCCGATAACTTTTTATCAAGAATACTATACACATAACTGTAATAAGGGAGAGAACCCCCGCAATAATCAAATAAAACGTTCCTGAATTTACAATTGATAAGTATTGCTCACCCATACTATATCCTCTCTTTCTTTCGATTTGGAATTGGCATCTGTGCCAATACAATTGCTACAAACATAAGAATACAACCCAAAATTTCTCGGGGTGACAAATCCTGATTAAGCACAATCCAACCTGCCAGAACTGCCACCACTGATTCCAAACACAGAATCAAAGATGCCACAGTCGGGTTCACATTTTTCTGTGCCACCACCTGCAAGGTGTAAGCAATTCCACTTGACAACACGCCGGCGTACAAAATCGCCCATTTGGCATCTATAATGTTCCCAACATTCGGAGTTTCTGTAAATAACATCATAATCCCGGAAAGGATCCCACAGACAAAAAACTGAATACAGGAAATCACTACTCCGTCACCTTTTGGGGAAAAATAATCAATTACTAAAATATGTAGAGAAAACAAGAGGGCACATACTAACACCAACAGGTCTCCAAATGAAATTTCAAAAGCCCCCGGCGGCATGCAAAGAAGATATAAGCCCACTACAGATAGCCCCACACAAATCCAGATTAAAAACGATACCCGTTTCTTCATAAATAACCCTAAAAGTGGTACGATCACCACATAAAGAGCCGTAATAAAACCTGCTTTCCCTACGGTTGTATACTTCATACCCACTTGTTGAAAATTGCTGGCTGCACATAAGGCAATTCCGCAAAAAATACCGCCAATCCATTCCACTTTGGTTGCAAATCCTTTTTTCCACTTTCCCAAAAGGAACATACATGGAATCAAGACAATGCCGCCAATCACGCTCCGCACACAAGTAAAGGTAAATGGTTCTACATGTTCCATCCCCACACTCTGTGCAACAAATGCACTTCCCCAAATAATCGCCGTCAACAATAATAAAAGTGCGTTTTTTATTTGTGTCTTTTGCATTTTGTTTACTCCGTTCTTTCTAATACCCTGTCACAAAGCTTCCATACTTCTTTTCGGTGAGTCACCAAGAATACGGTACGGTCTGACATCTGCTTCAAAGAAGTAATCATCCTTCTTTCTGTATCGCCATCCAACGCTGATGTTGCTTCATCTAACAATAGTATTGGACAACCGCTGTAGATCGCTCTAGCCACCGCCAATCGCTGCATTTGTCCCTCCGAAAGACCGTCACCCCGCTCTCCAAGGACAGTGTCATATCCTTTCGGAAGATCTTTTATAAATTCATCTGCACATGCAATTTTACATGCTTCCTTTACCTTTTCCTTGTCAATGGTTTCTGATAACTCTGCAAATCCTACGACCTGCCAAATAGAACCACTCATCAAATAATTTCCTTGCGGAACATAAGAGAATATACCAGAAGGAAGTTCCGAAATACACAATTCTTCCTCTTCTAATGTAGCACGTATCTCTCCTTCATCTGGTTGATAAACGGATAATAACAGTTTCATAATCGTACTTTTCCCGGTTCCGCTGCTTCCAATCAGCGCCACGAATTCCCCCTTTTTCACAGAAAAACTCTCTCGTTCAAGAACCGGAGTCTCTGCATCATAGGAAAAAGAAACTTGTTGGAAATCAATAGACTTTAGTTGTCGATAAACTTCTTCTCTCGTCCATTTTTTCTTGTTTTGCTCCTCATGTTGTGGATGCTGGGAAAACTCCATTAAACGTTCTGCACTGGCAATCATAGATGCATATTTCGGAAATGTATTTCCTACGTTTGCAAATGGGGTCTGGATTTGGCCAATCAATTGAATGACTGCAGTTAATGTTCCATATGTAATGCGATGTTCCAGAATTCCTAATCCACACCAAATAAATCCAAACAGATATCCACACTGAATGGAAAAACGTAGACCCGTTCCGAACATGTTAATAATATGTGTCTGTTTTCTCCTTGCCAATCTATGCCCACGCATTTTTTCTGCGCTCGTTGCCTCAATTTTGCTCTCACAACCAAACGCTCTGACCACCAAAAGACTTTCCAAAGCTTCCTGGACAAAACTTTTGACCTGTCCGTCTGCTTCCTGAACTCTTTTATGTGCCTTTTTTTGCAGTTTCCGTGGAATCACGGAAAGTAATGCCACACAGCATCCACCTATAAGAAACACCAAGGCAATGCGCGGTTCAATCATCCCCATTACAAACAAAACACCTATAATTCTCACCATAATAGAGCAAAGACTTGGAACCAACGACACAACTCCATCTGTAACAACAGAAGCATCTGACGTAATACGGTTCATCAATTCTCCTGTATGGTACTCCTTCATCTTCCCATACTCGGTTCTCAAAATCTCTCCAAATGTTCTCTGGCGCAAACGGTTTTCAATAGCAGCTCTGGTATCGTCTTCTACAAATCGCAGAATCCACCGCAACGCAATCTGCATAAGCATCACAGATGCCAAAGCAAGAATGGCACCATAAAAACCACCTTTATTTCCATCCACTGCGTTATCAATAATTTGTCTCATAAGCAGTGCAAACAAAATCCCCGTCACTGCCAACACACTCTGGATTACGCTCATCACAACAATCAACCATTGTCGTTTTCCCAAAGTATGCCCTATCCACTTTAACGTTTTCATATCTTCTCCCGTTACTTTTTATTGATACTTTTTATCTAATTCTTTCAGCTTCTTCTCTACTTTGGCCAATTCACTTTCTAAGTTTTGTCGTTCTGCCTCATATGTCGCCACCTGTTCAGGTGCGATGCCATTCAAACGGCTTTTATAATGTTCTCTCGCCGTAAGGATATCGCAAACGACTAATTCTTTGCTCGTCACATACTGCTCAAATGCATTCAACATACCGCGAAAAGATTGCGAATTGTACAATTGTTTCTCTATATGGAAACTAACCAAATATGTGACATTGGCATCCGCCGCGACCGCTTCGCGAAGCCACAGTTTCGGTTGAACTGTCATGCTGCCCATGGCGCCCACATGCCAAAGTCCTTCTTCGTACTGTGCCTGTAATGGAGATTCCTTGTCCTCCCTTTCAACCACCACAATCGTAAATCCCAACTCCTGTGCCTTAGTATCTAGTTCTGCCGAATAACTCCCTTTCGGAAAATAGAGAATCTCACCCTGAGCTACTCCTAATCCTTCTAACTGCACGGTGTAATTCCTCCACCATCTTTTATTCAGCATTTCTTGCTCCCATTGAACGCAAACATCCCAGCCGGCTTCCATTAGTTCCTGGAATTGTTCCATAGACATGCACCCTTCCGCCCCTGGAAGTTGCGCTGATGATAAGACCAACGTTCCTGTATATGAAAAACCTTTCATAATCGGATAGCAGACACTATATACCTGCTCATTTAAATCAGTGAACAGTATTTGCGTCGTCGCTCTTGGAGATGTGGCTTCCTGATAATTATCATCTAAATTCTCAATTTCCTGCAGCAAACTTTCCCGCTGCACTTCATATGGACGCCTTGCATCAAGCCATTTTTCATGTTTGACATCCTGTGCACTATCCATTTTATTTATTTTCCAAAGAAAGACGCCCAATCCTGCAATCAGAACAAGCGTTATTATGAGCACAATCCTCTTCACTTCTTTTGTTCTCCTCTCGCAACAATCTTACAGACTTTTTTTGTCACCCTTTTCACAAATCGGCAACACCAAAGTACCGGAAATAAAGCGCAACAAACTCTTGCATAAGCCTTGTACTTCCAACCATTCATATCCACCAATTTGTCTCCTCTGTAAAAAGAGGTTAAAACTCCCAAAATTTGCGAATCCGTAATACCATATTCCTTTCGGTCACAATTATCTCCGCGAATTACATAGGAATCCGGACGGACTTCCAGAACCCGATGCAGTACATATGAGTCACCACTCTTGTATAGGGCAACATCATATTTTTTTAATCGCCCCTCACATGGTTTTACAACTATGGTATCTTTGCGATTTCTCAGCATCGGATACATACTAACACCTACCGTAGTGCTGACAAGAATGCCTTCTGATTGTAAAACCTCTTCTATCTTTTTTACATCATTCATTTTCCAAAAATCCCATTTCTCTGATCTTGCCCAAAAACTCTTTCACATCATTTTCCGCGTCTTCAAGATCAATCTCATATTTCTTGCTTAAATTCTCGCTAATCTCTATATCCGATAATCCTTCCTGCAATCCTTGCCAAATATCTTTCCCAGTTGCATTCAGACGAATCATTCCATGAAAATTTTTACTTGCTTTACCTGTAGCAATCACCACCGTTTGCCCTGCTACATCTCGAAGCACAAAGCCTTCTTTTACACGCATAATAACTTTTCCTCCGTACATCAATATACCTAGAAATTATAACATAAAAACAGACAGTGTTTCAACACTGTCTGCTATCGTTTTAAAAGAATCGTCCGAAGCCACCATCGCCTTCGATCGGCTTGTTCTCATCTGTATTCTTCTTCATAGTGGCAAATATCCCAATCGGCGATAAATCATCGCTCACAATCGTTACTTTCTTATTGGCAATATCTGCTGTAGACTTATCAAGGATTTCCCATTTTTCATCTTTTACACTGTAATGAAGAACGGTAACACTTTCACATTCTTCTGACAGAGCAGGTACATCGATTGTAATTCTGTAAAATCCATCCGCGTCTTTTTTCGCTTTGTCAGTAGGGCACAAATCAAAGATTTTTGTAAGTGCAACCTGACCAGCTAACACATCCGCTACTGCTTTGTCCTTTTCTAACAGCTGCGCTAATGTAGTCTTTTCTTCGTTGTAAGAAACAATATCATCTTTTACGGAAATATAATTCTTATCATCTTTCAAGAATTCTTCTGCACCAGTTCGAATAATGTATTCGTCCTTTTGGTCCTCTACAACCGTCATACTTCCTTTTGTTTTTGTATCAATTACAGTTTTTTTATCCTCTTTGTCGTCTTTCGCTTCATCTTCCGGCTCTTCTTCGATTTCAAAGAAATCTCCATCACCGGATTCCTCTACTTGCAAACCTTCGTTCGGCTCATCTTCAGGCTTTGAACCCAATTTCCCCAAAAGAATCACTCCTACGATTACTAAAACAAGTACCACCGCACCTAATATGTATTTTGTTTTTGGATTTTTCCATAGAGTCTTTAAAGTTTTCATTAAATTTTCCATTCCAATCTCCTTTTATCAAAAATATCTATACCTATTCATAGTATAGCATTAGATTTTTAAAAAATCTATAATAACTTACTTTTTTTATAAAAATGATGTATAATCTTTCTATAAGAAATTGAGGTGCATGATATGACTTTTACCGTACAATTAGCAGACAAATATATACAGATACAAAGTATCACCCCTGAACTTTTCGATTTTTTTCAAGATTATGTAGTAGGGGGCCGAAATCCGGACTTTAGCATCTCTTGGACAAAGGAGGAAGTAGAAAGCGAGCAGACACTTTGCGAAACTACCTTTTCCTTCAGTTACTTGGAAACTTTAGTCGCTTTACGGAAAATTGCAGACTGCTTACCAAGCGAAGGGCGCCTTCTTTTACACGGAGCTTCCATTTCCTATGAAAACAAAGGCTATCTCTTTACTGCTCCTAGCGGAACCGGAAAATCTACGCACATTCGCCTCTGGCACAAACATTTAGGAAAAAAGGTGGAAATCGTAAACGGAGATAAGCCTTTCGTATCACTAGATGGCGAAACGCCTTATATTTACGGCACCCCGTGGGCCGGAAAAGAAGGTTGGCAGAGAAACTGTCGAGCACCTTTATCCGGAATCTGTATTGTACAACGAGGCGAGACAAATTCGATTCGGAAGATAGATGCTTCAGAAGCCCTACCAATTTTATTTAAACAAATTTACTTACCAAAAGAAGCGAAAAGTTTAGACCAAACTCTAGCGCTCATGGATGTGCTTCTTAAAAAAATCCCGGTTTATCTCCTGCAGTGCGACATATCAGAGGAAGCGGTAAAGTGTAGTTTTGAAACATTAACTGGTTTGCCTTATAGACCTTAATACTTTTTTGTAGCACAAAAGAGCCTTGCCAAACGGCAAGGCTCCTCTTCTTTTATATCATGTATTATGATTATTTTCTTTTTCTTGCTACTACAACACCTGAACCTACTACAACAAGAGCTGCTGCTGCAAAAAGCATCCATGTAGATGATGTTCCGGCCATAGGATAAGATGTTCCTGTTCCTGCGCTAGTATCTACAGTTGCAAAAATAGCGATTGGTGATAAGTGATCACTTACAACAGTTACTGTCTTTGCTTTTGTATCAAACGTACTATCCTTAAGGATTTCCCAGTATCCTTGTCCTGCTGCTTTTTCTTTAAAGTGAAGAACTACAACTTCTTTACATTGTTCTGTCAACTGTGGAACATGAAGTGTTACCTTGTGTAATCCGCCTACTTTGTTTCCGCCATTAACATCATGTAAATCAAACACTTTTGTAAGATCTGTTTTGCCTTTCAATGCTTCTAAAACTGTTGCATCTGCTATCGCTAAATCTTCAATCTTTCCACTTGCATTGTATTTTTCAATAGCAGGAGTTGCTGCATAATCCACACCTGTCATATCGTTGTGAAATTCATCAGCACCTTTTCTAATTTGATAATATCCCCTTTGTGATTCTGTTACCGTTACATTCCCTGTTGGGCTGTTTGCTGCTGAAACTCCAATTGCAGAAGCCAATACACAAACCATTGCTAAAATTACTGCCAATACTCTCTTTTTCATTTTTAAACATTTCCTTTCTTATTCTTGTATAGACAATAGTACCGCCTGTACTAGATATCTCTCTTTTTCGTTTGTATTACTACATGTACACAATGTAATAATCTTATCTTCCGTCGTAACAGATGTTGTTGTATCTATATTACTACGCATATCCTTATTTGTCAAAACACTATTTAAATATGATTGAAAAATAATTTCATTTTCAAAATCAAAGCTCATCATGATATGCCTATCATCATATGTATAAGCTGCAAACACCTTGTATCGAAGCACTCGGCCTTCTTGATAAATAAAAACTTCCGGATGCTCGTCAAAAAACTGTCTGTCCTTATACTTATGTAAAGCCTTAAACATGGAACCATTTTTCATATTGTGACCATATATCACTGTGTTTGGATCTCCAAAATCCTTACTGTTATAATCATCCGTAAAAATGGCACCTTCTATTCGCTTCCTACCATCAACTGTGTGGGTTACATAGTAATCATTATCACCCTCGCGCCGTACGATAGGATAATCAATCCGTGTCCCGGGAACACGAATCCATGCATAGATATCCGGATATTGTGCCGTAAGACTTGCAAAATCAATTGGAACCTCCGGTTCTCCTTCCCCCATTGTGGGAATCTGCAGCAGGGGTTTGACGCCAAACTTATCTTTCATATCCTCGTATATATTCCCGGCATTCTTTTCAGCCAGATAATGAAAGAGTCCAAAATATCCCCAAATTCCACCGGCAACTATAAGAATAATTCCAAATATGACAATTATTTTCTTCTTCATGACTTGTCATCCTGCACTTCTTTATAAAACATCTTCAAGACAAGTTCATACAATTCCGCTTCATTTACATGATACTCATCAAATTCGCTACCGTCAACCTTTTTTCCCGGAATATCCGAAAAAATTTGCTCCGAATCATAATTCGCCTGCAATATTTTAGACAATACGTCATTTCCTATGTTTGTAACCATGTATGATTGCAAACTTTCATACATATCGACAACTAATTCCGCATCCTGTTTGCTTCTTTCTTTCGCGGTCTCTGCAAAAGCTTTTAAAAACACTTTTTGGCGGTTGGTACGTGTGATTGCACTATGTCTTTCACTTTTATCACGATAACGAAGGAATAATTCCGCATCCTCTTTGGTGAGCGTAACCTGTGAACCTTTTTGGAACTTCCCATCCACATGCGCCAATGAATCGTCCTGAACCACCAGGTCAACGCCTCCTACAAGATCTGCAATAATTGGAATCCCATCCATATTGATTGCACAGTATCCTTGAATCGGCACCTGATACAATAAATTCTCTACTGCTTCTTTCATTAATACGCAACTTTCCGTCTTTCCATCTCCAAAAGCGTACTGCAAATTAATATGGTTTTTTGTGTGACCAAGATCTACTCCATCCGGAGAAAACGTATGAATCATTGTCATGGTATCCCTAGGTATAGAGATGCTTTTTACAGTTTTTTGAACACGGTCATAGGAAATTACGAAGATAGCATCTGCCTGACCGGCCTCGCCACTTGTTTTGTTCCCCTCAATCGCTTCCCTTGTATCAATACCCAAAAATAAATAGTTGCTCAAATGCTCGTTATATTGATATTCTTTTCCACCGTAAACAATGACATCTTCTCGGTAATTATCTTCATATTCTGTAGATAAAAAATCTTCTTTATCACATATCGCCCAAAAACCAAGACCTGCAACGATTATGGCAATGAAACAGACGAAAAATGTAACTATTTTCTTATTTCGTTTCATACGTTACCTATGATTCTTCCGAGCCACCATAATATTTGGCACCATAATACTTACCACCGTATCCATAACCACGACCGTATTTCCCACTACGATATCCACGGCGTTCATAGTTTACTTTATTGAGAATAGCTCCTAAAATCTTACATCCACTCTTCTCTAATTGTGCCTTTACCTTTTGACACACACGATAGCTTGCTGCTCCACTTTCAATAACAAGAATCGCGCCGTCGCAATACTGCCCAATGACTGCGGCATCCACCACTGTTCCCAACGGTGGTGTATCTATAATCACATATTCAAACACTTGCCTTGCAGCCTTAAGAAGTTGTCCAAACTGTTCGTCTCCCAACATTTCTGTCGGATTCGGTGCATATGGACCGGATAAAATCATATATAAGTTTTCATAATTGGTCTTATATACAACTTCATCAATCTTCTCTACTTGTCCGCTTAAG
The DNA here is from genome assembly GCA_945992055.1 of uncultured Clostridia bacterium. Taxonomy (GTDB): domain Bacteria; phylum Bacillota; class Clostridia; order Lachnospirales; family Lachnospiraceae; genus Faecalimonas. The sequence goes on along the minus strand of CAMFVG010000031.1, from coordinate 65,189 downwards.
TACTGCGAAAGCCCCTGTGTCTCTTCCTTAATATCATAGCGTGTCTTATATACTGATTTACGGATATCCGCATCAATCAAAAGTACCTTTTTGCCTGCTTTTCCAAGATTTACAGCAAGATTGAAACAAATATCACTTTTTCCCTCTCCACTATAAGAGCTGGTGAGCAAAATAACTTTATTATTTTTACCTGAAAATTGAACATTGGTACGCAACATTTTCATTGCTTCGTCATAGAAATAATCTCCAGGATTTGAATCCGTTAAAACTATATTTTTATATGCCATATCTTACTTCGCCTTTCCCTTTCCACGTCTTTCCTTTTTCTGGGAAACAACCTTGCTCGGCACATCTGCCAGTGTAGGAATATCCAAATACTTTTCAACATCTTCTTCTGTCTGTATAGAATCATTTAAAAGTTCAAGCACAACAATAATGACACATACTAACAATGCTCCTAACAGGAAGCCAATCATTGCATTTCTGGAAACGCTTGGCCCGATTTTGAAAACGCTCATCTCACCCTTTTCAATAATCTTCGGTGGCGTAACCTCCATCTTATCCCCGATGAACTTTGCAGATACTTCTGAAAGCTCGTCCACCACTGCTTTCGCCTGCTTTGCATTATTCATTGTCACAGAAATATTAAGAATTCGAGTATCCTCCGGATTTCCAATCGAAATTTTCTGTTTTAATTGTTTGTAATTGATTTTTAAATCCAAATTTTCAATCACTTCTTCCAGTACCGGACGGCTGGTAATCAAAACCATATAGTCCTTTGTCAACTGGCTGCCAATCTGCAAATCTGCCAAAGATGTCAACGTCGTTTCTTTGGTAAGCACCAACATCGTAGAGGTGGATGTGTATGTCGGTTCTGTTCTAAAGTATGTATACCCTGCTACACCACATGCAGACACTGCTGCTACTACGACAATCAACCAAATCTTTTTTAGTAGCGCATAAAAGAGCCATACTAAATCAATTTCATCATCAAATGCTTTGTTTTCCATTTTTTTACCCTTTCTTATTGTTTTATGTTCGCTATAATTTTTTCACAATTGTCACACAATATTTTCTTTTGATAATCCGAGTCTAATGTTTTATAAACCCACTCTAAATTTTCTTTTGCTATGGGAATTCTTGTTTTTAAGTTGTGCATATCAGAAGCCAAAAAATCTGTCATTCCTTTGCGCAAACACTGCTTCGCCCATCGAGTTTCCCCACTAAAGAAGCCTCCGTTCAGTGTTTCTACATTCATCTGGAACAGAGCACCCATCTCTTTCAATCGCTGTGCGTTACACCCCCGTCTCAGGCAGAGGTAACGCTCTGTATGAGCCAAAATCGGAACATATCTGTTGTCCACAAATTCTCTAACCGCATAACACATCACAGAATACGGTGTTTCCGGTTCGAATTCAACCAACGCATACCTACTCTCTGCCAATGTAAGTATCTTACCGCTTTTAATTTGTTCCATTACGCCTACGTTGTAGTATATCTCATGTCCCGGATAAATATCCATAGTAATCCCATGCTCTTTATACAGTTTTTCTTGCGCTTCCATACACAGTTTCTTCGTCTGTTCTGCAGTCGCCTGGGTCCCCCATGGATAGTAATGAGGCGTTGCAATCACTTTTTGCACACCCGCTTTTGCACTTTTGCACAACATGCGCAGGCAGGTATCCCAATCTTTCGCCCCATCATCAACCTTCGGCAAAACATGAGCGTGTATATCGATTATCATAGAATCTATCAACTACTTTTCATATATATTCTAGACTATCATAACATTTTTAGAATTGATTATCAAGCATTCTTGCATTTATTTCTATTAGAAAATAAAAAGAGTTTGCAAGCAAACTCGCGCGAGACGCGATTGTGTAGCAATGCCTTCGTTATACGCGTCTCTGCGCATCCTACGCGGAGCGTTTTTTTCTTTATGGAAACAAAGTTTCCATAAAGAAAAAAAGACCGATTCCTTATAAGGAACCGGCCTCATGTCTTATAAAAATTATAATTGTGGACCTGCTTCTACCAAAGCTTTACCAGCTTCGTTTGTAGTATATTTGCTGAAGTTCTTAACGAAACGTCCAGCAAGGTCTTTTGCTTTTGCTTCCCACTCTGCTGCATCAGCATATGTATCACGAGGATCAAGAATACCTGTATCTACGCCCGGAAGTTCTGTTGGAACTTCAAAGTTGAAGAATGGGATAGTCTTTGTAGCTGCTTTTTCAATAGAACCATCAAGGATTGCATCGATGATACCACGTGTATCTTTGATTGAGATACGTTTTCCTGTACCATTCCATCCTGTATTTACTAAGTATGCTTTTGAACCATTTGCTTCCATCTTCTTAACTAATTCTTCTGCATATTTTGTCGGGTGCAATTCTAAGAATGCTTGTCCGAAACATGCTGAGAAAGTTGGTGTCGGTTCTGTAATACCACGTTCTGTACCAGCAAGTTTTGCTGTAAATCCAGATAAGAAGTAGTATTTTGTTTGTTCCGGTGTCAAGATTGATACTGGAGGAAGTACTCCAAACGCATCAGCTGAAAGGAAGATTACATTCTTAGCTGCTGGTGCTTTTGACACTGGGCGAACAATGTTATCGATATGGTTGATTGGGTAAGATACACGAGTATTTTCTGTAACACTACCATCAGCGAAATCGATTTTTCCATCTTTATCTAATGTGACGTTTTCTAATAACGCATTACGTTTGATTGCATTGTAGATGTCCGGTTCAGATTCTTTATCAAGGTTGATTACTTTTGCGTAGCATCCACCCTCAAAGTTGAATACACCGTCATCATCCCAACCGTGCTCATCATCACCGATAAGAAGACGTTTTGGATCTGTAGACAATGTTGTCTTACCTGTTCCGGAAAGACCGAAGAAAATAGCTGTGTTTTCGCCATTCATATCTGTGTTTGCTGAACAGTGCATAGAAGCAATACCATTTAATGGAAGGAAGTAGTTCATCATAGAGAACATACCTTTCTTCATTTCTCCACCGTACCATGTGTTAAGGATTACTTGTTCTTTGCTTGTGATATTGAATGCTACAGCTGTTTCAGAATTAAGTCCTAATTCTTTGTAGTTTTCAACTTTTTCTTTAGAAGCATTGTAAATAACAAAATCCGGTTCGAAATTAGCAAGTTCTTCTTCTGTTGGAATAATGAACATGTTTTTAACGAAGTGTGCTTGCCAAGCAACTTCTACGATGAAACGGATAGCCATTCTTGTGTCTGCGTTAGCGCCACAGAATGCATCCACTACGAACAATCTCTTGTTTGAAAGTTCTGCAAGAGCAAGTTTCTTAAGTTCTGCCCATACATCTTCTGAAATCGGGTGGTTATCATTTTTATATTCATCGCTTGTCCACCAAACTGTATCTTTTGAGTTTTCGTCCATAACGATGTATTTGTCTTTAGGTGAACGTCCTGTGTAGATACCTGTCATTACGTTAACAGCACCAAGTTCACTTTCTTGACCTACTTCATAACCTTCCAAACCTGCTTTTGTCTCTTCTTCGAATAACACTTCGTAAGAAGGGTTGTATACGATTTCAGTTGTTCCGGTAATACCATATTGCTCCAAATTAATTTTTGACATTTGCCTTCAACCTCTCTTTTTCTTGTTTTCTTTTTTGTTATAATTGCATCGGAAACACCACACAGTCCTCCGATTATCAATTTGCTTTACACATTATACAAGATTTTTTTTCATTTGTATAGTCTAAATTGATAAATTTTTCACATATTTATTTTTTTAGCCTAATTTTTCTCATACCATGCTTTCGGAAGTGCTTTATCATCCAACAAAATTTCCATATAATTGCTGTTTTTATGTATTATCTCAAGAACTTCTTTTATTTTCCGTGCACTGCAGAACTGCACCTTTGCATTTCCAATTTCTCCATCAACAATACAACCATGATATCGAAATGCCTTTTCTAATTTTCCAAAATAGTGCGAAATATCTCCGTATTTCTCAAAAACAAGATGCATTGGTTTGTGAACAACACTCCCATCACAGTTCATTCGCAAGGTACTATGAAATTCATCTGTTCTCCGCTCCGGAATGCCAAGCATCTCCTCCACCGCATGAATGTAAGTGTTTTTTTCTTGTCCGACTCCCATTAACAGAATATAGCCATCCTCATCAAAAAGTTTTCCATAGCATCCATACGGAGATGTGGACGAAGTAATATTATCATCCCACTGGGCATACTCTTTGGCTCTATCTCCAAAAATCACCATGGAATGTGTCGGATTACTGGAACGCACACCATCTTCCCTTTGCAAAGCCAGTTTTGACAGCATTCCCATGCAGGTATGTTTGCGTTTATAATCCAATACATTTTTATCCCATGTATGTGTAGGAAATGAAACCATTCCTCCATCTTGTGTGAAAAAATCAATGAGGGTCTCCAATAGCGCTTCACCACGTCCTTCAATTTCTCCAACGCTTTTCAAAGACGAATGAACGTGTATATGATGCCCTACTGCAAAACGGAAGGTTTCTAATTGTGATAACACTTCTTTGATTGTCATAAATGTAGTTCCTTTACTTTTGGTCTTTTCGGCACAGCAAAGCCACTGTCTCAACATGCACCGTCATCGGAAATTGGTCCACAGGTCTTACTTTTGTAAGTTCATAACCATTTTCACAGAGAATTTTCAAATCCCTTGCAAGTGTTGCACTGTCACAGCTCACATACACGATTTTCTGCGGTTCCATCTGCACCATCGTCTGTAGCAAAGTCTCGTCACAACCTTTCCGTGGCGGGTCCACTACAATCACATCTGCATATACCTGATTCTTCTCATATTGCTCCTGCAAGACTTCCTCTGCCTTTCCCACAAAGAACTCCACATTTTCAATGCCATTAATCTTTGCATTGTTTCTCGCATCCTCTATAGCCTGTGGCACAATCTCTACGCCATAGACTTTCTTTGCCCTCTGTGCCAAGAAGAGAGAAATGGTTCCGATACCACAATAAAGATCCCATACCGTCTCTTCCCCTGTCAATCCGGCATACTCCAAAGCCAATCCATATAACTTTTCTGTCTGAATTGGGTTCACCTGGAAGAAGGAAAGCGGTGATATCTGATATTTCACATCACCAATATAGTCAGTTATATATCCCTGTCCCCAAAGCACTCCAATATCTTTGCCCATGATGACATTCGTGTTTTCCCGATTCACACTATAGGTAATGCTGGTCATTCCTTCTATCTTGGCCAACTTATCCACAAGTTTGTCTGCATGTGGAATATTATCCCCATTTATGACGAGACATACCATAATCTCTTTGGTCTTAAAACCATAACGAATCAACACATGGCGAACAAGCCCTGCCTGCGTTTCTTCATCGTAAGCAGTGATTCCGTACGCATTCATAAAATCCACAATACATTCCAAAATCTCACGATTCGCCAAAACACCTAATGCGCACTCTGTGTTCGGAATAATCTGATGGGTTCGTCCTGCATAAAATCCTGTCACAATATTTCCTTCCCTATCTGTTCCAATCGGAAACTGTGCCTTGTTACGGTAGTAAAAAGGTTCTTTCATGTCACAAATCGGCTCCATAATCTCATCCAAAAGTTGGGATGAAAATCCCCCAATCCGCTCTAGGTTTCCCCTCACTTTTTTCGTTTTGAAGCTTAATTGTGCCTCATAGGAAAGCTCCTGTATCTGACAACCGCCGCACTGCCTTGCCACCGGACATTGTGCCGGTACACGATAAGGTGATGCTTCCAAAATGTTCAACATCTTGGCATATCCATAATTCTTTTTGGCTTTAGTAACAACTGCTTCTACAGTATCTCCAATAATGGCATTCTTCACAAAAAGGGTATAGCCAAAAGCTTTGCCAATACCCTCTCCGTTAACGCCTATATCTTCAATTGTCAAAATGATTTTCTCATTCTTCTTCATTTTATAAGCTGCTCTTTCTTAAATTTGAATCAAACAAGCGATTGTATCCCAACCACTCATCACTGTCTTTGTCTTTGAAAATCTCGGTCAATGTCTGCATCTTTGCATCCGTTGCATCTGCATAGTGAAGTGCAACTGCTTCAGGAATCGCCGGTTTTTTCGGAGAACCGAACTCAAATTCCCCGTGATGCGCCACCACGCAATGTTTCAATTCATTTGCAATTTTCTCCGGAAATCCTTCAATTTTACGTACAGCCTCTCCGATCATTTCTACGCCGATTACAATGTGCCCTAAAAGTTGACCCTCATCCGTATAATCATTTTCCGGAAATGTTGAGAGTTCTCTTGTTTTTCCTATGTCGTGGAAAAGCGCTGCCGAATACAATAAATCGCGATTTAAAAGTGGATAAGTGTCTGCAAGATATTCACAGAATTTCACGATACTTAAGGTGTGCTCCAAAAGTCCTCCCGCAAAACTGTGGTGCACAGTTTTTGCAGCAGAATGTCCGCAAAACACTTTTACAAATGTTTCATCTTGCTTAAAAAATCCTTCCGCCAATTGACGTAAATACTTATTTTCAATCCGGGCCACGTACGAAAGCAACTCTTGATACATACCATCTACGTTTTTCTCGCTGGTTGGCATATAATCTGCCACATTGTATTCATCTTCATACGGTTTGCGAAGCTGTTTGATATTCAGCTGTAAGTTATTGTTATAACTCACCACTTCTCCAAACACTTCCACAAAATCCATCTCGTCATAATCTGCAATTCCGCCGGAGTTTGGATCCCAAACTTTCCCATCCAAAGTACCCGTCTTATCTTGCAACAGCAAGTTGTCATACGGCTTTCCATTTCTTGTCTCTGCCGAACGCTTTGCCTTGCATAGATAAATGGAACGAATATTATCCCCTTCTCGCAATGTATTTATATATCTCATCTTCTTATTTCCTCTCTATAAATCCTCTTATCAGTATACAATATTTCCTCTTTCCTTTGCAACTTAAATAAGGTAAAATGTAGGCAGGGTGAAAAATATGAATCAAAAAACATTATTAAAACTAGAATTTGATAAAATCATTGAACAATTAGTCGATCAGGCCTCCTGTGAAGCAGGTAAAAATCGTTGTCACGATTTAAAACCTATGACGGATTTAGAAGAAATAAATATTGCAGAAGAACAAACTGCCGCCGCCTTCTCCCGCATCGTGAAAAAGGGACGGCTTTCTTTTAGTGGTTGTTATTCCGTAGAGGACTCCATGAAGCGTTTGGAAATCGGTGGAACATTAAATAGTACCGAATTACTTCGCATCTGCAAACTCTGTGAAGTTGCAAATCGCGCCAAAGCTTACGGACGCCACGACACAGTGGATGAATTGACCGACTGCTTAGACGGATATTTCGAGGAATTATCTCCGCTAACTCCTTTGGCAAACGAAATTCGCAGATGTATCGTAGACGAAGATGAAATTAGCGATGATGCCAGCAGTACCTTGCGCCAGATACGGAGGAATATGGCACAAATCAACGATAAAGTACACACTACATTGAATGGGCTGGTGAACGGTTCTCTTCGCTCCTACTTGCAGGATGCCATTATCACCATGCGGGGAGACCGCTACTGCATTCCGGTTAAAGCCGAATACCGGAGTCAGGTAAATGGGCTCATTCACGATCAGTCTTCTACCGGATCCACGTTATTTATTGAACCAATGGCTATTGTAAAACTGAACAATGAATTAAAGGAACTCTACGCGAAAGAACAAGAAGAAATCCAAGTGATTTTAGCAAGACTCAGCGTAGAAGTCGCAGAGCATATTGCGGAAATTCGCACCAATTATCAAGTCCTTGCGGAATTAGATTTCATTTTTGCAAAAGGAAATCTGGCGCTTCATATGAATGCCAGCCGACCTATTTTTAATACAAACGGTTATATCCATATTCGCGAGGGACGCCACCCTCTCCTAGACAAGAAAAAAGTGGTTCCAATTACTGTTATGTTGGGCGGTGAATTTAATCTTCTGATTGTTACCGGGCCAAACACCGGCGGAAAGACCGTTTCTCTCAAAACAGTCGGATTGTTTACCTTAATGGGGCAAGCAGGTCTTCACATACCTGCATTAGACCGTTCGGAATTGGCTGTTTTTGAAAATGTATTTGCTGATATTGGGGATGAACAAAGTATTGAACAAAGTCTTAGTACTTTTTCTTCTCACATGACAAATATTGTTTCTTTCTTACAGGAAGTAAATGAGCACTCACTCGTTCTCTTTGATGAACTCGGTGCCGGTACTGACCCGACCGAAGGAGCTGCCCTTGCAATTGCAATCTTATCTCATCTTCACCAACGCGGTATACGAACTATGGCTACCACGCACTATAGTGAACTTAAGGTTTTTGCTTTGTCCACGCCGGGAGTTGAAAACGCCTGTTGTGAATTTGATGTAGATACACTACGTCCAACCTATCATCTGTTAATTGGTGTCCCTGGAAAAAGTAATGCATTTGCTATTTCGAGCAAACTCGGTTTGCCGGATTATATTATTGAAAGCGCAAAAGAACATTTGTCAGAACAAGATGAATCTTTCGAGGATCTGTTAACAGATTTGGAAACAAGCCGACGCACAATTGAAAAGGAGCAGGCTGAAATTGAGGCATATAAGCGGGAAATCGAAACACTGAAACGAGATTTTCACAAGAAACAGGAACACTTGAACGAACGTAGCGAACGCATTATAAAAGAGGCCAACGAAAAGGCAAACGCCATTTTGCGAGAAGCGAAAGACTTTGCCGACGAAACGATGAAACAGTTCCGAAAATTCGGAAAAGAAAATGTTTCTGCGGCTGAAATCGAAAAAGAGCGTGAGCGCTTGCGACAACGCATTGCAAAAACACAAAATTCCACAAAGTTGGAAACGAAAAAGCCAGCAAAACAACACAAACCTAGTGATTTCCGATTAGGAGAATCTGTCAAGGTACACAGTATGAATCTAGCAGGAACTGTGAGTTCTCTGCCAGATGCTAAAGGTAATCTGTTTGTGCAAATGGGGATTCTTCGTTCCCAGGTGCATATTTCTGATTTATCCATTATTGAAGAGCCATTGTCTGCAACTGAACGGCAACGACAGCGCACTTCGACAGGCAAGATGAAGATGAACAAATCTATGACAGTCCGTCCGGAAATCAATCTTCTTGGCAAAACTGTGGATGAAGCCATTTCAGAACTGGACAAATATCTGGATGATGCATACCTCTCACACTTGCGAACTGTACGTGTCGTTCATGGCAAAGGTACCGGGGCACTCCGTTCCGGCATCCATAATTATTTGAAACGTGTAAAATATGTGAAATCTTTTTCACTGGCCGCATACGGAGAGGGAGATGCAGGAGTTACAATTGTAGAATTTAAATAAACGCATTTTATGAAATAAGCAAGTACGAGATTTCTCGTCATACAAAAAGGAACCGACTGAAATCGGTTCCTTTTATTTCATCTAATTATTCTTCAGAAATAGCTCCTACTGGACATTGAGCTGCACAAGCTCCGCAATCCAAACAAGCGTCTTTATCAATTTCGTAGTGTTCTGCGCCTTCAGAAATAGCTCCTACTGGGCACTCTGCTTCACAAGCTCCACAGCTTACACATTCATCACTAATTACGTATGCCATAGTATGTATCCTCCTTCTTTTGCGATTATCAGATAATTATATCTGCCTTTTTGTCTATTCTAATACAAAATTTGAAATTATACAAGTACTTATTGCCTCCGCTTGACAATTTTGAGCTCATAGCCGATTGCATTTAACAAATTGCAAAAAGTTTTTAAGGAAGGACAATTTTCTCTTTTTTCAATTCGAGAAATAACCTGTTGTCTATTTCCCGTGATTTCAGCCAACTGTCTCTGCGTTATTTTTCTCGACTTTCTCAAAAAAATCATCTCTTCTATCAATCGATATTCCTCTCTACTTTCTTTCCATGCTTTTTCAAAAGTTGTAGATTCCCGACATTTCTTTTCAACTATTTCATTAACATCAATCTGTACAAATGGCATAAAAAATCCTCCCTCAAATAAAGTTTTTTCCCAGTTGTTTTCCCAACTCTTTTGTTCTTTTTATCACAATCTTTTTATCTTTCTTTTCCGTTCGATTTTTCTGTTTTCTACAAGCGTGTAACAAATATAAATTTTGTTTATCAGCTATAACATAAAACAATCGATTATATTTAAAAAAGTATACTTCATAAATTCTTTTTTGCCACTGCTTAAACTGTATTTTTTCAAATTCTCCTCTTTCCATACACCGAAGAACCGAAAATGCGTCCACTTGTTCTTTCTCCGTTAGAGAATCGATGTACTCTCGGATTAAATCGCGTCCTGAAGAAGATTGATATGTGTGTATGTTCATAATATTTCCTTCTTTCATTTTACAACTTATAGGTTGTATTGTCAAATACTATCTTTTTCTTTCGACCCCCCTAACATATATTGATTCAGAGCACAATCATACGCATCACTCATTTCATCCTTTTTTTATTCAAACATTGAATTAATCGGCGATATGCCATTGAAATATAAGATTTGAGATATCGAATGTTTGAAATGTATTGTAAGTGTATCATAGAAAATCGGCATTAGCAACCCGAAAATCTTGTGGTTAAACATCCCGTAGCTAACTACAATAAGAGGGCATTCACCTGAATTACCCTCTTTGCATTTCCTTATTTCTTTTTTGCCTTTTTATAAGCTGCCAAGATAATGCTCTTGGCCCCGACTGATTCCTGTTTTGTTGCCTCTCTTGTATCTCCCAATGGATACTCCATTCCTAGACTTTCATATTTTACTTTTCCCATCGAATGATAAGGTAATACATCCAGAGCTTTCACATTGGTGAGTGTAGCCATGAATTGCCCCAATTGCTCCAGATACTCCTTATATAGGGTAATCCCCGGAACAACCACATGTCGAATCCAGATTGGAATTCCCTTCCTATCCAAATACCTTGCAAATTCGAGAATGTTTTTATTAGAGTGAGCTGTCAATTGCTGATGTTTTGCATTGTCAATGTGTTTGATATCCAACATGACAAGGTCGGTGACATCCATAAGTTTCTCTATTTGTTCCATGACCCTTTTATTATCTGGTTGAAACACAATGCCGGAGGTGTCAATACAAGTATGAAATCCGCCAGCATGCAGTTCCGTGAACAATTCAATCAAAAAATCCATTTGCATCATTGGTTCACCACCGGTGACTGTCACACCGCCGGTTTTGTAAAATGCAGTATTGTGATAAAAACTTTTCAAAACTTCCTCTACCGTCATTTCATCGCCTTTATTCATTTCCCATGTATCCGGATTGTGACAATATTGACAACGCATCGGACAACCTTGTAGAAATATAACATATCGAAGTCCCGGACCGTCTACCGTGCCACAGGTTTCAATTGAATGGATATACCCTTTTGTCATGTAAATCACCTCATGTTTATTATAAAACAGGAGATGGAAAATATCCATCTCCTGTCATAACTTTTTTATTACATACCTTCGTGGAATGTACGTGAAATTACGTCATCCTGTTGCTCTTTTGTAAGTTTAATAAAGTTTACTGCATAACCGGAAACACGCACTGTCAATTGTGGGTAATTCTCCGGATGCTTTTGTGCATCTAATAATGTTTCTCTCGTGAATACGTTTACATTAAGGTGATGTCCTCCTTTTTCTACGTATCCGTCTAACATGTTTACTAAATTATCAATCTGTTGTTGATTTACTGCCATGTGAAATTCCTCCTTACTCGTTATCAATACTATCCATAATATTCGGAATGTTACAAGCCTGGTTTCCGCACTCTTCTAATCTGTCAAGATCTAAGTCACCTGCAAAAATTTGATCTTCTTTTCCAAGTGCTCCCGGGATAATCGAGAACGTATTGGAAATACCATCCTGTGCATGTCTGAACGGAATCTTTGCCACAGATGCAAGAGAAGCTAATGCGCCGTGAGTATCACGTCTGTGCATCGGGTTCGCACCAGGAGCTAACGGTTCTCCTAACTTTCTACCATCCGGTGTATTACCTGTCTTCTTACCATATACAACGTTTGAAGTAATTGTAAGGATAGACATTGTCGGAACACCATGACGGTATGTGTGATGTTTACGAATCTTATCCATGAATGAACGAACTACCATAACTGCCAATTCGTCTACATCATCATTGTCATTTCCGTATTTCGGGAAATCGCCTTCTACTTCATAATCTACTACCAATCCATCTTCATCACGAACTGCTTTTACCTTCGCAAATTTAATTGCACTCAACGAGTCTGCTACTACAGAAAGTCCTGCAATACCTGTTGCAAAGTAACGTTTTACTTCTCTGTCGTGAAGTGCCATTTGGATTTTTTCATAGCAATATTTGTCATGCATATAGTGAATGATGTTCAAGGTATTGACATAAAGTCCTGCCAACCATTCCATCATCGCATCAAATTTTTCCATTACATCGTCGAACTCAAGGTAGTCACCTTCTACTGCACGATATTTCGGCCCAACCTGTACTTTTGATTTTTCATCCACGCCACCATTGATTGCGTATAACAAACATTTTGCAAGGTTTGCACGCGCTCCAAAGAATTGCATTTCTTTACCCACTCTCATGGAAGATACACAGCAAGCGATAGCATAGTCATCACCGTGAGTTGCACGCATCAAATCATCGTTTTCATACTGAATAGATGAAGATTTAATTGACATTTTCGCACAGTATTCTTTGAATGCTTTTGGAAGTCTGGTAGACCAAAGCACGGTAAGGTTTGGTTCCGGTGCTGTTCCAAGGTTGTCTAATGTGTGCAAGAAACGGAAGGATGTCTTTGTTACAAGTGGGCGTCCATCGATACCTACACCACCGATTGACTCTGTTACCCATGTCGGGTCACCTGAGAACAATGCATTGTATTCCGGTGTACGAGCGAATTTTACAAGACGCAATTTCATTATGAAATGGTCAATATATTCTTGTGCCTGTTCCTCTGTAATAAGTCCTCTATCCAAATCACGTTTAATATAGATATCAAGGAATGTAGAAGTACGTCCAAGACTCATCGCTGCACCGTTTTGCTCTTTTACTGCTGCAAGGTATCCAAAATAGGTCCATTGAATAGCTTCTTGTGCATTTGCAGCCGGTTTAGAAATATCAAATCCATAAATTTCACCCATTTTTTGCAATTCACCGAGTGCACGGATTTGTTCTGCCAATTCCTCACGAAGGCGAATATTTTCACCTGTCATTCTTACCAAAGAAGTAGCAAGTTGTTGTTTCTTGTCTTCGATCAACATGTCTGTTCCGTAAAGAGCAACACGACGGTAATCACCGATGATACGTCCTCGTCCATACGCATCCGGAAGCCCTGTAATAATACCAGACTTTCTTGCCGCTCTCATCTCAGGAGTATATGCATCAAAGACACCTTGATTGTGTGTTTTTCTATATTCGGTAAAAATTTTCACTACTTCCGGATCCACTTCATAACCGTTTTCTTTGCAAGCGTTCTGTGCCATACGAATACCTCCATATGGTTGAAGTGAACGTTTGAATGGTTTGTCTGTCTGGAAACCTACAATTGTTTCCAAATCTTTATTTAAATATCCCGGCCCATGTGATGTGATACCAGAAACGATCTTCGTGTCCATATCTAACACACCGCCCGCTTCACGTTCTTGTTTTGATAAATCCATTACTTGTGCCCAAAGATTCTTTGTAGCTTCTGTAGGACCCACTAAGAACGAGTCATCACCCTCATATGGTGTATAGTTTTGCTGAATAAAATCCCTTACATTCACAGATGTTTGGTTCCAACGACCTTCCTTGAAACCTTCCCAATTCGAATGCCATTTCTTTCCCATAATCTTTCCTCCTGCTCTGTATCTCATTTATATTTTAGTAAAAATTCTTTTTGAATTATCAAATCCAACGACATTATAACTTACTTACTTTTTGAGTGCAATACTTTGGATTGTACAAAATTGAATACAGTATACAATTATTATTTTCTAAAAAAGAAGAAATTATTCACCTTTTTTATCATTTTTGGTGTATAGTGATATATATTCCTTACAAAATATATACAGGAGGATATTTCTATGAAAAAAAGATTAAAATCAGTAATCGGAATTCTTTGTCTCTCCCTTGCAATCAGTGCATGCGCAAGCGGCGGACAAAACAATTTGTCGAACAATAAATCAAAAGACGAAAAGTCTTCTATTCAATATAAACTAGATGTATTAAGACCCAATGCCTATAGCAGTGTAAAAGGCTTAAGCTTGGAACCAGGTTCGTACATTTCTATTATAGGAAGACATTCTGATGATAGCTACTGGAAAGAGGTGGAGAACGGCGCCAAACAGGCCGTTGCAGACATGAATGCTATGCTCGGTTACAAAGGTGCAGATAAAATCAAATTAACTTACTGCGCACCGAGCACCCGTGATGATATCAATGAACAGGTAAACATCTTGGACCAAGAACTGGATCGTTATCCTTCTGCAATTGCAATTGCCACAATTGATGCAACTGCTTGTAAGATTCAGTTTGACCTTGCTTCAGAAAATGGAATTCCGATTGTTACCTTTGATTCCGGAAATGACTACCATCACATTGCTGCACATGTTTCTACCGATAATTTGAAGGCAACCCAGACAGCTGCTGGAAAATTAGGTAAACTAATGGAGGAGTCCGGAGAACTTGCAATCTTTGTCCAAGATTCCGTTTCTACAACTGCTTTGACTAGATTGAATGGTTTTGTAGAGACTATTGAAACGGATTTCCCAAATATCTCCGTAGTCAACATTTACCACATGGATCAGTTAGAAACAGTTGCGCAAACAATTGCCGAAGAACAAAACGCTTTACTTACAGAAGGGCAGACTCCAATAGAGCCTCAAAATATTTCTCAAGAAGACGTGGTAAAATATATCTTGGAAAAACATCCTGAATTGAAAGGAATCTACGCCACAAATTTAGACACGACACAATTGGTTGCAAAAGTTCTTAAGGATACGCAAAAAAAAGACTTAAAATTTGTTGGATTTGATGGGGGCGAGGAACAATTAAAATTGTTGGAAGACGGAACATTAGACGGACTCATTACACAAAATCCTTATGGTATGGGATATGCAACTGTAGTTGCAGCTGCAAGAGTTGCGCTGGGTCTTGGTAATGAATCCTTTGTGAACACCGGCTATAGTTGGGTGGCCAAAAAGAATATGACTTCCGATAAAATCAAACACTTACTATATTAGTTTCAATCTTGTCGAACTTTGATGATTGATTTTTCAGAAAAAATGTCCACCTTATGCTATGATATATATGACACATAAATCAAATATAGAATTATAGGGGGCATTTTGTATGGGAGAAGTTCATTACATGATTTCAGAAGCCGCCAAGAGAGTAAATATGGAAACCCATGTGTTACGGCATTGGGAAGAAGAATTGGGACTCACAATCGGGCGCACTGAAATGGGACATCGGTACTATACAGAAGAAGACAT
This sequence comes from uncultured Clostridia bacterium, assembly GCA_945992055.1. Lineage (GTDB taxonomy): Bacteria > Bacillota > Clostridia > Lachnospirales > Lachnospiraceae > Faecalimonas. Next base: position 49,689 of record CAMFVG010000031.1, on the reverse strand, counting down.
ACAGTTATTTCACTGTATTAAAGAACTCAAAGCGCAGGGCATGTTGCTGAAAGAATTGAAGGAATTGATTCCGGACATGCTGTTGGCAAAGAGAAAACGCAAAGAACAACAGACAGAAAAAGAGTCTAAACAACTATCAGAATTGCAACTCGCACTACTGGAAAACAACATCTTACTTCAGGAAGCAATCACGCAATCCGTAATCAAAGAAGTAGGATATTTGTTCCAAGCACAGGACATGCAGGAGGAAGAACGTTACAAAAAGCTGGACTGTTTGATTCGACAACAACAATTGCAACGGAAAGAATATGCCCGTTCTACTCCACTCAAACAACTGAAAAGAATTTTTGAAGGATAAAAAGAAGAGCCTGCTACCAAGATCGGTAGTAGGCTCTGTTTCTACTCTTTCAGAGGATTTACAAACTTTGTATACTGCGGTAACCATGTCAACTCTACTGTACCAAGGGCACCATTTCTTTGTTTAGCAATAATAATTTCCGCCATATTCTTTTTGTCTGTATCCTTTTCATAATAATCTTCACGATAAATAAACATTACAACGTCGGCATCCTGCTCAATAGAACCGGATTCACGCAAATCTGAAAGCATCGGTCTGTGACCGGTACGTTGCTCCACAGCACGGCTGAGCTGCGACAATGCAATAACCGGAACATTTAATTCCCTCGCAATTCCTTTCAATGCTCTAGAAATTTCTGCAACCTCATTTTGTCTTGACTCACTTGCCCGTCTGGTTTCCGTCTCACCGGACATCAATTGCAAATAGTCGATGATAATCAGGTCTAATCCATGCTCCAGTTTAAACTTACGGCACTTTTGGCGCAACTCACGAATAGAAATACCAGCTGTATCATCAATCAATAATTTTGAACGCCCTATTTTTCCCGCGCTCTCAATCAATTTTTCCCAGTCTGCTTCCTTTAAATTTCCTGTTCGAAGGGATTGTGCATCCACCTGTGCTTCTAATGCAAACAAACGATTTACCAATTGTTCCTTTGACATTTCCAAACTGAAAATAGCAACTGTTTTATCCGCTTTAAAGGCCACATGCTGTGCAATATTGAGCACAAAAGCAGTTTTTCCCATAGATGGTCTCGCTGCTACCAATATCAAATCTGACGGTTGAAGTCCGGCCGTTTTATAATCCAATTCATAGAATCCTGTTGGAATCCCTGTGACACGTCCACCACTTTTTGCCGCCATTTCAATCTTATCCAAAGCATTCAATACAACCTGCTTAATCGGCACAATATCATCACTGCTTCTACCCTGAAGAAGTTTAAACATCTTCTTTTCTGTAATCGCCATAATATTGTCTGCCGACTCTTTGCCTAGATAACACATGTTCGCAATCTCTTCATTCAATTTTACTAAATTACGCATAGTTGCCTTTTCCGCAACAATCTGTGCATAGTATTTCACATTTGCAGAAGTCGGAACGGCCGTTACCAAATCTCGTACAAATTCTAAACTGCTCACCTCTGCCGGCACATCTTTTTCTTTTAAGCGACTTTGCAAGGTAATCAAATCTACCGGTTTTCCTTCATTGTAAATCTCTACAATGGAATCAAACATCACTCCGTATGCAGATTGATAAAAATCCTCTCCTCTGACAATTTCTGCAGCTGTCATAATTGCATCATTGTCCATCATCATCGCGCCGACTACCGCTTGTTCTGCTTCCATACTATGTGGCAGTACTCGTTTAATGAGTGCTTCGTCCATAGCACATGCCTCCTATTGTTCTGTTACGATTACTTTCAAAGATGCCGTAACCTTTGGATGTAATTTCACGGCCACGTCATGTGTGCCTAACGTCTTGATCGCATCCTTTAATTGAATCTTCTTCTTGTCAACGTCATAGCCCATCTGCTCTTTCACCGCAGCAGAAATCTCTTTCGTTGAAACTGCTCCGAAGGCTCTTCCGCCCTCTCCCACTTTAATCTTAATTTCAACCTTGCCTGCCTCTATTTTTTCACCAAGCGCTTTGGCCTCATCAAGCATCTGTTGTGCAACTTTTTGCTCATTTGCTTTTTGTAACTTTAAATCATTCAGATTCTTTCCATTAGCCTCGACTCCAAGTTTTTTAGGCAAAATAAAGTTTCTTGCATATCCATCGTTTACATTTACAATTTCGCCTTTTTTACCAAGGGCCTTTACATCTTGCAGTAAAATTACTTGCATATTAAATATCTCCTTCTTCAATCATCGTGTCAATGATTTCCTTTAATGCCTTTATCGCTTCATCCATATCGGTATGCTCGAACTGTGTTCCTGCTGTACTGATATGACCGCCGCCGCCAAGCCGTTCCATAATCACCTGAACATTCACTTCATCAATGGCCCTTGCACTGACATAAATCTTGCCATAATACTCTGTCAAAACAAAGGATGCCTTGATTCCTTTAATGTTCAAAAGCTCATTTGCTGCTTGGGCTCCTACAATTGTTGGGCTTTCAACAGAATCATTTGAAAAGCCAGCTATTGCATATTCGTCATGATACACTTCTGCCCCACATACAATCTGTGATTTTACGCGATACCAATTCAAATCATCGCGGAACACTTTTCTTACATGTGTAATATCTGCACCACAGCGTTTCAAAAATGCCGCCGCTTCAAAGGTTCTGACTCCGGTATGATTCATAAAGTTATTGGTATCAATCATAATACCCGCATACATACTATTGGCTTCTATACTTGTGATACGTACATCATCTGCAATATACTGCAGTACTTCCGCTACCATTTCACACGCCGAAGATGCATACGGCTCAATATAGGATAATACGGTATTTTCGATTGTATCATTTGTCTGTCTGTGATGGTCAAACACAACAATCATTTTCGCCATCTTAAGTAGTTCCGGACACTCTGTCATTTCCGGACGATTGGTATCCACTACAACCACCATCGTATTATCATTCATAATATCATGAATATCCGTAGACTTAATAAACATATCGTTCGGATACTGTGGACTTGTGCAAAAATCATCATAAAACGGGCGGACAGATGTTGTAATTTCATCGATTACAATATGTGCCTTCTTCTCCATCACACATGCTGCACGATAAATACCGACTGCCGCACCAAAAGAGTCCACGTCCGCAATACTATGTCCCATAACAATAATCTGATCTTTCGACATAATGAATTCACGAAGAGCTTCCGCTTTAACACGCGCTTTTACCCTCGTATTTTTTGACGTCTGTTCTCTTTTTCCACCATAATAGGTAATATTGTTTCCATTTTTCACAACTGCCTGGTCACCGCCCCTTGCAAGAGCAAGATCGATTGCAACTCTGGCATGATTATAACTTTGAGTGTAGGTATCAGTAGAAAGGCCTATTCCCATACTCAAGGTAACAGGCATGGTATTCCCAATATTTACACTCTTCGCTTCTTCCAAAACAGAAAATTTACCTTTTACCATTTCCTTAAAGTATTGCTTTTTGACAACAAAGAAGTATTTATCCTTCTCCATCTTCTTCACAAGGCCATCAAATGGTGCCAAGTACTGATTCACCTTTCGGTCAATCAAAGCAATCAAAAGAGATTGGCGCACCTCTTCTACGCTTTCCATCACCTCTTCAAAATTATCAAAGTAAATTAATCCGGAAACCAATTTCTGTTCTTCGTTTTCCCGAATATAATACTTTAATTCTGTAACATCTTCTAATGTGACGGTCACAAAATAATCTTTCCCTTTTGGAAGTCCCCAAATCTCTTCGGTTTCATCAAATTTTTCCACATCTACCTTTGTTAAATATGCAATATAATCTCTGCTTCCGTAGCGTATATCCACTTGAACCCGGCCTTCCCCTTTTGGGAAAACACTGCGATTTAATGCCTGAACATAATTGCTTAAATAACGGTTTGTCATGGATTTTTCTTCAAAGACAGTGGTAAATTCATTATTTGCCCAAATAATTTTCCCGTCATCAAGCATGACTGCATATGGAACATTGAGTTCCGTCAGCAATGCGTTGTGTAAAAAACCAAGCCGTTCTTCCATGGTTTCCCAATTTGGAAACCCGAGCGCCCTATTTCGGAAATATATCCATAGAAGCCCCACTACATATGCAATTAAAAACACACTCACAACAATGCCGGCGGTTTTATCCACACAAAAGCTGATCAGGGTCATAAATATCCAGATTAGCATTATGATAACCGGCCATTGTTTTAATAATTTGAAATTCTTTTTCACGTTACGCCTCATATCCATTTGGATTATTTGACTGCCATCTCCATGAGTCCTCACACATCTCTTCTAACCCACGAACTGCTTCCCATCCAAGCTCTGCTTTCGCTTTTGCCGGGTCTGCATAGCAAGTCGCAATATCACCCGGTCTTCTATCCTTAATCACGTATTTGATTTCTTTTCCACATGCTTTGCCAAAGGCTTTTACCATGTCAAGTACAGAATATCCATTGCCTGTGCCCAAGTTGTAGATGCATACACCTGCACCTTCTTCAATCTTTTTGAGTGCCTTTACGTGTCCATTTGCCAAATCTACTACATGGATGTAATCACGTACGCCTGTGCCGTCATGGGTATCATAATCATTTCCGAACACACCCAAGCACTCCAATTTTCCTACAGCCACCTGTGTAATATATGGCATCAAGTTATTTGGAATTCCTTTTGGATTTTCTCCAATTGTTCCACTCTTATGCGCACCTACCGGGTTAAAGTAACGAAGTAATACCACATTCCACTCTGGGTCAGATGTATGTAAGTCTGTCAAAACCTGTTCCAGCATTGATTTACTCCATCCATATGGGTTTGTACACTGCCCTTTTGGACATTCTTCTGTAATCGGAACAAAAGCAGGGTCTCCATAAACGGTAGCAGAAGAACTGAAAATAATATTCTTCACTCCTGCTTTGCGCATTTCATTACAAAGATTTACTGTTCCTGCAATATTGTTATCATAGTATTCCAATGGTTTTGCAACAGATTCTCCAACCGCTTTCAATCCTGCGAAATGAATAACTGCAGAAATGTCTTCCTTTGCAAAAATAGCCTCCAAAGCCTTTGCATCACGGATATCTGCTTCATAAAATTTGATTTCTTTTCCAACAATCTTTTCTACACGGTTCAAAGATTCTTTGCTAGAATTACACAAGTTATCTAAAACTACTACTTCATAACCTGCATTAATAAGTTCAATACATGTGTGGCTTCCGATATAACCAGCACCACCTGTTACTAAAATTGCCATTCTCATTTACCCCCAAAGTTGTTCTGGATACAATCCTGTTTCCTTCATATTTTTAATTGCTGCTACTACAACCGGTTTGTCTTCCTTGTATGTTACTCCATACCATTTATCTGCAGATGAAAGTACCTGAACAGTTGCTCTGTCTTCTGCCAATAAATTACTCACAACTGTAGGCAAGAAATACTCGCATTTCATAGGATTTACTTCCAAACCTTCTTTTAAAAACGCTTCAAATCCAGCTTTTGTCTCTTGCAAGAAACTTGCTGTGAATCCCCACATATTCATAGAAACCAAACATCCCTTTGGAAGCTCTACCCAAGTTTCACCGCCATCTTCTGTATAAGCTGTAATGTCACCCTTTGGCTCAATATGTGTTCTCTCTACTACTTTTGTAAGGAAACCATCTTCGTCAATGCTACAAATACCACGTGATACATGTCCATTTTCAGTCAGTGTATTCTCTAATTGATATCCAACCATTGTGTAACGATATTTGTCATCATCTTCATGTGTTGAAAGATAATCATAAATCTTTTGGAATGCATCTTTTCCATAATAATCATCTGCATTGATAACTGCAAATGGTCCATCGATTGCATCAATTGCACTAAGCACTGCATGTGCTGTTCCCCAAGGTTTTACTCTTCCTTCCGGCACCTTGAAGCTCTCTGGAATATTGTAAAGATCTTGGAATACATACTCTACTTCCATTACTTTTTCAAGACGATCTCCAATCGCTTCTTTGAAATCTGCCTTGTTTTCTTCTTTGATAATAAAGATTACTTTTTCAAATCCTGCTCTCTTTGCATCAAAAATAGAGAAATCCATGATGATATGTCCTTGTTCATCTACTGGATCAATCTGTTTTAATCCGCCGTAACGGCTTCCCATTCCTGCTGCCATAATTACTAATACCGGTTTTTTCATATTTCTGCCCTCCTATTTTTTTGCACACTATAATATCATATTATAGTACATACCTATCTGAAAGTCAAAAGAAAAACCAACTACCCGCATGTTGGATAGTTGGTTTCAATTCTTGTGATTAGTCTTGTACGTATGGCATCAAAGCGATATGTCTTGCTCTCTTTATCGCTACTGTAAGAGCTCTCTGATGTTTTGCACAGTTTCCTGTGATTCTTCTTGGAAGAATTTTTCCTCTTTCAGAAACATATTTTCTTAATTTAGCCACGTCTTTATAATCGATTTGGTTATTTTCTTTTCCGCAGAATACACAAACTTTTTTTCTTCTACGAATTGGTCTTCTCTTCATTGGAGAATCTGTTTTGTTACCTTTATCAAAAGACATTGTCAATACCTCCTATTTTTCTCGAATACAATACAATTAAGCATCTAGTTGAATGGTAATTCTTCATCAATTCCATCCGGAATATTCATGAATCCATCTCCGATGTTTGCACTTGGTGATGGTGCAGGACTAGCCTGAAAACTTTCACTTGGTGCAGATGATGCGTTCTTGCTTTCAGCAAACTCTTGCTCTTCTACAATCACATCTGTCGTGTACACTTTTACACCGTCTTTATTTGTGTAGCTTCCGGTCTGAATACGTCCGGTTACTGCAATCTTTGTTCCTTGACGCAAATATCTTTCAGCAAACTCTGCTGCTCTTCCGAATGCCACGCAGTTAATAAAATCTGCGGTAGCTTCTCCATCGCGTCTGAAACGACGGTCTACTGCTAATGTGTAGCGTGCAACTGCACTTGCATTTTCACCTTGTGAATATCTAACTTCAGGATCTCTTGTTAAACGTCCCATTAAAATTACTTTATTCATACAATTCCTCTTTTCTCTTATGCTTCCTGTCTAACGCATAAAAATCTGATTACGTTGTCCATGATACGAAGTCTTGCTTCAATCTCTGCCGGAGCTGTAGCTTCAGCTTCGAAGTGGATGAAGTAGTAGTATCCTTCTCTCATCTTTTGAATTTCGTAAGCTAATTTTCTCTTACCCCATTCATCAACGTCAGAAACTTGGCCACCGAAACGAGTAATGTAAGATTGTACTTTCTCGATCACTGCCGCTCTAGCGTCGTCTTCGATTTTTGCATTGACAACAACTGCTAATTCATATTTGTTCATGTCGTTTGCACCTCCTTATGGTCTCTGGCCCCCGAATTCCTTTCGGGAACAAGGAATAAAATAATATATCACAATTTGATATATTAACATAATATTACAATTATTTCAAGTGTTTTTCTCAAAAAAAGACCCGAGTTTTTACTCGGGCCTTTTGAATGCATATTAGTTATATATTTGTATTAACGACTTCTCTTTCTTGCACGTTCTCTTTCAAGCATTTCATGTGCAACAACACCCGCTGCTAACATCATCATAAATGCATAGCAAAGGATTCCGTGGTTATTATCACCTGTATTTGGTGTTCCCGGTCCTGGTTCTGACGTTGCCGGTGCTTTTTCTGTTCCTACAAATGTATAGTAACTAAATCCATCTGTTGTAAATGTTGCTTTTCCATCTTCCAATGTGAATGGAAGAATTTCAGCTGTTCCATCATCTTTAATATGGACTAATTGAAGATTTTCATATTTTGTCAACAAGTCGCTCGGCACAGGAATTGTTACTTGCACAGTTCCTTCTAATTCGAATTCCTTCTCACTAATCAATTCACCATTTGTGGCTTGTTCACGCAAAATCAAACTCAAATCAAAGATAGATGCTACAGTCTGTCCCTCTACTTTTTCTTTCAAGGTGTCAATGGCTTTATCAATTGTCTTCTTAACAGTTTCTGTTACTGTCTGCGAAACTTCCTCTGCTTTGAAAACAACATCCGCAGTGATGTTGGTATCTCCAACCATTTCTACTTTGGAATCAAGACCTTCTGTTTTCTTCACTTCTTCGCCGGTTTCTAATAACTGTGCTGTTTCTACATGAAGTGTTGCATTACATCCTGTACATGTTCCGCTCTTTGTACCTTTTTCTTTCGTAGTCGCTTCTTTTGTTACTTCCCATGTTTCTACAACGTGTGGAAGTTTTTCAACTTCTTTTCCATCTGCAATCTTTGTATTACAGTCTTTACAGTAAGTATCACCTGTATAACCTACTTGATTACATTTTGCTTCTACAATATCCTTAAGTTCTGTTTCTCCTTGATGATTTTTCGGATCCACATCACCATGTTTGAATGTCAACTCGTTGCTTGCTTTTGCACATACGCTACAGCTTACATAGTAAACTGCTTTGTCTTTACAAGTAGCTACACTCTTCAAATATTTTGCCTCTGCTGTCTGTGCTGTGTAATCATGGTCGGCATACTCACCGTATGCTGTATTACAGGTTGCACATTTTGCAAGTTCCTGGCAAGTTGCTTTTCCACCTTCATGAGCTACTATATCTTTCTTTTCATGACACTCATTACATTCATGCCAGTGATTCTTTCCATCAGAAGCCCACTTGTCACTCCAATCATGTTCTGTTGTTCTTGTATATTCACATACATTACATTTGGTATCGCAATTGTTATCAAATACATGCTTGATTACATTGGTCTTTTCGCCACATTCGCATTCATTCCAGTGAGTTTCTTCGTCGTATTTCCATTCAGAGTCGTCATAGCTATGTGGGACTTTTGAAATCACAAGGTCTTTTTCGGCCACTTCTGTTTTCGCTTCCGCATCTGCAAAATATTTATCACAAACGTCACATTGCCAGTACTCTTGTTTCCCTTCTGCCTTATGGTCTGCATCCACTTTTCCGTAATGTTTCAATTCATGGGAAGCATACGAACCATATGGTTGGAAACATGTTGAACAAATTGCTTTGTCTTTACAGGTAGCTGTTCCGCCTTCGTGGTCTTTCAGTGGTAATAATGCATCCGAACCGGAAATAATATCTCCACAGTCTTCACAAACAGTGTATGCACCATGTCCTTGTTTTGTACAGGTAGACTCTTCTGCCGGAACATCATATCCTATATTATGTCCACAATTTACAGTCACCACACAGGTATCTGTATAGTTTCCATCTACTGTTTTAATGGTAACTACCGTTTGACCCTCTTTATGAGCAGTCACTTCTCCTGTTATCGTATCTACAGTTGCCACTTCCGGATTGCTTGATGAGAATGTAACCGCTTTGTTTGTCGCATCTGCAGGAAGTACAGTATATTCTAATGATTTAGATTCTCCGCTATCCAAAGATAACGTCTTTGTAATCGTTACGCCTGTAACTGCTACTGGTTCTAGTGGTTTTTCTCCTACCACATAATCTAATTCTGCCACATATTTACCAAAGTCAAGTGTCAAAGTATGTCTTCCAGGAACTGTACTGTCGAACCCAGAAACCATATCTTTTGTAACTTCAAAAGTCTCTTGTCCATATGGTTCCATAGGTCCAGCAAAGCCGTCTACATATTGTACATATACCCATCTATAATATGGGAAATTTGCAATCCATTCATCCAAAGACTGTCCGTAAGGAACATCCTCCTCATAATCCCCCACATCTATACCGGTTACTGCAACAACTTGTCTCCACATCGGCCAATAACCTTCGCCTTCAAACAACATTGTGCCTTCGTCATTTGTGTAGTATCTTTCATTATCTTCCGAGATGGTTATCTTTTCCAGGTTCAAACAACCTCTGAAAGCTCCCCAACCGATGTTTTCTACACTTGCAGGAATGGTTACACTCTTCAAATTTAATTGATTTGCAAACGCATTATCTGCAATCAGTCTTGTGCCTTCCTTCACTTCAATGGTTGTGTTTTCAGGCATCGTTCCTTTATATCCATACAAATAATCGCCAATATAAACGAGTCCGTCTGGTTGGTTCGCCCACCAAGCCGTATTGTGGAATGCCATTCCATCTAAAGAATTTAGTCCTTCTGGCAATTCAATATTTGCAAGTTTTTCACTGTCAGCGAATGACATATAAGCAAGGTCTGTAACACTTGCAGGAATCTTGATTCCTGTAAGCTGCGAACCTTGGAATGCATTACCACCAATGTGGTTGACATTTTTTAAGTCAACAGCTTTAATTGGACACTTATAGAAAGCACCCCAGTCAAGCCAAACATCGTCGTTCAAGAAAATAACTTCTTCTAATTGAGATTCTGCAAATGCATACTCGCCAACATACTTCACTTTTTCCGGCAAGGTAATTGTTTTTAAATTCGTTCCGTAGAATGTGCTTGCATCAATAACCTCAATTCCCGAACCAAATGTCACATTTTCCAAAGGCGTATGCGCAAATGCGGAACCGCCCAAATAGGTCAAACTGTCAGGAAGTACCACTTCTTTCAGTTGCGAATCCGAAAAAGCGCTCCATCCTATTGTTTCCAAGTTGGCATTTAAGGTGACACTTTCTAATCCCGAATAACTAAACGCATTTTGACCAATTCTCGTTACATTATCCGGTACATCTATTGTTTTGAGTTTTGTACATCCATCAAATGCTCCATCAGAAATTTCTTCTAATTTTTCTGGCAATACAATATTTTCCAATTTTACACTGTTAGAAAATGCACAGTACACAATCTCCGATACATTTTCAGAAACAATAACTTCACTCAAGCTACTTCCCTCAAACGCGCCATCCTTGATTTCCGTAACGGTATTTGGCATCGTATATTTTCCAGTTGTCTTTTGAACACATTTGTAGATGACAGTTTTTTCTTTATTGTAGATTACGCCATCTTCCATCACATAGTCCGTGTTGCTATTGCCAAGGTCTAATTCTACATTGTACAGATTAAAGTTATCCATCAATACAGAGATGTCTGTGACTGTATCCGGTACTTTATATGTTCCTGTCTTTGCACGTGGGAAAACTTCAATCTTCGTCACGTCTTTATCGTACACTACGCCATCCACAGACTTGTAAGTTGCATTGTCATCCGAAATTACAATCTCTTCCAGATTTACTGTACCCGTAAAGTATTCATTCTTCAAATTAGAGATGCCTTTGCCCAATGTCAACTTCTTCAAGTCATAGTTCCACTGGTAAACGCCTTTTGAAAGCATGGTTACCGTATCCGGGATCACGATTTCTTCGGCATAATAAACAGCACCCGTAAGGTCTGTAATACCCACTACCGGGTATCCGCCCAAGGTATCCGGAATCACAAGTACTTCGTCCTCACGATCACAGCTTATGATCACTGCCTGGTTGTCTTGAAGTACATACTCATATCCATTCTCTTCCAATTTCTCATTTATGCTTACAGAAACTTTGCTAGTTACACCCAGGAATGATGCTGTCAACTCATATGTATTTCCTACATACCAATGTTCAGCCCATTGGTTATCTCCGGTGATAAAATTATAACCTACGCCATTATATTGCACATGATTTCCAGTGCCTATAATCTTCTCTCCATTTTTCATTTTAATGGTGTATTCTACCAAGTCTTCCCAGCGATAGCTGAACCATTCGTCAGAAGACCCCGGGCTCATAACAGTGCCTCTTCCATATTCCGCAAGTACAATCGGATTGACCTCAATACTCTCTACCGGAGACGGTACAACTGTTACTGAAAATTCTGCAGGGTATCCCAATACATACAATGTTGCCGTGTAGGTATTTCCAACTGTCCACTCATTCAAAGCCGACTGGTTGCTGCTTACGTTAAAACGAATATATTCATTGTTATAATAAAATGCATTGCCGTTGATAATGTCATATTCCTCTCCATCTGTCATGGTGACTTTTGCATTTATTTTGGAACTCAAGTTATACCAATAGTATTCCGGCGAATCATATCCATCAAAATTCTCGATTACTTTTACTGCTTGTGCTTCCACTTTCGCTACCGGCGATGTTTTCAAGATTACATTAAAGTTCATTGCATATCTTGTGCCCGGTCCATATTGTGCAGCAGTAAAATGATATTCTTTTCCTGCTTCCAACTTTTTGCACAAACGAAAATCAATGCCGTCGATTTCCTGTAGTGCATTTGCCAAAAAGAGATCTTCGCCTTCTCTAACCTCGTATAATCTCGCCTCCACAATCTGTGATGCTCCATGTGACTCAAACATACAGATTATATCTTCTGTAGGTGTGAATGAAAAATACGCCATTGTATTATTTTCATCCAAAGTCACATTCACTGCTTGGTCCAACGCAAGTGGTGTGTATTCGATACTCTGTTCCACTTGTGCCTCTTCAGCCTGTGCGGTATTCCCCCATATTCCTACGGAAAATACCATTGATGCTGCCAAAAGAACTGCTGTTACTTTCTTGAACATCCTCATTTTTCTTCTCCTCCTTTTAGATATTTTATATTAATGCTGATTACATGTTTTTAATTCCGTGCCCGGAACATAATAACCCAATTGAGTGAGTGTGCAATTTGGCGAAACAGCCATGCCACTCTCTTCACAATAAAGGTATTTGCGAAGATTGGAATGCATGCCAAAGACATTCTTTAGCTCTTCGTTCCCTTTATGTACCTCTTCCATGGTTCTGGAAAACAGCACCGGAGCCATGTTCTTATAGTTCTTACTGTGCCATATCGCACAACTGTATTCCGGCGTCAATCCCACAAACCAGCAGTCTGCATTGGCATCCGCCGAACCGGTCTTCCCGGCAACCTCTGTGGATTCACAGTAAGCTTCTACACCGGTACCCCCTGTTTTTGCTACTCCTTGTAGCAACTTGTTCATGATATCTGCCGTATGAGGACTGATAATCTCTTGTGGATTGTAACCTCTTTCGTATACCACTTCTCCATCCTTATCACAAATCTGATATACAGCAGATGGTTTCACGTATGTACCGCCGGTAGCAAAGATTTGATAGTAACCTGCCATGTCAACCGGAGCTACGCCAGTTTGGAAATATCCCATTGCAATATTTCCGATTACTTCTTCCTCTTCATATAGTACGGAGGTATATTGTTCTCCCACCAGAGAAATACCGAAATTGTTTTGTAAAAATTCGATAGAGTTATCCACTCCCACATCTTTCAGACACTTTACAGCAACTGTATTTAAGGATTCTCTGATTGCCTCATAGATGGTAACATTTGTATTCTCATATTGCCCGCTTGCATTGACCGGCCAATCTCTCATCTTATCGTCCGCGCCTTTAATCTGCTTATAAGGACTGTCTTCATAAACCGTAGACCAATTGATAATGCCCTTTTCAATTGCCTGAGCGTACACACTCAACGGTTTAATGGATGAATATGGAGACGCCGTGTGCATGGCATAATTTTCAGAGCTTTCATTCACGGAATGTCCGTAAGCCGCCACCACATTCCCATCTAAATCTGTCACAACCCCACCGCAATCAAATCGGTCATTGTAAGGTTTGCAGCTTTTTGCCAATGCCACTTGTACATCTTGCTGATAGTAAGTATAGATTTGATACTCATCCTTCCACAGCATGTCCCTGGCATCCTCTATACTGCAATCCTTTTGCTTTGCAAGAATCTGTGTTGCCTCCGTAATGGCCATATCAAAATAGGCCATCTTGTGATCCGAAAAATCATACTTCTTTGTGACCTGTATCACTTCCCTGCCGGATTGGTCTAATAGGGAAAGGTTTTTTTTCGGAAACAATAGTAAAATTCCGAGAACTACAATACATACGACTGCAACTCCTGCGGCAATAAAATAAAGTTGTTTTTTCTTTATTTTCATTTACTTATCACCTTTTTCTATTTTCTGAATATACTGCATAATGTCTTCCGAAAACTCAAGTATCGGCTGCTCCTCTATCCGCTTACCGAGTTTACTAAGACGCGTTTTATTGCTTTCTAATCGCTCATATGTGGCCAATATCTCCTGGTTGCACGCGTCCACGCTTGCTTCATCGCCCTGTCGACTAAATATTGCAATTCCATTAAGAAGCATCAAACAATATTCTTTATATTCTGCATAACGAAACGGGTTTCTTTCAAACGCTTCGTGTTTGTTATAAATGGTCTCTGTGAAATCCCCTTGCGAATAGGCGTATTGGGCTTTCACGCTATACGGAGCATAATAAGCCTCGTTTTGCTTTAAAATCTGCTCCGCTATTTCATTGGCCTTGGCAAGTTCTGCCTCTTCCATTCTATTCAAATTATTTCTTGTGTTGTACGGATACATTGCGTAGGATACATCCATCTGCTTGTAATGTGCCAAAATCAATGCAATTCCCATATAAGCACTGACTACCAAAACAAGAGCCGGCACAACCCTTTTCCATCCTGCAATTTCATACACCTTCTCTTTGCCATCCTTGGTGTACATAAGTAGCAAAAAGAGAAAGAACATCGCCATGTATTGCAGATTGAAATCAAAAAATGTATGTACACAAAAAGTCGCTACAATGAGTTTTCTTGTAAGTGACACATCCTTTTTGAAAAAGAATTTTACAATCATTCCCCAAAATAACAATGCCGGAATCCAGCCAATATCCAAGAATAGTTGCAAAAAATCATTATGCACAAACGTCACATAATAAAGCCCCGACTGAATGCTGTTCTGTATATAATAGTATCCCATATACCCCAGTCCGAAAGGATATTTTAAAACAAGTGGCAATGCATCAATTACATATAGGATTCTTCCCACAAAGGTACTTGCCCCTAAATCCATATTTAAATATCGGCTTACAATCGCATTATCCCGCAAGAGCAACATGAGTAACAATATCGCTACGATTGAAAACAAGAGTACAAGCAACATGACTGCCTTTGCTTTTTTGTTTGCAATCAATAATAACATGACAAAGTTGGAAGCAATGAACAGTACGAACACCGTACGGCTTCCGGTATATAAAATACCGCCAATCAATACTGCTGCCGAAACATAATCCCATACTTTTAATTCTGTCTTTTGCAAGATCAATAATTCACACAGAAGCAAAAAGATGGCAAATGTATTCGGATATTGGAAAAATCCTGCAAAGCGACCAGCCACGGTAAAAAAGGCTTTTAGCATCGGAATCTGCGCGCCAACTGCAGATACCACAACCATACCAACTGCTACATATGGAAGAACTGTTAGCACTTCTCCAGCCCGTTCTTCCTGATATAGCAAAAGCAAATACAAAAAAACAGGCAAATATTTTACAAATCCTATAAACGCCATGCCCGAGTCAATCGCCCAGAAACAAGCCAGTCCATAAAACAAGCAAATGGACAAAACGGAAACAAACATCAGATTCATCTGCATCCGTATTTTTCTATGCGAAAAAATATGAGCAAAAAAATATATTGATATAACGAGACTAATCAGACATGATGTGTGTTCGTGAAAGCCACCGGCTAAAAACAGCGACGCAAACAACAGGATGTCTGATAATTTCAATCTTACTTTTATATTACTAAACACGCCTACACCCCTTTTCGAAGTTAGCGAAATGAGGGCACGACCCCACTATTCACACTACATCATACCACTTTTCCCAATATCAGGCAATAGACTTCATTGCTTTTCTTCTCGTTTTCTCAATTCCTTCGTGTTTTTCTCCACTAGCTTTCTAGCAATCATTATCTGGTGTCCACATCCAACGCACTTCAATCGAAAATCTGCACCCACGCGCAAAATCTCCCACTCGAAACTTCCGCACGGATGTTTCTTCTTCATCTTTACAATGTCTCCCACTTCATATTGCCATGCCATACCTACTCACCCAATACTTTCTGCTCTCTTTTGACTCCATGAACCAAAAGACGCTGTGTTTCTGTTACATTGGTGCAGGTAGAAAGACTCACTATCTGTGCACCTGCATCCAACTCACCGCCCGCACGATAGCGTGCCGTATCTCTGATAATCTTTAAATATGTCAAATATTCATTGTCATTTGCAAAGTTCTTTTCATAGTTGATTGCATCATGTTCTACAATTGCTACCGCGAAGATCTCATACTTAATCTCCAGCCCGTCTGGAGTGTAGATATAAAAATATGGATTTTGCCGACAAAATGCGGCATCCTTGTACTTTCTCAATTGTGCAAACATGGAACCATTTTTCATATTATGTCCATAGATAAAAGTATTCCTGTCCGAAAAATCATTGGCATTTGCGGCATCCATAAAAATGGCTCCGGACGCATTCCTTTTTCCTTCAAAAGTCGTATTTAAGTATTTGTCATTATTGAGGGTCTGCACGACCGGGTAGCTGATTTTAGACGGTTCTACAAAACGTATCCACGCCACCGTTTCGGAATTTATTTCTTTCAGTTTTTCAAAATCCACCGTAAAAACAACTGTTTCTGCCGTTTCTTCCTCTTCCTCCTGTTTTATGGTCTCTTCCTCCACTACCGTTTCCTGTAGATTTTCGTATTCTTTATCCCCTTTTCTATATTCCATAAAAATGGAGAATAGTTTGTATCCGGAAAACAAAAATACCAAAACAGCAGCAATCAATATGATATTACTAAAGACTCTTCTCTTTCCTCTTCTCATCTCGCACGCTCCAAAATAAAAGTGCCCACTACATGGCTATGTAGCGGGCTTTACATCTAACTTACCTTTAATTTAAACTTCTGAATTTCCTTTTCACTGGATACGCGTTCAATCACGCCACCTAATGAGCGAAGTTTTTCTTCAAATCTTTCGTACCCACGCTGAATATAAACGATATCGTCCACAATTGTAATTCCATCCGTCGCCAAACCTGCAATAACAAGTGCTGCACCTGCTCGCAAATCCGGTGCGCTGATTCTGGCTCCGGAAAACTTTTCTACCCCTTCAATGGTAGCAGAGTTTCCTTCGATTTTTACAACCGCACCCATACGGGCTAATTCGTCCAAATATTTAAATCTATTTTCAAAAATACTTTCCGTAATCACACTGGTTCCCTGGCTCAACGCCAACACAACACCGATTTGCGGTTGCATATCTGTCGGATAACCAGGATACGGAAGTGTTTTTACATGCGTACTTCTCAAACGATCCTTTGCAACTACACGAACTGCATCATCAAACTCTTCTACTTCGCACCCAATCTCAACCAGTTTTGCAACAGTCGCTTCCAAATGTTTTGGAATTACATTGGTAACCGTAACATCCCCTTTTGTTGCAGCTGCAGCAAACATAAATGTTCCCGCTTCGATCTGATCCGGAATAATCGGATATTCTGTCTTATGAAGACGCTGAACTCCCTTAATCTTAATGACATCCGTACCGGCACCCTTGATATTAGCCCCCATACTGTTTAAGAAGTTGGCAACGTCTACAACATGTGGCTCTTTTGCCACGTTCTCCATAATCGTCTGACCCTCTGCCATAGCAGCTGCCATCATAACGTTGATGGTAGCTCCAACACTTACTACGTCAAAATACAGATGCGTTCCTTTCAATGTTTCTGCCTCTGCAGAAATCTTTCCATGCTCAATATCAATCTCTGCACCTAATGCACGGAATCCCTTCAGATGCTGGTCAATCGGTCTGCTGCCGATATTACACCCGCCAGGAAGGGCTACCTCTGCTTTATGATATTTCCCAAGCAAGGCACCTAATAAATAATACGATGCTCGGATTTTTTTAATATAATCATACTCTATACTTAAATCACCAATCGTAGAGCCATTAATACGCACGGTATGTCTATCCACGCGCTGTACAGTAGCACCTATGCCACTAATCGCTTCTAACAACACATTTATGTCGTTTACATCCGGAAGGTTATCAATCGTAACTGTTTCATCAGCCATAGTCGCAGCTGCCAGAATCGCCAACGCTGCATTTTTGGCTCCACCAATTTCAACTTCTCCCACAAGTGGATGTCCGCCCTTGATTATATATTGTTCCATTTCACACCTCTGTTATGGTTTTGATTTATACTCCACCGAGTATTATAACACAAAATAGGAGGTTTGTTAACCTCCTATTTTTTCAAGTAGTTCCAGTACCTTGTCAATTGTTTCGTCCAACCCGATTCCCGTCTCCGAAATCGTATAATCTGCATACTTTTCAAACAACTTACTGCGCTCATCATATATATCTTTCAGCGTTTGCCCGTTTCGCAACACAACTCCGCGATTGCGGGCATTTTCAATCCTTTTTTGAATATCCTCAAACGGAGCATGCAAATAAATGATCGTTCCTATTTTTTTGTAATGTCTCATTGCTTCTTCGCAATACACAACGCTACCGCCGGGGGATATTACTGTACGTTCTACATCCAAATCTCGATTCACTTGGTTCTCGATAGCCAGGAATTTTTCCATACCCTCATGGGCAATAATGTCTTTCAACAACTTTTTTTCCTGCTTCTGGATCAACAAATCTGTATCAACAAATTCGTAACCAAGCCGTTTGGCGATGACAACACCTACGGTGCTTTTTCCCACTGCCGGCATACCAATTAAAATAATATTTTTCATATGTATACCATCTTTCTTCTATATCAATAGAATCTCCGTCTGCTTCTTCTATGATTATTGCGGCGACGGAATAATTCTTGAAAAAGCATAATCTGCACCAAATTTTTCAGCCATTCATCATGGTCGGAAACTTGCATTTCCATTTCCACATCATCCTTTAGCTTCTGCTTTTTCACTTTTTCATATACGCGATTACACATCATATAAATCTGCAGTTGATCCGGATATTCATCATAAATCATACTACCCTCATATGACATTCTGTCGCATTCTTCTTCCACATACGGTAAAATTCTTTTGACCGCCATTGGGTACATACTCTGCATATATTCATAATCACGACGTTCCACACGTTCATCATCATATTGTAAAGGCATAGGATATGCCATGTAATAAGGCAAACGATACTCCATAACAAACACTTCCCATCTACATACACTGTAATATATAGTATGCAAATGGGATTCGTTTGGTTTCTATTTTCCTGCTGCAGATATTCGTGCCATTGCTCTTTTTAATGCCGCTTCCGCACGTACCAAATCTGTTCCGGATTCTTTTTTATCTAATCGCGCCTGTGCGCGTTCCTTCGCAGCATTTGCACGTGCCACATCAATGTCTTCCGGCCAGTTTGCATCTTCTGCAAGTATGATAATCCGATCTTTCTGAATTTCAATAAACCCACCCAGAACTGCTGCTTTTTTTACAACCTCTCCATGATGAATTTTCACAACGCAAGGCTCCAAAATAGTGGTGAGCGGAATATGATTGTCATAGACACCCATTCTACCGGTTACCGCTGTAAATTCGAGAAAGTTTCCGTTCCCGTCAAAAAATTCTCCATCCGGTTTTATAATTTTAATATTCATAAGCTCTACCTCTATTTCACACGGGCGAGTACATCATCTATATTTCCGGCATTTAAGAAATATCCTTCCGGAATATCGTCATGCTTTCCTTCTAAAATTTCCTTAAATCCCTGGATTGTCTCGTTAATCGGAACATAGCGCCCTTCAAAACCGGTAAACTGCGTTGCCACAAAAAATGGTTGAGAAAGGAATCTCTGAATCTTTCTCGCACGAGATACTGTAAGCTTATCTTCCTCTGAAAGCTCATCCATACCAAGCATAGCAATAATATCCTGCAATTCCTTATATTTCTGTAATACTTCCTGTACACCACGTGCCACACGGTAGTGTTCTTCGCCCACAATATTTGGATCCAACATTCTAGAAGAAGAATCCAACGGATCTACAGCCGGATAAATTCCCAATTCTGTAATTGCACGGGAAAGTACAACTTTGGCATCCAAATGCGCAAAGGTTGTAGCAGGCGCCGGGTCTGTTAAGTCATCAGCCGGAACATAAACCGCCTGCACCGATGTAATAGAGCCATTTTTTGTAGATGTGATACGTTCCTGCAGGGCACCCATTTCCGTCTGTAAAGTAGGCTGGTAACCTACCGCAGAAGGCATACGTCCTAAAAGAGCTGACACTTCAGAACCTGCTTGGGTAAATCGGAAAATGTTATCAATAAATAAGAGAACATCTTTTCCGCCTTTATCACGGAAATACTCTGCCATTGTAAGACCGGTAAGACCCACACGCATACGCGCTCCAGGTGGCTCATTCATCTGTCCGAATACCATGGCCGTTTTATTAATAACTCCGGACTCTTGCATTTCATAGTAGAGATCATTTCCCTCTCTGGTTCTTTCTCCTACACCCGTAAACACAGAATATCCACCATGCTCTGTTGCGATATTGGTAATAAGTTCCTGGATAAGCACCGTTTTTCCTACACCGGCACCTCCAAACAAACCAATCTTTCCACCTTTTTGGTACGGACAAAGTAAATCGATAACTTTAATACCCGTTTCCAATAGTTCCGCTTCTGTTGCCTGTTCTTCAAAAGCTGGCGCTTTCCTATGAATCGGTTCATATTCCACATCCGTCGGAGCTGCTTTCTCATCGATGGGTTCACCCAAAACATTAAAAATACGTCCTAGTGTATTTTCACCAACCGGTACGGAAATCGGGGCGCCTGTCGCAAGAGCATCCATACCACGCACCAAACCATCTGTAGGCCCCATGGCAATACATCTTACGATGTCATCGCCCAAATGCTGTGCCACTTCAACAACCAGTCTGCTTCCATCTTTTCTTGTGATTTCAATAGCTTCATTGATTTCCGGCAAATGACCTGCTGCATATTTGACATCCAGGACCGCACCGATAACCTGGATAATTTTACCTGTATTGTTTTCTGCCATTTTTTCACTCCTCTATCCGATAGCTTCTGCTCCGGCTATAATTTCTGTTAATTCTTGTGTGATTGCTCCCTGTCGAGCTCTATTATATTTCAATTCCAAATCATTCATAATTTCTTCTGCATTATTTGTTGCAGAATCCATCGCCTGCATACGCGCACCGTTTTCACTCGCCACTGCCTCTACGAACGCACCATATAAAATACTGGTCACATACTTTGGAACAAGAAGCGATATGGCTTCTTCTTCGCTAGGCTCAAAATTCATAAGTGTAATCGGCCCATCATTCATCTCTGTCGCTTCGACAGGTAACAGCTTAACCATTTTCGGAATGTGACTCACCGTATTTTTAAACTCTGTATATGCAACATAGATTTCACCGATCTCACCATTTGCAAAATCTTGTAATAACCGCTCACCCAATTCTTTGGCATCATGAAATGTAGGCTCCTCTATTGCATGGGAAGAGTCCGAAACAATTTCATAACCTTTTCTCGCCAATCCGTCAGCACCTTTCTTCCCCACCGTATAAAGACGCACTTTCTCTTTCTCGAATCCGCTTTCCGTAATCAACCTGACAATATTGGCATTGTACCCTCCGGCTAACCCACGATTGGAAGCAACCGTCACAATCCCCACTCGGTCAGATGTATTCCCCTGCACATATGGGTGATTCACAGTACCTGCTTTCGACAGAATCGAAGTAATTGTTTGATACATATACTGAAAATACGCCTTCGCATTTTCTGCGCGCATTCGCGCTCTTTGTAGTTTGACAGTAGAAACAAGCTTCATTGCTTTCGTAATCTGTTGCGTACTCTGGATACTACCGCGGCGTCTCTTAATTTCTCTCATTGTTGCCATGATAATTCTCCTTTCTCATAGAACACAAAACTTAAAATTCAGCTTTAAATTCCTCAATGACTTTCACTAGTTTCTCTTCCGTCTCTTCAGTAAGTATTTTTTCACTCTTAATCGTTTCCGGAATCTCCGGATATTTTGTCTGAATATATTCAAATAACTCTTTTTCAAAACGAAGAACATCTTCTACCGCTATATCAAGCAAATGCTTTCTGGTTGCCGCATAAATAATAATTACTTGATACTCAACCGGCATCGGTTTGTATTGCGGTTGTTTCAACATTTCTCTGATACGTTCCCCTTGTGCAAGACGTTCTGCCGTGTCTGCATCTAATTCAGAGCCAAACTGTGCAAAAGATGCCAACTCACGGTATTGTGCCAATTCGATACGAATCGGTCCTGATATTTTTTTCATCGCCTTAATTTGAGCAGAACCACCAACACGTGATACAGAAATACCTGGGTTGATTGCCGGTCTGAACCCTGCATTAAACATTTCTGTTTCCAAATAAATCTGTCCATCCGTAATAGAAATGACATTGGTAGGGATGTACGCCGATACATCCCCCGCCTGGGTTTCTATAATCGGAAGTGCCGTTAATGAACCGCCGCCCAAAGCATCTGAAAGTCTTGCAGCTCTTTCCAATAATCTGGAATGCAAATAGAAAACATCTCCCGGATATGCTTCTCGTCCCGGCGGTCTTCGAAGGAGTAAGGAAAGGGTGCGATACGCCGTCGCATGTTTCGACAGATCGTCATATACGACCAACACGTCTTCTCCATTTTCCATCCATTCTTCACCCATTGCGCAGCCCGAATACGGCGCAATATATTGAAGCGGTGCCAATTCACTCGCCGTGGATGCAACAACCGTTGTATAATCCATTGCGCCAAACTCTTCTAACGTCTTCACAATATTCGCAACTGTAGATGCTTTCTGCCCAATTGCAACGTAAATACATTTGACACCTTGCCCCTTTTGGTTAATGATTGTGTCCAATGCAATTGCTGTTTTTCCTGTCTGTCTGTCTCCGATAATAAGCTCTCTCTGTCCACGTCCAATTGGGATCATAGAATCAATTGCCTTAATACCTGTTTGCAAAGGTGTATCTACGGATTTTCTCGAAATAACTCCCGATGCTACTCTTTCAATCTGTCTGTATTTGGCTGCCTGAATCGGTCCTTTTCCGTCAATCGGTTGTCCCAATGCATTCACTACACGCCCAAGCATGCAGTCACCGACTGGCACTTCTACCACACGACCGGTAGTTTTTACGGTATCTCCTTCATTGATATTTTTCTGATCTCCAAGAAGAACTGCACCCACATTATCCTCTTCTAAATTGAGCACCATTCCGTATCCTTCACCCGGAAACTCCAAGAGTTCTCCTTGCATCGCATTCAAAAGGCCATGTATACGTGCAATTCCATCTGCCACTTGAATAACTGTCCCAACATCGGATACTTCCAACTTCGATGCATATCGTTTAATCTGTTCTTTAATCACAGAACTAATTTCTTCTGGTCTTAAATTCATGGAACGAATCCACCTTCCTTTTTATTTTACACCTGAATGTTTCGTAATTGTCTTGATAAATCATTCAATTTTGTCCTGATACTACTGTCCACCACACGGTCTCCTATGCGAATTACCATTCCGCCGATTAGCGTTTCATCTACACAATAATGCATCTCAAAGGTTTCATATTTGGTTGTTTCCAACAGTTTTTTCTCCACCTTTTCTTTCTGTATATCACTCAACGCCACCGCTGTTGTGACACTAGCTTGTCCAATCTTTTTTTCTTCTTTTACAAGAGCAACAAAATAGTCAAACACAGATAGAATTTCTCCCGCACGTCCTTTTGATATCATTAGGTTCATAAGTCCTACCATCTCTTTCGGAAGTGTCGGGCCAAATATTTGCTCCACCATCTCAATTTTACTGTCTTTTATAATCTCCGGATGATTCATTAATTTCTCAAACTCTTCATTTGTGCGAAGAATCTGTCCTGCTGCTTGCGCCGCTTCATAAAACTCATCCATGCGTTTTTCTTCCGACGCAACAGCAAACAAAGCATCCCCATATGTTTTAGAAACTAACTTTGCCATGTATCCTCACCCATTTCTTTTAAGGTATCTTCAATAAGGCTTTCCTGCGCATCTGCATCAATGGAATTTGCCACTATTTTTTCCGCCATCATAGAAGCAATCGCAATCATTTCCTGCTTCATATCATCTAGCGCTTGTTTCTTTTCCAACTCAACCTCTGCATTTGCACGGGTTATAATACGGGCAGCTTCCTCTCTTGCTTCAGAAACAATCTTATTTTCATTTTTCATGGCCTTCCTGCGCGCTTCACTTAGGATTGTTTCTGCTTCCTCATCCACTGCCTTTAGTTTGCTATCATATTCTTCTTTATACGCAGTCGCTTCCTCTCGCTCACGCTTTGCAGCGGCTTGCTCTTCAGCCACACGTTGTTTCCGTTTCTCCAACAAATCCCGCACAGGATTAAACAGAAGATATGACAATGCGGTAAACAACACTAACATGCTAAGCGCAAGGACAATCGCATCAAAAAGAAACTGCGCATCCAGTGTAAATAAGCGTCCTTCCAAGGTTCAAATCCCCTTCCTACAATTTCCCTAATAGCGGGTTCGCAAATAATAGGATTAGTGCAATAACCAAACCATACAGACCTGTCGTCTCCGCTACTGCTTGTCCAAGTAGCATCGTTGACATGATATCTCCTTTCGCACCCGGATTTCTTCCTACTGCTGCTGCACCTTGACCTGCCGCATTTCCCTGTCCAATACCAGGTCCGATACCCGCGATCATTGCAAGACCTGCTCCAATTGCCGAACATGCTAAAATTAAACCTTCGTTTGTAATGTTACCCATAATATTTTCCTCCTAAAATCTTCTTTAATTATCTTCCGGTATTTTTTGTGTAATAAATACCATTGTTAGCATACAGAATACATACGTTTGAATTGCTCCTGAGAAGATATCAAAATACGCATGTAAGGCTCCGGGCCAAAGAAACGCAAATTTGCTAAGCAGCCCATAAATCAGTGCCATGATTACCGTTCCCGATACTACATTCCCAAACAAACGTAAAGACAAAGAAAACGGTACTGCAATTTCCCCAATGAGATTTATGGGAAATAGCACCGGTATCGGTTTAAACAAATCGGTAAAAGCTCCGAACTTGTTCCAACGGATATTATTGTACTGTATCAAAATAAATGTAATAATCCCCAGTGGAAATGTCACTCCATAGTCCGCTGTTGGCGGTCGCAATCCCACCAAGCCGGAAATGTTGCTGATTAAAAGAAACAGGAATAATGTGCCGATATAATTCCGATATCGCGTAGCATGTTTGCCCATGGAACTTTTTACCATACCATCCAACGTTTCTACAATTAACTCCACTGCATTTTGTAAGCCACTTGGCTTTTCCGTGTCTTTTAATGTCATCCGCACAATCAGTGCAAATACAATCAATCCCACGCAGACAATCAGCAAACTCACATGAGTGGTAGTAAGATACACTTCTTGACCTAAAATCTGTAATTTCTTAAGGCTGTGTATCATAAAATCGGCATCCGCTGCTAAAATACCTGCCATCTTTCCAAGCCCCCTTTCCTCAATTACATTTTATTTTTTTGCTCATAAAACCACAGAAATACTTTGTGTATATGCGGTTGTAAGTAAGCGGATAATTTCAATGGGAAAATACCGATTATAATTAAAATCGGATTTCCCAATTTAAAATAAATTACAATTCCTATAACGAATAGCGTTACCAAAGTGCGTGTCAGATAGGCGTTTCGAGCATGCTTTTCGGCTCCTTCCGGTCCGAATTCCAATGCATCCTCTATGGAACGTTTCATATGAATTGCCATGAAACACGCAATCGCAATACCTGTCCACAGGCCGATTGCATTATATAAAATTTTTCCTCCGACAAAGACACAAATGATTTGAAAAACTATTCCAAAAAATAGGATTCCCACAAGTAATTCATTTAATGTATCATCTTTTTTCATTCTTCTTCGCTTTTCTCCGACTCTATCATGTTCTTTGCATGGCGCAATATTACATATACATTGCGAGCTCCCGCCAAAACTCCCAGAACGATTAGTGGAATGGTCAGTGGAACTGTCATCTTTTTTTCCAACCATACACCTAATACCGTACACAAGAGAATAGGAACCACCATGCTAATTCCCAGTTGGGATATCAAAGACAAGGTTTGAACTACAATGTTTCTATTTTTCATTCTTCCACTCCAAACGATGCAAATGACCTTCCTTTGTCATATTTTCAAAATTGTTCTGTCTCAATGCTTCATACAAAACAATTGCCACTGAATTCGACAAATTTAAGGAACGAATCTCTCCACTCATTGGAATACGAATACTTTCCTCTTTATGGTTCACTAAAATCTCTTCCGGAATGCCGGCGCTCTCTTTCCCGAACATGATATAACAATCCGGTTCGTACGATATATCAGTGTACACGTTCGGAGCCTTGGTTGTCGCCATGTAAATTTTGGCATTCGGATTTTTCTCTAAAAATTCATCAAAATCAATGTATGTAGTGACATCTAAATCCTTCCAATAATCCATGCCTGCTCTCTTTAAAGACTTTTCATCCAGTCTGAATCCCAAAGGTTCAATTAAGTGTAATCTGGTATTCGTAGCCACACATGTTCTTCCTATATTTCCCGTATTTGCCGGTATTTCCGGTTCAAACAATACGATATTTAACATCTTTCACTCCTCAAGCGGTTTACAAATTTTTCTAATCGTCCCAGAGCTTCTTTCAAATCATCAATAGAATATGCATAGGAAATTCGAAGGAATCCTTCTCCACAATCTCCAAACGCAGTTCCCGGAACAACCGCTACTTTTTCTTCCTCCAGAAAACGCATTGCAAATTCTTCTGATGTCATTCCGAACTCTTGGATGGATGGAAATACATAAAATGCTCCAAACGGCTCAAAGCATTGCAAGCCCATTCTTTGGAACTCATGCATCAAAAAACGCCTTCTTTGATTGTAAGACTCTCGCATCTCCTGCACTTCTTCTTCGCAATTTCGCAAAGCTTCTACCGCTGCGTACTGGCTATTCGTTGGTGCACACATAATCGCAAATTGATGGATTTTTATCATCTGCTCAATGATTTCCTTTGGACCACACGCATACCCCAGTCTCCATCCCGTCATCGCAAATCCTTTTGAGAATCCATTGATTAAAATGGTCCTCTCTTTCATTCCTTCAAAACTTGCAATCGACACATGGTCTCCCTGATAGCTTAGTTCCGAATATATTTCGTCTGAAATCACGAATAAATCATATTTTTTTACAATCTCAACAATCGGCTCCAAGTCTTCCTTTGTCATGATAGAACCAGTAGGATTGTTTGGAAACGGCATAATCAAAACCTTGGTCTTCGGTGTGATCGCAGCTTCCAGTTCCTCTGCCGTCAGCTTGAACTCATTTTTTTCCTGTAACGGAATGGTCACCGGAACACCGTCTGCCAATATGGTACACGGAAGATATGAGACGTAACACGGTTGTGGAATCAATACTTCATCGCCCGCATCTAACATGGCACGAAGTGCAATGTCAATTCCTTCACTTCCTCCCACCGTAACAATCACTTCATTTTGATAATCATACTTTACATCTACTTTTCGATTTAAGTATTTGCAAATTTCTGTTTTTAATTCTTTAAGACCGGAATTGGAGGTGTAAAAAGTTTTTCCTCTCTCCAATGAATAGATTCCTTCTTCCCGAATGCGCCACGGGGTATCAAAATCCGGCTCCCCTACACCCAAGGAAATGGCATCCGGCATTTCACTCACGATATCAAAAAATTTACGAATACCAGATGGTTGTATGTCTGTCACTTTTTTTGATAATGGATTTCTCATTATAATGTCACCGGCATCCTTTCCGAACCAGACTTCTTCACCAGAACCGTTCCGTGGTCTTTATATTTCTTTAAAATAAAATGTGTCGCAGTACTGATAACTGATTCAACCGGAGACAATTTTTCTGAAACAAATTGAGACACTTCCTTTAAAGTTTTTCCTTCCAAAGTGACAAGCAAATCATACCCTCCGGAAATCAAATACACAGCATTCACTTCCGGATAGTTATAAATACGTTCTGCGATTCTATCAAATCCCTGATTTCTCTGTGGTGTTACTCGCACTTCAATCAATGCTGTCACCAATTCCACGCCCGCTTTATCCCAGTCAATCAATGTATGATATCCACAAATGATTTTCTGTTTTTCCATTTCTGCAATTTCATTTGCAATGGTCACTTCATCTGTTCCCAATAAAACAGCCAATTCTTTTAAATCTACTTTACTCTTCTTTTCGATGTACTTTAAGATTTGTTTTCTCATAAAAACCCTCCTAGCAATATATTTTCAACAACTCGTCCGGTGCCGGCTTGTCCAAAAAACGTTTTTCGTCTCCATTCAAAATAACTCTCGCAGCATCTTTTGTCGTCCTGCCCAGCAAAGTAGCACATATTCCTAATTCTTGATATCTTTGAACCAATTCTTCCCCGCGCTCCGCAACAATCAAGACGCTTCCTGCAGAAGTCAATTGGTACGGATTCAAATGGCAAAATTCACAAATCTCCACCGTCTCCTGACGAATAGACATTTGTTTCAAATCCACCCAAAGACCTACATTGGATGCCTCTGCCATTTCCCAAAGAGCACCAAAAATACCGCCTCCTGTAATTTGATGCATGGCAGACACACCATATCCTTTTGCTATTTCCAACTCTTTAGCTGAAAATAGTTGCGACTCCATGTGACAAATCTCACGCAAAAACGAATTAGTAAATCTTTTTTTCAAAAGTTCTTCTTTTTCTCGCATCACACGAAAGGTGCCTTCCAGTCCAATCCACTTAAGAAGCACGATATCCTGTTCTGCCTCTCCTGTGGAACTTCGAATCAAGTTCCCTTTTTTTAAGATTCCTACGCCGGTTAAATACATGACCGCTTGACTGACAGCAGGACTTACCTCCGCTTTTGCATGTAACACTTCAATCTCATGTTTATTTCCGATTCTTGAAATGCACTCCATCATGGCTTTCAACCGTGATTCATAGGCATAGGGCGGAAGCATGATGTGTACACTCATACCCACCATCTTTGCGCCTCTGGTAGCAAGGTCATTCATCACTTGCGCCATAGCAAAGACGCCCATGTCTTTTTCATTGCCGTATACGACTGTATTGGCACAAAGAACCTGTTCGTCTTCACCGCATGTTACTCCAAAACACATTTCTTCCGCAGATGCAGAAAATAAAGTGTCTTCTCTATGAAATTGTAGCGGTTTTAACATAGAACGTTTTAAAACATTCTGTGATACTTTCCCTATTTTCATAAATTTACCTGTTTACTGTCCCGAGGAAATAAGCTCCTTCGCCTGCGTGATTGCTTCTTGGATCTTCGCCTCGTCTTGTGTTTCAATTGCATTTATAAGCAATTCTTTAGCCTGTGCATGATCTGTTCCAATGCCCACACTCCAAAGCGCTGTGGAAGATTGATAACTACTGTTATTGACTACCTTTCGGCTCACTTCCACACCGTTTTCCGTAACAACCTTCCATAATTTTGCTTTGATGGCATCGTGTCCGGATTCCTTTTCTTTAAATGTTCCTACGGGCTCATCAGTGGCCTCAAATTTTTTCTTGGCCTCTGTTTTACTCGTGACTTCACTCACATAGGAAACCTTTCGCTGCGCAGGACGGGTTTCCTTTCCATATATATTAAAAGTAACCCTTCCACCGTAGGTATATCCTTCAATATATATCGGAGTGTCGGTATTGTTCTTGAATTTTAAATCTTTATATCCTTCCGCTATCGCCGCATCCATGGATTCCTTCACATAGCTGACCGTCATAGAATGGGGCCAACGTTCTGTGACTTCCAATTCTGCCAGAATAACGGCATTATACAGAGTGGATGAAACCTGGCAAACTCCACCGCCATAGCTCTGAACCGTTTCACCGTTCAAATAGGAACCGGCTTCCACATATCCATTTTCCGGAGTACTCTCACCCATGCCTTCACTGGCAGAATACTCTTCTCCCGGCATCAGTACAGCTCCATTGATTTTTGAAGTGGCAAGCACAACATTCTTCCCACGATTTGTGCCTGCAGCAAAGTTAGTACTAAAAGTTCCAAGTTGGTCCTGAATCTGGGATAACTGCTTCTTTGTAATATCCGGTTCAGCCACAACCGTAACCAACTGAATGGTTCCTTTTTTCTGATTCTTCCAATTCCCATCCAGATATTTCTGAATTGCTTTCACCGAATCAGCAAGTTCTATCTTTTTCCCTTTTTTCCCTTCCGTAATAACAAATTCCCCATTTTCACGTTTAATGGTGGCATCCTGTGCCCTGTTTTTCAAATGTGGAAGTTTGGAAGATATGGTTTTTTCAATCTCTTTTTCATCAATAGTATATTGTGCCTCAAAATGTTTCGCTTCTTTTTTTAATGCTTTTATTTCTTTATAACATTCTCGCAGAGAACCTTTCTTTCCGTAAGAAATCACTTTCTCCACCGTTTTGTCCAGATTTTTCACCTTTAATCCAAGTTCTTCCAAAGTCACTTCTATCTCATCATCTTCCGCCTCAAGAACAACGGTTTTGGATTGATATTTCTTGGTCTTGGATTTGAGTGCTTTTTTCACTTCTTTTGCAGTCATTCCCGAAACATCCACGCCTTCGAGATAAACATTGTTCGCAACCTTGTCAGCCGGAACCTTGTTCACTGCTCCTTTCATTACAAAGTGCGCAATCAGGAAAACTACAAGCACAGATAGAAGCGTCACCCCGCCTAGTAGCAGGATGCGTCTCTGCTGTTTCCATCTTTTCCGCCTTTTCATATTTAACTCCTCCGATATCCAACTTAAGCTGTCACCAAATATGGAATTACAGATGCTAATACCATTGCTGCAATTAATACGATGATTACGATTGCTGCAATTCTTTTTACAAGTTTATTATTCCAATTCATCTTTCTCACCTTCCTAAAAAATATACACTTTTCATTGTAAACTGTCTCGCAAAATTTTGCAATAAGCCTGATGTGTCAATTTGTCCCTATTCTCATAGTCAAACAGTACGATTTGTTCCTTCTTTTCGCACTTTCCAAGCACATCATAGTTGAATCTTTCCAGGTGGACTTTTCTGTCGTACTGTCGCTTCCATTCTTTCTCAACCGTATATTCTCCCGCAAACGTCGGTCTGCTTTTTACATGTTCTCTTAAATACAAATCGAGAATCAACAATTCCTTATATAATTGTTCATCCAAAACTCCTGCATCACGTATAAAGTCAAGCAGTATTTCGTAACGACTTACCCGCGAGTGGCTCATCAAATGCAGCTTTCTTCTTTCATAGTATTTTCCCAATTGAAAATACAATTTAAAAGGAGATTCAAATGCTTCGACCAATCTTCGCAATGTGTAATAAAACTGTCCGCTGTTATAATACACCTCGACCATATTTTCTACCATTTTCAAAATCAAAATATCATCATAGGAAAGCCACTTTGTATAAAGCACCTCGTAAGGAGGTTTGCTTTTATGGACCAAACCATAGTTCTCTTTCTGCTCCTCCATATAGGAACCCTTCAGCACTTTTAAAAATCCCAATTGCAACTGCTGCGGACAAAGGTTATAGACATCGTCAAAAGATTTCTTGAAACTTTCCAAATCCTCGTAAGGGAGTCCTGCAATCAAATCCAAATGCTGGTGTACATTTTTGCTCTCTCCAATGGTTTTCACAATTCTTGAAACCTCAGAAAAATCCATTTTCCTTCGGATTGCTTCAATCGTCCGTTCATTGGTAGACTGCACGCCGATTTCCAATTGTATGAGGCCCGGACGCATTTGCTGAATAAGTTCAATTTCTTCTTCGTTGAGCAAATCTGCTGCCACCTCAAAGTGAAAATTGGTAACTCCTTTATCGTGCTCCATTAAATATTTCCATATTGCCATGGCATGCTTGTGATTGCAATTAAACGTACGGTCCACAAACTTTACCTGCGGGACGTCTTGGTCGATAAAAAACTGCAATTCTTCTTTCACCAGTTCTAAATCCCGGAATCGCAAACATTTGTCCACCGAAGACAAGCAATAGCTACATGAAAATGGACATCCCCGACTGGTTTCATAATAAATAATCTTATTCTGAAAATCGTCCATATCATGATACACGAAAGGTACCGTACTCAAATCAAGAACTTCTCTCCACTCATTTTGACAGATGCTCCCTTTCTCATTGCGATACGCAATCCCCTCTATATCGGACAAAGAGGATATTTCGCCATGATAATACCTCATTAAATCCTGAAAGGTCGCTTCGCCTTCGCCAAACATAACACCTGTAATTTCCGGCAGTCTCTTTAACACATCCTTTGCATCATAGGTGACTTCCGGTCCGCCTACCCAAATCGGCATTTGCGGAAATACTTTTCGAAGTTCCTTCACTAAATCTTCTACATAAGTCAAATTCCAGATATAGCAGGAAAAACAGAGCATGTCTGCGTTCCTTTTATACAGATCTCTCAATATATCGTCTGTTTGTTGATTGATCGTATATTCTGCTATAGAGATTTCTTCTTTATACGCTTTTGCATATGCTCGCAAACTATATACCGCCAAATTGGAATGGATGTATTTTGCGTTAATGGCGACCAAAACCGTTTTCATAATGACCCCTTTCACGTTGACCGTTCCGATAAAATAAAAAGGAGCGCTATTGTATCTTTAGTTGATTAACTAGAAATGCAATAACACCTTCTTGTTTTCTTCATACGTGCGTTGCACTTCGAACTTCATTCCCCGAACGTTACCTTTACAGTTAGCTCAGCCCAGGCACCCTCACGGCACCCGGAAGGTTCTACTTAGTGCTGCTTCGTTCCCGACCTGACACGGTTCATAGATTTCCGTCGCGCGAGACCCAAACATCTACGCCACTTATAAAGGGCAGCTTCACAAAACAAAGCCCTCCATGCAACATCACCCCTACTATAGCGGATTGTAGGTTCAAGGTACCGCTAACACCCCGGCTGCACGGTTACTAATTATACTATTATTTTCGGGCAAATGTCAATGCTCTTGCCGCTTTTTATCTCTTAGTTCCTGGAAGAAACTTTTCATCAAATTACTACATTCTTCGCCCAATACTCCTATCTCCAACTCTACTTGATGATTAAATTCTTCCATTTGCAGCAAATTCAAGATGGAACCGGCACATCCCGCTTTTGGATTCATACACCCAATAACGACTTTTTTCATGCGGGACTGAACAATTGCTCCCGAACACATTTGACATGGTTCAAGAGTGACATACATGGTACATTCTTCCAATCTCCAATCGTCCATTGCTTTACTGGCCTTTTTGATTGCTATCATTTCGGCATGAGCAAGTGTATTTTTATCTATCGTCCTTCTGTTATAACCTCTTCCTATGATTTTTCCTTCATAAACAATCACACATCCTATTGGGACTTCACCCAGAGCATACGCTTTTTTCGCCTGTCTAATTGCCTCTCTCATATACTTTTCATCTTGATTCATCATCTGTCCACCTTGCCATCTTTATTATGGTATGTATTATACTTAAGGAATTAAAATCTGTCGACACCAATATCCAAAATCTTCATATGTATTCGTCTCGTCTTCCTGAAGTTCAACATTGACATCTATGAGTCTTCGGAAATCAGGAAAGCCAAACGCAGCTGCTGCTGCCTGCTCTTTTTCATGATAAATGCCTGGCACCCCAATCCAAACTTTCCCCTCTTCTTCTATGTATAACAGGTGATGATAGTTATGGAACCCGTGTAGCAGGAAACTATTGTTTGCCAAACGCCACTCTTTTCTCGGGAGTCTTGATAAATCTTGGCGCTGGATTTTTTCATAGGTTACATGCGATGATTGCACATAGAGGTCTACTTCCTCTTCCATTTCTTGCACTTCTTCGTCTACCACTTCTTCCATGCCCCATGTTCCAACATAGGTTTCCCCATTTTCTTTACGAAAATAAATCCCAACAACATCATCCATCTGCTTCCCATAGAGTTGTATTTTGCTCCCGTTCATTTCATTTTCTATTTTCATAAACCCTATGTTGCGAATTCTTTTTCCATCTTTGTACTCATATAAATATTGCATGTCTTGTTCCATGTTCTTCTCCTTTACAACTTGTCTTATTACCCACTTTATTCATTTAAGTTTCGGAAAAGAACCAAACAAAAGAAGTTGCCAACAATTGTCGGCAACCTCTTACTTTTTTAAATCACCACATTCAACTCCTGATACAGGCGTTTTGCATAACTGTCCGTCATTCCGCAAATATAATCCGTTACCAATAGCAGTCGCAAATATAGTTTTTCTATTTCACTCTTACCCTCTGCATAGTGATGATATGCACTCTTATAATTCTCCGAAATAAAGGAAACCAAACGTTTGTCAATCTCCCCTAATTCTATTTCCGTGTCATAATAAAGTACTGCATTCACAAACCGGTCCATAAGGAAATTCAGAATAACCGATTCAGCCATTTCCATTTTGTATATGTCCGGCGTTGCAAATACCCTGCGATATGCCATATCACCCAGTAAGTGCATAAGACCTTCTCCGTAAGTGCCACTAAAAACGTCCTTCTCATAGGTCCCAGCCATGATGCTACTATAATTGGATGTGAATCCAAAAGTAGCACAATTTATCAAAAATCCTTGTGTTTGAACAACCCAATTTTTAACTGCATATTCTTCCGGATTTTTTACATTTTTCTTCACGCCGCTCTGATACTTATACTGCAATCTATCAAATGGTTTGAATGGATTCTCCTTTTCCTGTTCTTGGAGCACACGCAGTTCCTCTGCCAGTTGAGCATACGAGATGAAACCTTTCACAAATGCATCCTCTATATCCGCAGTTCTATAAGCAATGTCATCTGCCGCTTCTAAAATAAAGGTGAGCGGATGGCGTTTCCCATCTGTGCCGGTCTCCTTCACGATGGTTTGAAACATCGTTTGATCGGCATAATAGTATCCCATCTTCTTATCCTTAATATTTCCCGTTGTCTTATCAATTTCCGTAGAAGCAACCGGATACTTCACAATGGTATTAAGCAGTCCATAAGTTAAATTCATACCATGTTCATCTACCAAATAATGTAACTTTGTTACCAGACGGAGTGCTTGCGCGTTTCCTTCAAAATGGTAAAAATCTTGTCGCATCTGTTCCGTCAAAAGTTCTTCCACCGTTTTCCCTTTATAGACCACTTTAGATAAATTTTTTTGAAACCACTCCCGAATCACAATTTCTCCAAAATGCCCAAACGGCGGATTCCCAATATCATGAATCAAACCGGCACACTCAAGAATATTACAAATATCTTCTTTGTGTTTTTGAGTGAAATTCGGATCCTTGATATAAGTCATAATATATTCGCCGATATTTTGTCCCAACGATTTCCCGTAAGACGATACCTCTAAAGAATGCGTCAGTCTGGTTCGTATGAAATCACTCTTATCCAAAGGAAATACCTGCGTTTTATCTTGTAGTCTTCGAAAAGATGCGCTACCTATAATTCTGTGATAATCTTTTTCAAATTCGCTTCGCAAATCCTCTTTTAACTTGGAACTCCCCGCCATCTCACGCGGACGTTTTGTCGACAATAATTTGTTCCACTGCATAATCTGTTTCCTTTCTTCTAAAAAGCCACGCAAAACTGCGCGGCTTTTATCTTAATCCAAATAAATTGGTGGTTTATAATCTTTACCCAATAGTTTTTTCTTGCGTTCTTGATAACCAAGAAATGCCCACTCTGTCATATCTGTCCATTTATGTAATTCCCTATCATAAACCTGAACATATCCGATTCTTTTCGGGTGCATTCTCACACTGTTGGACTCGTATTCTTTTCGTGTGTATGGATTAATTTCGCCCAATGTCTCCGGTATCGTTTCCGGTGCGACTTCCTTCGTCGCCTTTTTGAGATAGCCTTTCATTCCTTTGCGCAACATTTCTCTCTCTTGGCTTTCCGGCTCCTGTGATTCCGATTCTTTTGCACGCTCTGCTACAGTTTCGTCCACAGCATCTATAGATTCTTGTTCTAACACTTCTTTTTCCTGCGTTTCAACAATGACATCCTGTTCTTCTGTTTCCAAAATATTCAATGTGAAGTGACAACCCAAAATTTCTGCAATCATTCGCATATCTTGTTCTTGAAAATTATCTCTTCCTAATCGTTGTGTCATGTTTTGGCGAGACATCGGTTTGCCTGTATGTCTCTCTACTAATTCTGCCAATTCTTTAATCGTCATTCCTTTTCTACTCAAAATAATCTTTACTTGTTCTCCGAATGTCAACTTCATCATATTATTGTTCTCCTTCAGGCTGATAGTAATCCTTTAAATACTCCTCTAAAGTAACGCCAAGTTCCATGATTTTAGTGGCGTGTTCCACTCCCACATAACGATAATGCCAAGGCTCATATATAATTCCGGTAATACTGGTTTTCTCCGGCGGATATCTCAAAATAAAACCATACTTATGACAGTTTTCTTCTAACCACTTTGCTTCCTTGGTGCCTTCCTGCCTTTCATCCAGTTCGGAATATTGGTTTGAAATCAGATCCAGAGCCAATCCTAATGCATGCTCACTTGTCCCCGGTTCTGCCACACTTTGCGAGGTGTCAACGTACGCATCCCAATAACCCATTCCCGACTTTAACCGGTCTTTCATAGAATCATTAAAAATTTCTTCCTGTCGAGAAACTGAACGATATGCGGAACAGATTACGATTTTCATTCCATCTGCTTTGGCATCGGCAAGCATTTGCTTTGCCGCATCCACAATGCGCTTGTCCACTTGATATCCATCTTTTAATTCTACCAATTCCGGAACATAGCCTTCTTCCATCTCATGAGCACCGTTTACCAGCACCATATTCCAAGGCAAATCGGCTGTAGTTGCTTCTATATCTTTCTGCAAATCAAATAATTCTTTTTTGAGTGCATCCTGTTTTTTCTTTTCCGTTTTCTGAACCTCATTCGTAGCTGCTACAACTGCCTTCTTTGAATTTGACTTTTCTATAGAACGCCCAATCACTCCCCCGAGAAAGCCTCCTATTAACATTGCCACTATAAACATAGTCCACATTTTTTTCTGAGCAGGTGACATTCTTCGGATGCTTCTCCGTATATCCTTGATAAGCCACCCTATTCGCTTTGCAATTCTTATCCAAATTCTTCTCATTATTATTCCCCTTACCAATGAACTGTTTCTATCATATCATAGATTGTAATTTGTTTTCCATAGAAATTTAAAAATTTCTTTATTGCACAAAATGATTTCTTATCTTACCCCAAATTCGCGATTGAAAATATCGGTATGCAACATCGTATACCAAAAATACAATCTGTCCGCCAAGCAAAAGGCCAATCACAGCCAATCCGTTTATCTTACCTGTGAAAAGTAATTTTGGCATAAAAAACAAGACTGGCACATAGAGCAAATTGAAAAGCAAAAATTTTCCAATCCACAAAAAAAGGGTGCGATGTGAAAGAGCTTTTTTTTCTGCAATAAAATCCCATAATCTTTCATACAACCATAAATAGAGCCCCATGCAGCTAAATGTAATGCAATACATTTTATTCGATGTCAATAACAAATTCAACAATATGCAGGAAACCAAAAATGCCAGACCCCAAAGGCTGCCCCATTCTCGAATTGCAATACCAACACAAAAGGAAGCGGCCGCAATTAAAAACAAACTGTTTGTTTCTATCACAGAACTTAACATCATCATAATAATGGTAAAAGCCACAAGCAATCCTGCCGTGGCCACTTTCTTTGCCCCTACATACATGAACACAAATCTCCTCCCATACATTCGCACATAGTATCCATACACCATAAATCACAGCACAAATTTCCTGTTCCGTAACTTGGTCGTCCATATCCATATCCTGTAGTCTGATACTGTTGACTTCTAAATTGCATCTGATTTGCAAAATTTACATATTCTGCATTATTTGGCTCTAATGCCGCCGCCTGTTTTGCATGCTCTACTGCTACCAGATTATTCCCTATTCCAAGGTTCGCAATTGCACTGTAGTAATACCACATAGCATTGCGATTTCCAATATTACTGAGCACGGTCAGAGCCTCCTGGAATCTGCGGGCATTAATATAATTTCTAACAGCCTGAAGTTCCGCGGTCTCCTGACTGCTTCCACCAGCAGAAGTTCCCCCTGCCGAATAAGAGTAGCCGCCACCCTCGCGTTCTCTCATAATCTGCTCATATGCCGTCTGCACTTCCTTGAATTTTTCCTCCGCCAAATCGGCGAGTGGATTGTCCACATAGGAATCCGGATGATATTTCTTACACAATTGTTTGTAGGCCTTTTTTACTTCTTCGTTACTCGCATTGCGAGGTACTCCTAATACTTCATATGGATTATTCACCGTCTTGTTCCTTCCTCTTCTTATCAAATTTATCCCATACACCTGCATACAAAATGTTTCGCAAAATCTCCACATCCTCCACGCACGGCAATTTTTCAAACTGGTTTGTACACTCTGCAAGAACATATGTGAGCATTTCTTCGCACTTTGCATCAAAGTCTTCATCTGTATAATGCGCAATCAGTGCGTTATAGTTGCCTCGTTCCAAATCTTTTTCAATATCATCATAAGCATCGAGAATATAAATGAATTTGCCCAAGTAAAAACCCATTCTCCGAAGCGTCTTTTCCCACATATCATATTTGTAAACAAACAACTCGCCCATTAGTTTCCCAAAATACCTTGCCACAAGGTCTATGTTCTCTTCTTTTCTCTTTTCACACTGTTCCAAGAGACCCAGACATTTTCGTATCACTTCGCATTTTTTTGGATATTTTTCTTTTAATTCCAAAAATGGTTTGTGCATAGCTCGCAATGCCACCAGACTCGCCTTACTCTGCTCATCTTTCCAATCATCCAAGAGTTTATAGTAAATAAGGATAATATTCATATCCGCAGCATATTCCGTTATTTCATTGTGTAGCATCTTTTGCTTTTTCAGCGG
The DNA here is from genome assembly GCA_945992055.1 of uncultured Clostridia bacterium. Lineage (GTDB taxonomy): Bacteria > Bacillota > Clostridia > Lachnospirales > Lachnospiraceae > Faecalimonas. Next base: position 10,889 of record CAMFVG010000031.1, on the reverse strand, counting down.
ATGTGCCACACACCTGAATTCTTCCCTTACACACGCACTTTCATAGAGCGAAGTAAGTAAAATCACCAGGAATGTCATATCATAAGTAAGTGTAATCTGCCCTGCTAAACCGTATTTTTCTCGCAATATTTTGCAGAGTCCGCAATAATACGCCTTATACTTATAATATTCTCTCATCTTAAGTTCAGATTTCTGCGCAACTACATAGCCAAACATTTTTAATCCCTTTCTCCGAAGTGTGCTTATTATATCATATCGTCCACATCTTTTGGAAAAAAACACAAAAAGTTAACAGAACCTTTAGATTTATAAATCTTTCAAAAGAGGAATTAAGCGGCTTGTGCCTAATCGGTCTGCTCCAAGCTCTATAAATTTAACCGCATCCTCTACAGAACTGATTCCGCCTGCCGCCTTAACCTTTACATTTTCCCCAACGTGTTTGCGCATTAATTTTACATCCTCAAAGGTGGCACCACCGGTAGAAAATCCGGTAGACGTTTTAATATAATCAGCACCGGATTGTGTAACTACTTCGCACATTCTGATTTTTTCATCCTCCGTCAACAGGCACGTTTCAATGATCACCTTTAATAATTTTCCGGCACATGCTTTTTTAATTGCACAAATTTCCGCCAACACCTTTTCATAGTTGCCTTCTTTGACATCTCCCACATTGATAACCATATCAATTTCATCGGCTCCATTACGAACAGCATCCTCCGTTTCATACACTTTGGCAGGCGTTGTCATATTCCCATTAGGAAATCCGATAACCGTACAGATTGCTACTCTCCCTTGTACATATTCCTTCGCGCGTTGTACAAAGCACGGCGGAATACATACGGATGCCGTATGATTAGAAGCTCCTTCTTCACAAATCTCCTTTATCTGCTCCCAGGTCGCAGTCTGCTTTAAAAGTGTGTGATCCACTTTGCTTAAAATTTCTTGCTTATTCATTATCTTTCTCCTTTATAGTTCTTTTAATAACGAGGTTCCTATACAGCCTTTCGGCATTTCCACCCCAAAGTTTTCCGCAATCGTTGCTCCCACAACTGCAAATGTATCCTGTTCCGGCAAGACTTTCCCCGCTATCATACTCGGAGACCATGCAATAAACGGCACTTTTTCTCGCGTGTGGTCTGTCCCCAAGTATGTCGGATCATTCCCATGATCTGCTGTCAAAATTAACAAATCATCTTTTCCTAAAATAGAAATTAATTGTCCCAATTTTTCATCAAAACGTTCCAGCTCCTCTGCATAACCTTTCACATCCCTTCGATGTCCCCATAAAGCATCGAAATCTACCAGATTCACAAAACAGAGACCCTCAAAATCACGGGCTGCAATTTCCAATGTCTGCTCCATACCATGTAGGGATGATTTGGATTTGTTGGATTCTGTCAAACCTTCCCCGGCAAAAATATCATAAATTTTGCCGACGGAAATGACTTCATATCCACTATCTCTCAAAGCATTGAGCACAGTCTTCCCCGTTGGTTTTACTGCGTAGTCATGCCGATTGGCGGTCCGTTTGAACTCCCCCTTCTTCTGTCCGGTATAAGGTCTGGCAATGACACGCCCCACCTTCCATTCATCCTTCATTGTCAACTCTCTGGCAATCTCACAATACCGATACAAGGTTTCCAATCCCATAGTTTCTTCATTTCCGCAAATCTGCAAAACGGAATCAGCGGAAGTATATACAATCAAATGGCCTTTTTGAATTTGCTCTTCCCCAAGTTCTTCCAGAATCTCCGTTCCACTTGCACTTTTATTTCCGATAATTACTCTGCCGGTTCGCCTAGATAATTCTTCTATCAGTTCCTTCGGAAATCCGGTATCTGTAAAAGTTTGGAATGGTTTGTCCGTATAAATCCCCATGAATTCCCAGTGTCCGGTCATGGTATCCTTCCCATGACTTCTTTCATTCAAGCGTGCACACACACCCATCGGGTACTCTACTGCTGCTACATTGGAGAGATTACACAAATTGGCAATTCCCAATTTTTGAAGATTTGGAATGTGAAGTTTCTCTACATATTCCGATATATGCCCCAAGGTATTTACACCGAAATCCCCATAATCTTTGGAATCTTCCATTTCTCCAATTCCCAAAGAATCCAATACAATTGTAAATATGCGCTTATATTTTTTCATACAGGTTCCTTTCTTTCTACAGTACTAATTTAAATAACAAAAAATCCGCAACTCTCTGTTGCGGATTTTTATCTTTAGTGCGCGATCAGGGGTTCGAACCCTGGACACCCTGATTAAGAGTCAGGTGCTCTACCAACTGAGCTAATCGCGCATCGCATTTCATAACGCAAGGACTATTATATAATGCTTTTTCTAGAAATGCAAGTGTTTTTTCACACATTCATCGTTCTAAATCACAATTGCATTTCAGTTTGTTCCGCGGATTCAATATATCATACACTTCGCGAAAAGATCTGCGACATTTTCTCATGCTTTTTCGATACCATTTACTGTTGTAAAAGAAACAACAATTCTTTTTCATAGTAAGCATCCGTTCTCTTTTCTCACTATTAGAATATCCGTCTTGTCACCAATTTGTGAATCGGATTGCCCATACCGGAAAACTTTTCTTCGTATTCTGTCATGACATTTCCGACATTCATCTCTTCGTCATGATGCAAATCAAAAGTCGATGCAACCAATTCCCATCCGGCTTCCTGTACTTGCTCCAATGAAAACTCAAACAACGGACGATTGTCTGTCTTGAATTCCACTACACCCTCTTTGGTTAAGATTTTGTCATACTGCTCTAAAAAGCAGGTAGAGGTAAGTCTTCTTCTAGCATGTCTTTTCTTTGGCCAAGGATCCGAAAAGTTCAGATAGATTTTCTCTATTTCACCAAATTCAAATACTTCGGGAATCTCCATTGCATCCATACAGATAAAACGAACGTTTTTTAACTCACGGAATTCTTCCGAGTCAATTTTTTCCAAGGCCCTGTATAGTACGCTGGAATACCGCTCAATCCCAATGTAGTTGATATCTGGATTCTGTTTGGCAAGGGTAAGAAGAAACTGTCCTTTTCCCATTCCAATCTCAATGTGTATCGGTTGGTGATTGCCAAAAATCAAATCCCACTTTCCTTTATTTTCTTTTTCTTGTTTTATAGCAATCGGATGACGCAAAACTGCATCATCCGCTCCTGGTATATTTCTTAATCTCATGTGTCTTCCTTTATGTCTAAAATTCAAAGATAGCAACACCGTATGGTGGCAAATCGTAACCGAATGAGTATGGCTTTCCGTCACACTCCTGCTTCTGTGCTTTATAGATTTGCGGGCGCTCCTGTCCAGAACCACCGTATTTCTTTTCGTCACTGTTTATAAGTAATTTATATTGTTTTCTCCTTGGAACTCCGACACGATAATCTGGTCTTGCCATTGGTGTAAAATTGCACACAAACAATAAATTCTTCTTGTTTTCTTTCGAGTGTCTCGTGAAGCTGTAAATGCTTCTGTCTGCATCATCCGCATTAATCCATTGAAAGCCGTCAAAGCCGCCATCACACTCATACAATGCTTTATTCTTCTTATACAAGTGCAATAAATCTTTTGTAAATTCCTGCACGTTCCTATGCCAATCTTCAGCCAACAAATACCAATCAAGCTCTCTGGCTTCACTCCATTCTCTAAGTTGGGCAAAATCTTGGCCCATGAAAAGTAACTTCTTTCCGGAATGCCCGATCATAAAAGCATAGGCTACTTTTAAATTTGCAAACTTATCAAATCCCAATCCCGGCATTTTATTCAGCATGGAACATTTCAAATGCACGACCTCGTCATGGGACAACACCAAAATATAGTTTTCGCTATGTGCATACGACATTGCAAATGTCATGTTGTAATGATTAAACTTTCTAAAATATGGGTCTAATTTCATATATTCTGTAAAATCATGCATCCATCCCATATTCCACTTCAAACTGAAGCCCAGTCCATCGTCCTCCGGTTTGCCTGTGACTTTCGGCCATGCCGTCGACTCTTCTGCAATCATCATAACACCTGGATTTCGTCCTACAATTGCTGAGTTCAAATGTTTGAAAAACTCAATGGCATCTAAATTTTGATTTCCGCCGTATTTATTAGCTACCCACTGACCATCTTCTTTTCCATAATCCAAATACAGCATAGAAGCAACTGCATCAACACGCAGTCCATCAATATGGAATTGCTCCACCCAGAACATTGCGTTTGCAATTAAGAAATTTTGTACCTCGGCTTTTCCAAAGTCAAATATTTTAGTTCCCCAATCCGGATGTTCTCCCTGTCTCGGGTCCGCGTACTCGAAAACAGCAGTTCCATCAAAATCCGCCAACCCATGAGCATCTTTTGGGAAATGCGCCGGTACCCAGTCCAAAATAACACCAATATTGTTTTTATGAAAATAATTGACCATATATGCAAAATCTTCCGGCGTTCCGTATCGTGAAGTAGGTGCATAATATCCGGTCACTTGATATCCCCAGGATCCATCAAATGGATATTCTGCAATTCCCATCAATTCAATATGCGTATAGCCCATTTCCTTTACATACGCAGTTGCCTCTTTGGCAAACTCACGGTATGTATAAAATCCATCATCATATCTTCCCGGATGGCGTTTCCACGAACCGATATGCACTTCGTAAATAGATAACGGATTAACATGATGATTCCACCCTTTTCGCGCCTCCATCCATTTACTATCTGACCACTTCAGATTACTAATATCTGTAACTACGGAAGCATTCTCCGGTCTCACTTGTGAATGGTTTGCAAATGGGTCTGCCTTATATAACAATTCCCCTTTTTTCGTCTCTATACAATATTTATATAGTGTACCTTTTCCAAGTCCCGGGATGAAACATGTATAAATTCCCAAAGGTTCCCTACGCTTCATGTGGTTTATTTTTGGAGTCCACTCGTTAAAATCACCTACGATAGACACGTTTTTTGCATTCGGCGCCCACACTGCAAAATAGACTCCTTTTTCATTCCCGTCTTCCACAATATGTGAGCCGAGCTTTTTATATATTTCATAATGGTTTCCCTGACCAAATAAGTATTGATCCAGTTCACTGATTTCATAGTTTTTGCTCATGCTGCATCACTCCTTTGGATTCATTATACTTTAGTTTCAGGTAAAAGAAAAGAGTTTTGAGATATTTACAATCCCAAAACTCTTTGGCTTATCTAAAGTCTTCCTCTTTTAAAATAACTCTGTCTGACTCATCCTTATTCTTACCAAACAAATTCTGAATCAGTTTCTTCGCACTTGGACGATTGGCATTCTCAATTGCATCATCAATCAAATCTTTGACATCTGTAACCGTTACCACCTTTTCTTCCCGCTGCAAGATATCGATATCACTGTATAATGCAAGAATTCCCATATCATCGATCTTGTATCCATTCTCTTTCGCATAAGTCTGTCCAAATGTTACGAGCTCATCATTAATAAATACCGGCAAATCAATACGTGAAGTAAATTTGCTCTTAAACTTTGGAAATTCCTTGAATATTCTTTCAATTGGCTTTCTTTCATCTTCCAATACAACAAGAAGCTCTCCGGTCTGTCCTTCCATCACATTACAAAGCACTTCGATTGTATTACGATTTAAACGGCCCGCTTTTTCAATAACAAGGGCTCCCCCATTTAATTTCGCTACAATCTCATTTACATCTTTTTTATTCAATGCCTCTGCTTTTACAATAGCAACCTTGCCATGCTTAATTCTTCTGTCTTTTTGAATTGCTTTTACAAGGTCAACCGCCAGTACCGTTTTTCCGGAACCTTTACGACCAACAATAACAATGTTTCCCGTCTTTGACGTGCCGTATCTTGTCTTGCATTGTTTATCCGCATTAAGTACCTTAACAATTTGTTCGCTCATGCCGTGAACAGGAACAAAGTATGAGAATAATTTCTTCTGTTCTTCTGTGAGACCTGCTTTCAATCCGATCTCGCTTTGTGCCTCCAAATCATAACGGCCTTGTACAACAAATCCCGTATCATATGGGGCAATATCTTGCTCCTCTGTTTCTTCTACAACCGGGATTTCTTCCGGAAGAATTTCCGGAATATCCACTTCCGGAAGGTCAACATGTGTTGCATTTTCTAATGCTTTTGCAGAAATAGCAACCGATTGCGTATCTCCTAATTTGATGCCTTCTTCCTCATCCGGGTCTTCAATTTCTTCAATCACATCTTCTACAACATCTTGTGCTTCTACTTCTTCTTTTTCCGATTTCTCGAATTTAACATCAAAGGAAGATAATTGTTCTACTACTTTTTGCAATAATGGCTTTTCCTCTTCCTCGTTCTCTTCCGTTGCAGTTTTTTGTGCATGAATTTCAGCAGACTCAGCTTCTAACTGTTCCATCAATCTTCTGACGTCATCGGAGAGAATCTCTTCCTTCTCCTCTTGCGGTTCTTCCTTATCTTCTTGCTGAATTTTTTCCTGTTCCGCTTTTTCGATTTCTGCCTGAATCATCTGTGCATTTTCTTTCTGTTGTTCTTCCCATTCCTGCACCATTTTTTCAATGCTCATAGTTGGTTTTTGCTCTGTTACCATTTCTTCTGCAACCGGAGTTTCTTCCTTCTCTTCTACTTCTTTTTCTTCAACCATCTCTTTCGTCTCCTCTACTGGCGAAACAATTTCTTCCTTTTTTTCTGTGACATGAAAACGATTCATATATTTTTCATGCTGTAATGGGGTTAATGGCTTGTACTGCATCTTTAACTCCATTGCTTTGTAAATGTATTCTCCCTCGCTAAACCACAAAGCCAAATCGTCGCATTCTTCCAAGCATTCTGTAATCATTCCTGCTTCTTTGTATAATTGAGCAAGCTCGAAAGCCCATTTTTCTACATATTCAATTTTCTTAAATTCTTCCAAAATACCAATTCTTTCTGCAAGTGGAGCATCCTTCGCCTTCAGAATTTTATATTTAAAGATAAATCGGTTCGGATCTCTCGGTGCCAAAGCAACAAACTCTTCATAACAATCGATTGCTTCTTTCAATTGGCCCTGCTTTAAAGCAAGAGTTCCCAAACGATAAACAATCTTTTTACTCTCCGGCGAACGATCATATGCTACGAACAAGACATCTCTGCTCTTCTGGAAATCTCCTACATGCTCATAAATCTCACTTACTGCGCAAAGTACTGATACGTTTTTCACTTTACCCCAGTCTATTGTTTCTGCTATATCGAAAGCCTCTTCATAGGACTTGTCCTTAAATAATTTAAGCATCTTCTCTATTTTTAAACGGTATTCTTGTTTATCCAATGTTTTCACCTCTAAAAAACGTTTTTACCATTCTACCATATACAACATTTAATGTCAAAATGGATGTAACAAAAATGTAACATTTTTCTGTGAATATTTTGTGACAGCGTTTATCAAAAAACAAAAAAGAGAGAACCAATATCTCTCTTTTTTGCTTTTAAAATATAAAAATGGATGGAGGTGGATTCGAACCACCGAAAGCGTTGCTAACAGATTTACAGTCTGCCCCCTTTGGCCACTCGGGAACCCATCCATAAGTCAGATGTTTTCAATCTGACAATATAAGTTTATACCATATTCCATAGAATAATGCAACTATTTTTTATAACGAAGGATTGCTGCTGAAGTTTTTCCCATATACAGAGAAAGTTCTCCTTCATCCACTGCAAAATAAACAGGTTCAACAGAATATCCCCCATCAAATGAGTAAAGAATCTGTTCCATCTCTGCCTCCATCGGTACTTCCGCTCTCCAAACTGGAATGCGAACATCTTGCTTTTCAAATCCATGATTAATCACGACCACAATCGTTTCATCCTGATTAAATCTTGCATAGGAAACCACATTGTTATCACCACGTAAAATTCCCAGAGAGCCTAAACGCAATGCAGTACTTTTCTTGTGTATCTGAATTGCTATTTTATGGAATTCCAATAACTCCTTATTTTCTCTACCCCATGGATAAGTTCTTCGATTGTCCGGATCCGTAAACCCACATACACCTGCTTCATCGCCGTAATATACCGTCGGTGCGCCCATCCATGTCATTTGCATAACAACTGCTTCGCGCATCACCGATTCATCCACGTAACGCTCCGCTGCTTCATACCCCAGGTGGCTAACACGTCCAACCATACGATTCGTCCTCGTCAAAAACCTGGAATGATCATGATTGGATAATTCATTCATAGACACCATCAATGACGGTGCATACATATTCGTCATTTGATGTCTCATTGTTTCAACAAAACATTCCGCATTTCCACATAATTCCGGTTTCTGTCCATCACTATGTTTTTCCATACCGGTTAAATACCAAGTAAGTGGTTCCATGAATGCATCATAATTCATAACCGTGTCCCACTCATCGCCTTGAAGCCATCCTTTTGGATTGCCGTAATGTTCTGCGAGAATCAATGCATTCGGATTTGCCTCCTTGACAACCTTTCGAAATTTTTTCCAAAAAGCGTGGTTATATGCATTGCTGTGCCCCAAGTCAGCTGCAACATCCAATCTCCAACCATCCACATTATATGGTGAGGATACCCATTTTTTTCCAATATTTAAAATGTATTCCTCCAATTTAGAGGAACCTTCATAATTCAACTTCGGGAGGGTATCATGCCCCCACCATCCGTCATAGCTTCCATTATATGGCCATTTGTAATCTTCATTCTCACGAAATGCAAAAAAATCACGATATGGACTATCAGCTTCGACATATGCCCCTGCTGCATACTCTTCAGAGCCTTCATAAATGCGTTCTCGATCCATCCATTTGTTAAATGATCCACAGTGATTAAAGACGCCGTCAATAATCACTTTCATTCCACGCTTGTGCATTTCTTCTACCAAGCGAATAAATAATTGATTGCTAGCTTCCAAATTTTCCTTTGCAGTTACACGCTGTCTGTACTTTGTTGCATGGTAGTTATCTTTCTGACCATCACGCAACACTTCTCCTCCATCTGCTACAATCTTTCCATAGTGCGGATCCACATAATCATAGTCCTGGCTGTCATACTTATGATTTGATGGGGATACAAATATCGGATTGAAATAGATGACTTCCACACCTAAATCCTGTAAATAGTCCAATTTATCCAAAACACCCTGCAAATCTCCGCCGTAAAATTCTCGCACGCCCATATATGCCGGTGGTTTGCTCCATTCCGTCACACGTGTACAGGGTTCTCCAATATATATGTACTCACCGTTTTCCACATCATTGCTTGTATCTCCGTTGTAAAAACGGTCAACAAATATTTGATACATCACGGCACCCTTTGCCCATTCCGGTGTGAAAAATCCCGGTACAATCACAAAATCATATTCATCCACAACACAATCCGCAACACCAAGTCGATTGTAGTAAACAATTTCGCTTCGCCCATGAGATTCTCTCCCATTGATTTCAAAGTAATAGCGCAAAGGCTTGTCATCCAATTTCCATCTCAACTCATAATAATCGAAAGCACCTTCTGTATACGCTTTTCTCATAATAAAGGCGCGTGTTCCTGAAATTACGCGCACAAAGTCTACATCATTTTTCCCGGTTCGAAACCGTATCGTGACAAATTCAAATTCTTTTGGTTCTGATGGAACCAGGTAATTCCCGGTTCCATCACTAAACAACGCTTGTTTATTCATAAAATAATGCCTCAAATTCTTCGCCTGTAATTTTTTCTTTTTCTAACAATAATTCTGCACAAGAATCCAATACAGATCTATGTTCCTGAATAATTTGTTTTGCATTCTGATAACATTCATCTATAATTCGCTTAATTTCTCTGTCTATTTTACCGGCAACCTCTTCCCCGTATCCTCTTGAAGTATGACCGAAATCTCTTCCGACAAATACTTCCTCATTGTCATAATCATAGTTGATTAAGCCCAATTCTTCAGACATACCAAATTTAGTCACCATAGATTTTGCCATTGCAGTTGCCTGCTTAATATCCTGTGACGCTCCCGTTGTAATATCATCAAAAATCAGTTCTTCAGCCACACGGCCACCAAGCGATACTGTGATGTCCTGCAACATTTTTCCTTTTGTATTAAACATCTCATCTTTTTCAGGAAGCGGCATCGTATAACCTGCTGCGCCTGCACCTGTCGGAATAATAGAAACACTGTACACCGGCCCTACATCCGGAAGCACATGGAATAAAATTGCATGGCCGGCCTCGTGATATGCCGTAATTTTCTTTTCTTTCTCCGAAACCACCTTGCTCTTTTTTTCCGCTCCAATTCCAACTTTTACAAATGAGCGCTGAATATCCTTCTGTTGAATATAGGCGCGATTCTCTTTTGCAGCAAGAATTGCAGCTTCGTTTAGCAAATTCTCTAAATCTGCACCTGTAAATCCCGATGTAGTTTGGGCCACCTGCATAAGGTCCACATCATCACCCAATGGCTTTCCTTTTGCATGAACATCCAAAATTTCTTTTCTGCCTTTTACATCCGGTCGCCCAACTGCAACCTTTCGATCAAAACGTCCAGGTCTCAAAATCGCAGGATCCAAGATATCTACGCGGTTCGTGGCTGCCATCACGATGATACCTTCATTGACACCGAACCCATCCATTTCTACAAGTAACTGGTTTAACGTCTGTTCTCTTTCATCGTGACCACCGCCAAGCCCGGTACCACGTCGTCTGGCCACTGCATCAATTTCATCAATAAAAATAATACACGGAGCATTCTTTTTTGCATCCTCGAATAAATCTCTCACTCGAGATGCTCCCACTCCGACAAACATCTCTACAAAGTCGGAACCCGAGATTGTAAAAAACGGAACTCCTGCTTCCCCCGCAACTGCTTTTGCAAGCAATGTTTTTCCTGTTCCGGGAGGTCCTACAAG
>CAMFVG010000030.1 GCA_945992055.1 uncultured Clostridia bacterium | reverse complement strand
CAAATTCAAATCGCTTTTTGAGAGCGGAGAAAGAGGGATTTGAACCCTCGCGCCGGTTGCCCGACCTACACCCTTAGCAGGGGCGCCTCTTCGGCCTCTTGAGTATTTCTCCGAATTACTGCTTTCCCTTTGCAGTGCAAGACTTATTATAACGTCAACTTTTTTACTTGTCAATGTCTTTTATTTGTTTTTTTCGATAACTTCTACAATTCTTGTTTTTACTTTTTCCGCAATCTCTGTAGTCTTCATATCTTTGTATTCTTCATATAATAAAGGTTTTAAAATATGAATCTGAACTGTAACAGGTTTGACAGATTTCGTATCAAAAGGCTTGAACGAATCAATTAATGCCACTGGAACAATCGGGCATTTCGCTTTTGTGGCCGCCTTGAAACTTCCTCCTTTAAACTCTCCAACCTGATTTCCGTTTTTACTTCTGGTTCCTTCCGGAAAAATAATATAATTTCTTCCGTTTTGTACCTCTTTTGATACTTCTAGGATAACCTGCATTGACTGACGAACATCTTCTCTATCCATAAAAATTGCTTCCATGCATTGGAATACCTGCTTTAATAAAGGAATATTTTTTACTTCCTTCTTAGAAACAGCAGAAAGAGGTTTTTGACAAACAGTAAATAACGCAAGCACATCATACATTCCCTGATGGTTTGGGAAAAACATAAAACCATCTTTATCCGGAATATTTTCTAACCCGTTTGCTTGAATAGTTACATTTCCGCCTTTATTTGCCTTAAAACATATCCCCTGAAGAAACTCATATCTTTCTTTTTCCGGATATTTCTCTGGATGAGATGCGTAGCGAAACAAACGAATTGCCATGTTCGGCACATATATCAAATTTCTTAATATCATTAACAATATTCTTTTCATGTCACTTGTTTCTTCCTATTATAATTTATCCACATATTGTAAAATATTTGGGGATAATTGCATAAGAAGGATACAATTCAAATTGTATCCTTCTTATGATTATTTATGTACTTTTCATTATATTATCCTTTAACAGAACCCATTGTTACACCTTTTTCAAAGAACTTCTGAACAAATGGATAAAGAATTAACATTGGCGCAACACCGACTACAATCAGCGTGTATTTTACACCATCTAATGAAGCTGCTAATCCATCTGCCAAAGATTGGTCTGCCATTTGAGTTGTATCAATCTTTGTTTGATTAAGCATTTCATTTAAGATCAACTGTAATGGGTAATAATTTCTTTCACGCAAGTAAAGCAATGGAGTCATGTATGAATTCCATTTTCCAACCACAGCGTAAAGACTAATTACAGAAATTACCGCCTTTGAAAGCGGAAGTACAATCTTCATCAGATAGCCATAATCTGAAATACCGTCCATTTTTGCTGATTCCAACAACTCATATGGAATATTGCTTTGGAAAAACGTACGCATAATAACTGCGTGGCTAACAACCACAACGCCACTAATAATAATCCAAAGAGGATTGTTATATAATCCTAATTTTGATACAACGATAAACAATGGAATTAATCCACCACCAAGTAACAAAGAAGCTGTAAGATATTTTTGAATAAATCCTTTTGCTTGATAATCTTTTCTTGAAAGTGGATACGCCAAACAAATTGTCATAAATAAGTGAATCACTGTAGCACTAAGTGTGTATAGAATACTGTTTCTATATCCTACCCAGATTAATTTGTTTTTTAATACCCATTCATATCCAAATGTACTAAAATCTACCGGCCATAAAAACACGGAACCCGTTGCAACTGCATTGCCTGATGAAAACGAGCTTGAGAGTACGAAAATCATCGGATAAAGAACAATAATCAAAACAATTGTAGAAATAATCAACAAAATTGTATTGAAAGTGTTGTCAGAAAAACTGTTTTTTATTTTATTTTTTTTGCCTTCTAATTTCATATCCATCACCTCTAATACAATGATACTTCGCCATCAGTTGCGTTTTTAACAATCGTGTTAACGAGTACTAAGAGCGATAAGTTGATTGCCGTGTTAAATAATCCTACTGCAGCACCATAAGAGTATGTACGAACTCCTCCGATAGCCTTCTTAAATATGTAGGTTGAGAGTACCTCTGACACAGATAAGTTCAGAGCATTCTGCAACAAATATGCCTTCTCAAATCCCACACCAACAATGCTGGTACAACGCATAATCAACATGATCGCTACTGTAGGCATAATTGCCGGAAAATCCACATACCAAATACGTTTCAAACGAGAAGCTCCGTCAATCTGAGCTGCCTCATGCAATTCCTGTGATACGGAACTTAAAGCTGCAGTATAAATAATGGTGTTCCAACCAAGTGTCTGCCATACCCCCGACCACACATAAAGGTGTCTGAAGCTTTTTGATAAATAACGGATATCTGGAGCCTGTGTTTCCGTAATCGCTTTATAAACCACACCATAAAGACCACTTGTCGGACTAAGTATCATGTTGATAATACCTACCATGATTGTTACCGCAATAAAATATGGCATATAAGAAACCGTCTGCACTACTCTCTTATATTTTTCATTTTTTAATGCATTTAACACTAACGCAAAGATAATCGGAAGTGGGAATGTCATTAAATCATACAAAGAAATGGCAATTGTATTCCAAAAAATCTCAAAGAAATTGTGTGTAGATAAGAAATCGGCAAACCACCGAAGACCTACCCATTCACTACCCCCCATTCCGGTTGCCGGACGGAAATCGCGGAAAGCTATTTGCAAGCCATACATCGGAACAAAGTCAAAAATTATAAGATAAACTACTGGAAATAACATCAATACATGCAATTGCCAGTCTCTTATAAAATTCTTTTTAAATGTTTT
>CAMFVG010000029.1 GCA_945992055.1 uncultured Clostridia bacterium | reverse complement strand
AGTTTATTATTCCGCAGAAAAAATATAAAAAAGCAATTTTACCAATACAAACATGGTGAGATGGAATATGGAGAAAAATTAGGACAATTCTTTGAGGATTGTGGGTTATGAGTAAGTCATTCTTTATAGGAATATGAACAGGTCATTTGTTGGCCTGTTTTTATTTTGATAAGAAATCCTACAATTTCTTCCTTTTGCTTGAAAATAAAATTATTTAATAGTATAATAAATTAGTTAAGAAAATAGGGGAAGTATGCGTAAAATTATGTGAATGGAGGGCGAATGGTGGAAAATAAGAAGATATACATAAAGATAAAGAGAATAATCGATTTTGTATTATCCTTTGTGGGGATTATTATTTTGACACCGTTATACTTGATTTTACTAGTTGCTATCAAGTTGGATTCACCGGGACCGATTCTTTTCAAACAAAAAAGAGTAGGGATACATAAAACATATTTCAATATTTTGAAATTTCGAACAATGAAGATAGACACACCAAAGGATATGCCAACGCATATGTTGGAGAATCCAGAGCAATACATCACGAAAGTAGGGAAGTTTCTTCGAAAAACATCGTTGGACGAATTACCACAGATTTTTAATATTATCAAAGGCGATATGAGTATTATCGGTCCGCGCCCAGCACTTTGGAACCAATATGATTTATTGGAAGAGAGAGACAAATATGGAGCAAATGACGTGCTTCCGGGATTGACAGGATTGGCACAGATTAGTGGACGTGATGAACTGGAAATTTCTGTGAAAGCCAAACTAGATGGTGATTATGTTCAAAACATGAGTTTTTGGATGGATGTGAAGTGCTTCTTTGGAACAATTTTATCAGTGCTTAAGTCTGATGGAGTTGTGGAAGGCGGCACAGGCGCAATGGAAGAAGGAAAGTAATAGATGAAAAAGATATTAATAACAGGAGCAAACAGCTATATAGGAACTTCTGTGGAATCGTGGCTCAAAGCATTTACAGGGCAGTATTTTGTGGAAACCATTGATATGATAGATGGAGCATGGAGAAAACACGAGTTTTCTCAGTATGATGTTGTTTATCATGTGGCGGGGCTTGCTCACGCTGATGTGGGGAAGATATCAGAAGAACAAAAAAAAAATTACTATAAAATCAATACAGATTTAGCTGTAGACACTGCGAGAAAAGCAAAAGCAGAGGGTGTAAAACAGTTCATTTTTATGAGCAGTATGATTGTATATGGCGAAAGTGGAAGTTATAGGAATCCTAAAGTTATTAACAGAAACACAATTCCACAACCATCGAATTTTTATGGTGACAGTAAATTGCAGGCAGACATGGGAATTCAAAGGCTTCAAGATGAAGAATTTAAAGTCGTTGTTGTAAGACCGCCTATGATATATGGAAAAGGTAGTAAAGGAAATTACCCAATCCTAGCAAAAATGGCGAAGAATCTTCCGATATTTCCGAAAGTGACAAATAAACGGAGTATGTTACATATCGATAATTTGTGTGAATTCATACGATTGATGATTGACAATGAAGAGTGTGGAGTGTTTTTTCCTCAAAACAAAGAATACAGCGAAACAAGTATATTAGTTAAACTCATTGCGGAATGCACGGGACATAAAATTTTTGTTACAAAATTGTTGAAACCGTTTGTGCGGTTAGCTTCTTTTGTGCCTGGAAAGATAGGCGCATTAGTGAATAAAGCGTTTGGAAATTTGATTTATAGCCAGGAAATGAGCGTGTATTCAAAGGGTAATTATCAAATTGTAGATTTAAATGAATCAATTAAAAAAACGGAGTGTTAAGATATGCAACAAAAAAAGCATATATTGGTATTAAGCCAGTATTTTTATCCGGAACCCTTTCGTATTAACGATATGTGTGCAGAGTGGGTGAAACGTGGATATAAGGTTACCGTATTAACCGGTATACCAAATTATCCTTATGGAAAATTTTATGAAGGATATGGTTATACAAAAAAACGAAAAGAACATTGGAATGGAATGGATATTATTCGTATTCCGCTTATTCCCAGGGGAAAAAGTTCCGTAGGTATGGTATGTAATTATTTATCCTTTGTTGTATCAGGTTTTTTTTGGCAACTGTTTACAAATATAAAAGCAGATTATGTTTTTATGTTTGAGGTTTCTCCAATGACACAGGCGTTGGTAGGTGTGTGGTATGCAAAAAGGAGAAAGATACCATGTTACCTATATGTACAGGATTTGTGGCCGGAAAATGTGGAAATTGTTACTGGCATACATAATAAATTAGTATTAGGCCCAATAGGGAAAATGGTAGATTATATCTATAAAAATTGTAATAAAATATTTGCTACTTCTGAAAGTTTTGTAAAGGAAATTGTGAAGCGAGGAATAGAAGAAGAGAAGGTAGAATTTTGGCCACAGTATGCAGAAGAATTTTATCAACCATATCCGAAAGAAAAAGTGCATAAAGACGAATTTGTGATTGCATTTACCGGAAACATCGGATATGCTCAAGGGCTTGATTTCGATACGCAAGCTGCATATGAAAGCCATCAACCAGAC
>CAMFVG010000028.1 GCA_945992055.1 uncultured Clostridia bacterium | reverse complement strand
TAAAGTGGTCGAATTCGACCACTTTAAAATTAGGATTATATATTTGTTCCCATGTTCCTAAGAACTCCAATGTACTTCTACTTCTAATCCAGTTCTTAATAACATCCGCAGCACGCGAATTATCTGATTTGGCAGCTGCCATATCTGTAATACATATATAATCATCCATTTCCTCAGTGGATACAGTAACCGAAACATTCTGAACTGTAATAATTCTATTTTTTGCCATTTGTATACTCAGCCTCCTACAAATTGTGCCACAGCCTGTTGCACAATCACCAATACATTATCTATTAGTTACTTCCTCGCCTTTGCCATCCTTATTTCTTTTATCAGCCAACTTCTCTGTTTCAATCTTATATGCCATCAACCGCAAAAGGTACTGCGGAACTCTTCTATTTCCTAATTCCCAATCAGTTTCCGTCATATACGGAATTTCAAAGTACTCACAAAATTCTTTCCGGTTCATACCGGTACTTTCTCTTAATTTTCTCAATTCATCTTTTGCTTCCATAGTCCACCTCTTTATGCATTGCATAAATATATTTTATTACTTTTATGATATTTAGTCAATTATATATTTCTATATAATAGTAAACATCGGTTAATTTACCTTTTACCGATGTTCATCTAACTAACATTTCTTTTAATTCCTTTCTTATCTCTTCATGACTGGTCGTTTACAATAACATATTTTTCTTATAAACCCAAACACATCATCAAATATTTATAAACCGCAAATTCACCTAATTATAAATCGTACAATGCAACCGGCATTCTGTATCTCCAAAATATTTGTTCCTCTTGAGTCAAATATTTCTTTTGAATATATTGCTCTATTCTGTGATTTTTTTCATAGAACAGTACAATTTTTTGCACAAATATCGGCATTTTAATAATTCGATAAACTTTTTTACATTCTGTGTCAATCGTTTTAGATAAACGCTCCAAAAATGAAAATAGATTTTCTTCCTGTGTTGGACCCAAATATCCGCAAACTTCATAAACACCATATTTATCCTTAAATGAAATATCATATATGTTTCCTGAACTCATAATCTTTACAATATTGTACTTACTCTTAAATTCCTTGCTGTACATGTATTTTTTCTTTTTTAATTCATTGCAATATCCATTTGTAACTTCTGCTCGAATATACTCTGCACCAACAAGCATCGCCGTAAGAGTCCTATGATTTCCACCATTTGATACAAAATATTTATCATCATCAACGTAATACACCATCTTAACTGGATTATGTAACTGTTCATAGGACTTTTTTAATTCTTCCAACGAAAACTTCTCAAAATAACTAAAACAGTTTTCAAATCGATATGGCTCGCGATCTCCCCGATACATCGTCCTAACATTTTCATATACGCTAAATCCTACATCAGCTCTAGATGTTCCTATTACCTTGTCCAAGGGTACCAAAGCAACATATCCTCTTTCCGGAGAATCTATTTCCGGAAAATCTTGATAAACATCTCTATCTTGTTCTAGAACTCTACTTTGCATATTTTTAATATGTTCAATCTCAACACCATAATCTAAAAGGTATTCCTCTAAATCATTTGTGAAGAAGAACCTCTTTTTTTCTTCATCATAAGTATACATTACGATATCTCCGCTTTACATTCGCTCGCCCAATCTAAATTATCGGTTTTCTGATAAACATATTATACAGTATTCCACCTCGAATTCCATCAGATTTTAACACAAAATCCGTACCACGAACCAAACAGATTATATGTCCAAGAATTGACATATAATCAGCACCACCGGCTTAGCCGGTGGTTTGTTTAAAGACTGCTATGCAAAAAAATCCCGCACAAGAGTGCGGGACTTTTCTACAATCTGAAAGTGCCAGCGAAGGCTCGGTACTTTGTTAAATTCTGATTATTATTCTTCGACCATCTCTGCTAATACTTTCTCTAAATTTCCCTCAAAAGATGCTTCGTGATCCTGTTGGATAGATATACTTAATTAATATATCACAGCCATTGACATTAAATAATGCCAACTCTGATTTTTCAACATTTCCAGAATAACTGTTTGTAGCTGTTTGGTATACTATGCGTGTCGTTCCATATATTGTATCTATGCTTCCTCCTTTTTCCAAATTATCCAAAATGTATTTACTATAATTGATATCACTGATTTCTTCTCCGCTTGTAAATATATCTCTATTAATAAATCTTTTTAGGTAGTTTGCGTTTTCCGGCATTCCAACAATAATACTTTCACCTGTAATCTGATTTGAAAAGTCACTCTCGGTATACACAATCACATCTGGCATTTCTTCTACACTTCTACTTGCCGATCCCGCTTCCTTGTATTCTTCAGGTTTGTTAAATCCAAATAGCTGATTCGCTTTAAAACTGTCAGTTTGGGGGACATAGTCAATTTCTCCCAGATAATACTCATAATTTGTTGTTGTCATGTCAATCCTGACAGGACTCACTTTATCTTCACTGACTTTATCTTGTTCCGTTTCATTTGATTGAACTTTTTGAATCAGTTCTGCATTAGTTTCTTCTGTATTATTATCTTTATCTTCCTGAGTATTGTCTTTTTGCTTATTATCCTCTGCAATAACCTCTACAGCCTCAACTTTATTCTCCTCAATCTGCTTTACTGCTTGCGTGTCCTTACTTCCGCAGCCAACCATCAACATACCCAATCCCAAAGCACAAATTACTAATAATCTACTT